>JAIEPJ010000267.1 GCA_019749835.1 Phreatobacter sp. | reverse complement strand
CGCGGCCGATGGCGATGTACTTCTCGTCCTGGCCGAGCTGGCTCTCGTCGACCACCGGGCCGATATGGGTGCCGGCCTTCATCGCATCGTCCACCACCAGGCCCTTCAGGCGTTCGGTCATCGCATCGACGAAGCGGTCGTGGATGCCCTCGGTGACGATGAGGCGCGAGGAGGCCGTGCAGCGCTGGCCGGTCGAGAAGAAGGCGCCGTTGGCGGCACATTCCACCGCCACCGCCAGATCGGCATCATCGAGCACGACCAGCGGGTTCTTGCCGCCCATCTCGAGCTGGACCTTCTTCATCGGCGTCGCGGCAACGCAGGCCGCGGCCACGCGCCGTCCCGTGGCGACAGAACCGGTGAAGGAGATGGCGGCGACATCGGGATGTTCCAGCATCGCCTGACCGACCACCGAGCCACGGCCCATGACGATGTTGAGCACGCCCTTCGGCAGGCCTGCACGGTTGAGGATGTCGACCAGCGCCCAGGCCGAGCCGGGAACCAGATCGGCCGGCTTGATGACGACGGTGTTGCCATAGGCCAGCGCCGGGGCGAGCTTCCAGGCGGGAATGGCGATGGGGAAGTTCCACGGGGTGATCAGGCCGATGACACCGACCGCCTCGCGGGTGATCTCGATACCGACACCAGGGCGGATGGAATTGACCAGTTCACCATTGAGGCGCAGCGCCTCGGCGGCGAAGAAGGAGAGGATCTGGCCGGCGCGCGTCACCTCGCCGATTCCCTCGGGCAGGGTCTTGCCCTCCTCGCGGGAGAGCAGCGCGCCGAGTTCTTCCTTGCGCGCCATCACCTCGTTCGAGGCCTTCATCAGCACGTCGTAGCGCAGTTGCGGATTGGAGCGGCTCCACGCCGGGAAGGCCTCCTTGGCGGCGGCGACGGCTGCTTTCAGGTCCTCGACGCCGCCTTGCGCATAGTCGCCGACGACCTCGTTGGTATTGGACGGATTGAGGTTCGGCGCGGCCTTGGCAGGAGAAACGAACTCGCCGGCAATGAAATTGCGGAACACGGTGGTCATGGGCCTAGCCTCCTCGCACGAACGTCGAAGGACCGGTTCGGACGAGAGGTCCGCCCGGTCCGCATCGGGGGCGGCACAAAACCATACTTGGCGCACCGCGACCAGACCGCAGGCCATGCATGACGTGCGGCACGGCCTCGCGGGGAGCGCTCAGCGGGCGGCGGCGCCGGCGGCGCGCATTTGCGCCAAGAGCGCCGCGACCTTGGCCGCAGTCAGGCCCTCGACCATGCCGATGATCGTGTCCCGCACCGGCTTCACCCCGATGAAACCGAGGATGTTGCGCTTCAGCGCCCGCAGGCTGTGGGCGAGGAAGAACCAGCGATAGACGAAGGCCGGCATTCCCATCGTCATGACGATATGGGCGGTCCGGCCGGTCAGCAGCTTGTCGGCGAGACCCTTGTCCCGGTAGCGGAAGGCGAAACCGGGGCGGCAGACATTCTCCAGAAAGGCCTTGAGCAGGGCGGGCATCGAGCCGAGCCAGAGCGGATAGACGATGAGCCAATGCTCGGCCCAGGCCAGCGTCTCCTGTGCGCTGGCGATGTCGCCTGCGCTGGTCCCGGACTCGAAGTCGGCCTTGGTCCGCAGATAGGGAACCTCCATGACCGCGAGGTCGAGGGTGCGGACGGCATGGCCGGCCTCCTCGGCCCCGCTCGCATAGGCTGCCGCCATCTGTCGGCAGAGCCTGTCGGACGCGGGGTCGGGATGCCCGATGATGACGGCGATATGGCGCGGGACCATGGTTCAGCCCTTCCCGTCGGGAGCCACCACCGCCGCCGCGTTGCGCGCGACCTCCTGCAGATGCATCGCCTCGTCGGCATAGACGCCCATGGTCTCGACGGCGAAGCGCAGTTCCACCTCGATGAATTCAAGCGGCGAGCCGACCTTTGACCAGGCGCGGATCCGCTCGGCATGGGCCTTGAGGCGTTCCGCAGCGAAATCGCGGAGCTCGGCGCCGATCGCCGAGGCAACGGCCGGCATGGTGGCGGCGAAGGTCACCGCATCGGCAGCGTCTTGCGGCTTGTCGTACCGGGGGTGGGCAGGAGTCCTGGCGAGCATGGCTTCCTCCATCGTGGATGAAGCACCATCCATGCATGCGGCCGCCGCAGCGGTCGCTGCGCTGGATCAAGCGCCGGAGACGACCCCGCCTGGCGACGACCCGACAGGGGAGGCCTGTCATGCCGCCTGTCCCCTTCCGCAAGGCCCGGAAACAATCCTAGTCTGCCCTCCCCTTGAGACTGCCCCCGGACAGCCCATGCCCAGACCGCGCCCCTCGACCGCGCTCGACCATATCCGCGTCCTCGACCTCACCCGGGTGCGCGCCGGACCGACCTGCTGCCGGGTGCTCGCCGATTTCGGGGCGGACGTCATCAAGGTCGAAGCCCCGCCCGGGGTCGATCCGAACGAAAACATGTCGGGCGATCGCCATGGCTTCGACATGCAGAACCTGCATCGCAACAAGCGCTCGCTGACCCTGAATCTCAAGACCGAGGAGGGCCGTGCCGTCTTCCTGAAGCTGGTCGAGACCGCCGACGTCGTGGTCGAGAACTACCGTCCCGACGTCAAGGACCGCCTCGGCATCGGCTACGAGACCCTGAAGGCGGTCAATCCGCGCATCATCCTCGCCTCCGTGTCCGGCTTCGGCCAGACCGGGCCCTACCGCACACGCGCCGGCTTCGACCAGATCGCGCAGGGTATGGGCGGCCTCATGGCGATCACCGGCCATGCCGGCCAGGGGCCGATGCGCGCCGGCATCGCGGTCGCCGATTCCGCTGCCGGCGTCTACGCCGCCACCGGCATCCTGGTCGCCCTCGCCGAGCGCGAGAAGTCCGGCGAAGGGCAATGGGTGCAGACCTCGCTGCTGCAGGCGATGATCGCCATGTGCGACTTCCAGGCCGCCGTCTATACGGTCGACGGCAAGGTACCGCCGCAGAACGGCAATGATCATCCCCATTCCACGCCCATGGGCGTGCTGCCGACGGCCGACGGCTACATCAATGTCGGCGTCGGCGGCGAGGGCCAGTGGAAGAGCTTCTGCAAGGCGGTGGGGCGCGACGACCTCGCCGGCCATCCCGACTATGCCGAGGCCAAGCTGCGCTTCCGCAACCGGCCGGCGCTGATGGGTCTCCTCGGCGATCTCTTCCGCACCCGGCCGACGGCGCACTGGCTGGACAGGCTGGAGAGCGAAGGTGTCCCGGCCGGGCCGATCTACACCATGGACGAGGTCTTCACCGATCCGCAGGTCGACCATCTCGGCATGGCCGTGCCGATCCATCACCATGCGCGCGGCGACATCCGGCTGATCGCCCAGCCCCTCGTCATGTCGCGCACCCCGCCGGCCATCGAGACCCCGGTGGCCGAGCCGGGAGAACATACCGCCGAGGTGCTGGCCGAGGCCGGCTATTCGACCGGTGACGTGGCGCGCCTGCGCGCCGCCCGGATCATCTGATTTCCGCCTGAAAGGACATGCCGTGACCGAACCCGCCCTGCACACGCCCTCCGTCCGCTATGCCGTGGCGGACGGTATCGCCACGCTCACCATCGACCAGCCCGCCAAGATGAACGCCATGACCTTCGACATGTGGTCGAGCGTTCCGGGCCTGGTGAAACGGGCGGAGGAGGATCGCTCCGTCCGCGTCATCGTCGTCACCGGCGCCGGCGACAAGGCTTTCTGCGCCGGCGCGGACATCTCCCAGTTCGGCGCCAAGCGCACCGGCGAGGAGGCCGTGCGCGCCTATGACGAGGCGGTGGCCAACGGCATGGCCGCCATCCACGATGCCGCCAAGCCGACGATCGCCGTGATCCGCGGCATCTGCTTCGGCGGCGGCTGCGCCCTGGCGCTGACCTGCGACCTGCGCTTCGCCACGGCCGATTCCCGCTTCCGCGTGCCGGCCGCCCGGCTCGGGCTCGGCTACGGCTTTTCCAGCATCAAGATGATGGTGAAGAAGCTCGGCACGGCCGCCGTCGCCGACATCCTCATCTCGGCGCGCATCCTCGATGCCGCCGACGGCGAGCGCGCCAACGTCATCCATCGCGCTTGGCCGCGCGAGAGCTTCGAGGCCGAGGTGAAGGCCTATCTCGCCACGGTCGCGGCCAATGCGCCCTTGACCCTCGCCGCCATCAAGCGCTCGCTGGTCGAACTGTCGCGGCCCGAAGCCGATCAGGACGCCGAGGCCGTCGATGCCCTCGTCGCCCGCTGCTTCGCCTCGGCCGACTACAAGGAGGGCCAGAAGGCCTTCCTCGAGAAGCGCCTGCCCGCCTTCAAGGGCGAATAGGGAGCAAGACCATGGATCTCGGTCTCGCCGGCAAGAAGGTCATCGTCACGGGCGCCTCGAAGGGAATCGGGCGCGCCTGCGCCGAGGTCTTCGCGCGCGAGGGCGCGCATGTCGTCATGGTGGCGCGCGACGCCGCCCGGCTGTCCGCCGCCGCCGCGGAGATCCAGGCCCGCCACCAGGGGCCGGTGGAGATCACCACTGCCGACCTCTCCCGCGCTGCCGACCGCGAGGCGCTCTGGGCCAACCACACCGACGCCGACATCCTCGTCAACAATGCCGGCGCCATTCCCGCCGGCGGCCTGCTCGACCTCTCCATGGAGACCTGGGAGGAAGCCTGGGCGCTCAAGGTGATGGGCTACATCCACCTGACCAAGCTGGCCCTCGGGGGCATGAAGGGCCGTGGCGGCGGCGTCATCGTCAATATCATCGGCATGGCCGGCCGCCTCCCGCGCTACAACTATGTCTGCGGCGGCGCCGGCAATGCGGCGCTGATGGCGTTTACCGGCGCGGCCGGCGGCAAGTCACAGGAATGGGGCGTCCGCATCTTCGGCATCAACCCCGCCGGGACCCGCACCGACCGCATCATCTCGCTGTCCAAACAAAGGGCAATTGACGCTTTCGGCGACGACAGCCGTTGGGAGGAGATGCTCACCGACCTGCCGCTCGGCCGCCTCATCGATCCCCAGGAAATCGCCAATGCGGCGGCGTTCCTCGCCTCTCCGGCCTGTGGCTATGTCTCCGGAGCGACGCTGGATATCGACGGCGGACTGGCATTCAAGGGCTGAGGAGCCTCACGTTCCGGGGCTTGGCTCATGTCTTGCTTATGATACAAGACTTTGCGAAGGCAGTCCCGCGCCGTGTCCCGGCGAGGGCTTGGAAGGATGACCCCGGACCATGTCCCGCTTTACCACCCGGCCCGAGATCGACGGCACGTTCGGCGTCGTGACGACCACGCACTGGATCGCCTCGGCTGTGGCCATGGGCATCCTCGAGCGCGGCGGCAATGCCTTCGATGCCGGCTGCGCCGCGGCCTTCACGCTGCAGATCGTCGAGCCGCACCTGAACGGCCCCGGCGGCGACGTGCCGGTCATTCTCTATGATGCGAAGAAGGAGGCGGTGGAGGTCATCTGCGGCCAGGGCCCGGCCCCGGCAGGTGCCACCATCGCGCATTACCGCTCCCTCGGCCTCGACCTCGTGCCCGGCACCGGCCTCCTCGCCACCTGCATCCCTGGTGCCTTCGACACCTGGATGCTGATGCTGCGCGACTACGGCACCATGCGGCCGCGCGACGTGCTGGAGGCCGCCATCTTCTATGCCCGCCACGGCTACCCGCTCGTCTCGCGCATCACCGAGACCATCGCCACCGTAGAGGGTCTCTTTCGCGAGCATTGGCCCTCCTCCGCGGCGGTCTATCTGCCCGGCGGCCAGGTGCCGAAGCCCGGCGACCTCTTCACCAACGTGAAGCTCGCCGAGACCTATGAGCGCGTGCTGCGCGACTGCGAGGGCGGCACCCGCGAGGAGGAGATCGCCCGCGCCCGCCATATCTGGAGCCAGGGCTTCGTCGCCGAGGCCATCGACCGCTACTGCCGCACCGAAGCGGTCTTCGACGTCACCGGACAGCACAATCGCGGCGTCCTCACCGGCCAGGACATGGCGACCTGGTCGGCCTCGGTCGAGGCGCCGATCCACTTCGATTACGGCCGCTTCCGCGTCTTCAAGCCCTCGACCTGGAGCCAGGGCCTCGCCTGTCTGCAGCAACTGGCGCTGGTGAACGGCATGGGCCTCGACGCCATGCCGGTGACCGGCCCGGATTTCGTCCATGTCGTCACCGAGGCCGCCAAGCTCGCCTTCGCCGACCGCGAGGCCTTCTACGGCGACCCCGCCTTCGTCGACGTGCCGATCGCGACCCTGCTCTCCGATGCCTACAATGCCGAGCGCCGCAAGCTGATCGGCGACACCGCCTCGCTGGAGCTGCGGCCGGGCACGATCGCCGGGGCCGGCGGCAGGGTCGATGCCCGGATCGCCTCGGGCAAGCGCGTGGCGGTGGGGGCCACGGGCGCCGGCGAGCCGACCGTCGGCGACATCGACACCGATCCCAACGGGGTGACGCGCGGCGACACCGTGCATTTCGACATCATCGACCGCTGGGGCAACATGGTCTCCTCGACCCCCTCCGGCGGCTGGCTGCAATCCTCGCCGATCATCCCCGATCTCGGCTTCTGCCTCGGCTCCCGAGCCCAGATGTTCTGGCTCGACGAGAGCCACCCCGCGGCCCTGCAGCCCGGCCGGCGCCCGCGCTCCACCCTCACCCCCACCCTCGCCTATCGTGACGGCGCCCCCTACCTCGCCTGGGGTTCGCCCGGCGGCGATCA
The DNA here is from genome assembly GCA_019749835.1 of Phreatobacter sp. GTDB lineage: Bacteria > Pseudomonadota > Alphaproteobacteria > Rhizobiales > Phreatobacteraceae > Phreatobacter. The sequence continues at coordinate 6,281 of JAIEPJ010000267.1, read as the reverse complement.
GCAGGACCAGTGGATCCCGCAGATGTTCCTGCGCCATGTCCATGCCGGCATGAACCTGCAGGAGGCGATCGACGCCCCCGCCTGGCATACCGAGCATTTTCCCGGTTCCTTCTGGCCGCGCACCTCGCGGCCCGGCGTCATCGTCGTCGAGAGCCGCTTCCCGCAGGCGACCATCGACGAACTCCGCCGCCGCGGCCACGAGGTCGAGATCGGCGGCGCCTGGTCGGAAGGCCGGCTCACCGCTGCGCGGAAGGAGGGCCACCGCCTGAAGGCCGCCGCCAATCCGCGCGGCATGCAGGCCTATGCGATCGGACGATGAGGACAACGCCATGAGGAGCGCGCCATGACCTGGTCGATCATCGCCAAGGACGAGGCAACCGGCGCCAAGGGCATCGCGGTGGCGACGCGCGCCTTCGCCGTGGGGTCCATCGTTCCTCATGTCGATTCCGATCACGGCGCGGTCGCCACCCAGGCTCTCGCTAATCTCACCTACGGCCCGCGGGGCCTGAGGCTGCTGCGCGAGGGATTGCCGGCAGCAGAGGTGCTGCGCGTCCTGCTCGCTTCCGACCGCGGCGCAGGCCACCGTCAGGTCCACATCATGGACAGTGCCGGCGGCTTCGCCGCCCATACGGGTGCAGACTGCATCGACTGGTGCGGCCACGCGGTTCACGACGGATTTTCGGTCGCCGGCAACATGCTGGCGGGGCCCGAGGTGATCGCCGAGACGGCCCGCGTCTTTGCCGCGAGCGCCGCCCTACCCTTCCCGCGGCGGCTGATCACCGCCATGCAGGCGGGCGAAGCCGCCGGTGGCGACAAGCGCGGCAAGCAGTCGGCCGCCCTCCTCATCCACACCACCGAGGACTATCCCTTTCTGTCGCTGCGCGTCGACGACCACGCAGAGCCGCTGGCCGAACTCGACCGTCTCGAACAGGTCTGGCGCCAGCGCGCCAAGCACTTCAACGCTCTTCTCGCCACCCGCCGCGACCTGACCGGCACCATCGACCGCGACCTCATCAACGCCGCCATCGAGGCGGCACTCGCCCGCGAGGCGAGCGGCTGACCCGACCACCCATCACCCCCAGAAGAGCGCGCCACGCGCCGAACCGACAGAGGACAGGACCCATGACCACCTTGCGACGGACACTCACCTGGACGGCCAGTGCCTTCCTTCTCGCAGCCTCGCTGACCGGCGCCGCCGCCCAGCAATCCGTGCTGCGCATCGGCCTCGCCGAGGACCCGGACGTTCTCGACCCGACCCGCGGCCGCACCTATGTCGGGCGCATCGTCTTCGCCTCGATCTGCGACAAGCTCTTCGACATCGACGACAAGCTGAACATCGTCCCGCAACTGGCCCTGTCGCATGAGACCTCGGCCGACGGCCTGACGGTCACCATCAAGCTCCGCCCGGGCGTGAAGTTCCATGACGGCGAGGCCATGGACGCCGAGGCGGTGAGGTTCTCCCTTGATCGCCACATGAACATGCAGGGCTCATTCCGCCGGCCCGAGCTCTCCGCCATCGACAAGGTCGAGGTGGTCGATCCTCTCACCGTGCGTCTGGTGCTGAAGCAGCCCTTCTCGCCGCTGCTGTCGCAGCTCACCGATCGCGCCGGCATGATGGTCAGCCCGAAGGCCGCCCGCGAACTCGGCGAGCGCTTCGGCTCGACGCCCGTCTGCGCCGGCCCCTACCGCTTCGTCGAGCGCGTCCAGCAGGACCGCATCGTCGTCGAGCGCTTCGCCGACTACTGGAACAAGGACCAGGTCACCATCGGCCGGATCGAATATCGCCCCATCGCCGACGCCACCGTGCGTCTGGCCAACCTGCGCTCGGGCCAACTCGACCTGATAGAGCGGGCCCTCGCCACCGACATTCCCCAGATCCGCACCAATGCCCAGCTGCGCATGGCCGTCGGCGTCGACCTCGGTTACCAGGGCGTGACGCTGAATCTCGCCAAGTCCGATGCCGGCCGGCAGTCCTTCGGTCGTGACCCGCGCATCATCCAGGCCTTCTCGCTGGCCATCGACCGGCAGGCGCTGAACCAGGTCGTCTTCAACGGCTCGGCGATGCCCGGCAATCAGTGGATCAACCCGCAGAACCCCTATTACCAGTCCCGCTTCCCCGTGCCGCAGCGCGATGTCGCACGGGCCCGCCAACTGATGCAGGCCGCCGGCGTCACCGGCCCCCTCGCCATCGATTTCATGGTGCCGAACAACCCGGAAGTGCGGCAGATCGCCGAAGTGCTCCAGGCCATGACGGCGGAGGCCGGCTTCGACCTGAAGATCCGCGTCACCGAGTTCGCGACCTCGCTGCAGGAGGCCGAACAGGGCCGCTATCAGGCCTATATGCTGAACTGGTCGGGCCGCACCGATCCGGACGGCAACCTGTTCTCGTTCCACGGCTGCCGCCAGCCGCTGAACTATTCGGGCTACTGCAACCCGGCGGCCGACGCGCTCCTCAATGAAGCGCGGACCAAGACCGATCCGGCAGCACGCAAGGCGATCTACGAGAAGCTGACCGAGATCCTCCTCGCCGAGGGCGGCATCGTCTATCTCTACCACCGCCCCGTGGTCATCGTGCACTCCGCCCGCCTGGAAGGCTTCCAGGCCCTGCCCGACGGTCTGGTGCGGGTCGTCGGCCTGAAGTTCCGCGGCAACTGACGGCCGGCCATGTTCACGCTCATCACCAGAAGGCTCATCCAGCTCATCCCGACCATCTTTTTCGTGTCGGTGCTGATCTTCCTCCTGCAGCAATTGCTGCCGGGGGATCCCGCGCTCGTCATGGCGGGCGAGGAGAAGGACCCGGAGGTGATCGAGCAGATCCGCAAACGCTACCGGCTCGACCAGCCGCTGCCGATCCAGTACCTCGCCTGGATCGGCGGCGTCTTCCAGGGTGACCTCGGGGAGAGCATGCGCCTGTCCGAGCCGGTGTCGACCCTCGTCGCGCAGAAACTTCCCGTCACGATCCAGCTCGCCGTCATGGCGATGATCTTCACCCTCGGCATCGGCATTCCCGCCGGCATCATCTCGGCGGTGAAGAAGGATACCGCCTGGGACTATGTGGTGAACGTCGTCGCCCTCTGGGGCATCTCGACGCCGAACTTCTGGCTCGGGATCATGCTGATCTTCCTGTTCTCGGTGCAGCTCGGCTGGCTGCCGGCATCGGGCTATGTCTCGCCCTTCGAGGATTTCTGGGCCTCCATGGCGGCGACGATCATGCCGGCCTTCGTCCTCGGCAATTCCTTTGCCGGCGTCATCATGCGCCACACCCGCGCCGCCATGCTGCAGGTGATGGAAAGCGACTATGTCCGCACCGCCCGCGCCAAGGGGCTGGACGAGCGCACGGTCATTCTCAAACATGGCCTGCGCAATGCCTTGACCCCGGTCATCACCCTCGGCGCGCTCGAATTCGGCACGCTTTTGTCCGGCGCGGTGCTCACCGAGCAGATCTTCTCCATTCCCGGCTTCGGCAAGCTCATCGTCGACGCCGTGTTCAACCGCGACTATGCCGTGGTGCAGGGCGTCGTCCTGGTCACCGCCACCACCTATATCGTGCTGAATCTGCTGGCCGATATCGGCTATATCCTCGCCAACCCGCGCCTGAGGACCTGAGCCATGGCCCTCACCTCGACCGGCGTCGGCGCTCCCGTGCGCGAGACCTTCGAGAGCCCCGGCGCCCGCGCCTGGCGGCGGCTGAAGAAGCGGCGCACCGCCATGGTGGCGCTCGTCCTCCTGGTGCTGCTGGCGCTGCTCGCCATCTTCGCCCCCTTCATCGCCACCCACGACCCGACGCAGCAGAGCTGGCGCGCCGTGCGCCAGGCCCCCTCGCTCGCCCATTGGTTCGGCTCCGACGAGGTCGGCCGCGACATCTTCTCGCGGGTGGTCTACGGCACCCGCGCCTCGCTATCCGCCGGCGTGATTTCCGTTGCCATCGCCATCGTCGCCGGCGTGCCGCTGGGGCTGCTGGCCGGCTATGTCGGCGGCTGGACCGACGCGCTGATCTCCCGCGTCACCGACGCCATGCTCGCCTGCCCCTTCCTGATCCTCGCCATCGCGCTGGCGGCCTTCCTCGGCCCCTCGCTGCAGAACGCCATGATCGCCATCGGCATCACGGCGACGCCGGTCTTCGTGCGGCTGACCCGCGGCCAGGTGCTGTCGATCAAGACGGAGGACTATGTCGAGGCGGCCCGCGCCGTGGGCAACACCAAGATCCGCATCGCCTTGAGGCATATCCTGCCCAATGTCATGCCGCAGCTCCTCGTCCAGGGCACGCTGACCATTGCCACCGCGATCATTGCCGAGGCCTCGCTCTCCTTCCTCGGCCTCGGCCAGCAGCCCCCCGCCCCCTCCTGGGGCTCCATGCTCAACGTCGCCCAGCGCTTCCTGTCCAACGCGCCGTGGATGGCGATCTTCCCCGGTATCGCCATCTTCATCACGGTGCTGAGCTTCAACCTGTTCGGCGACGGCCTGCGCGACGCGCTGGACCCCAAGGCGAAGTGAAGGGCGGCCGAGGCTCGTCGACCGAAGGGCGCCCGCTCTCCGTCATGCCCGGGTTTATCCCGGGCATCCACGACTTGACCACCGCCCTCTGAAAATTCGTGGATGCCCGGCACAAGGCCGGGCATAACGGGTGAGGTTCGGGCGATCTCCATGGAGAGAGCGGCAACGACCAGTCACCCCGGCAGGAAGGCCGTCCGCCCGCCCGGTTCCACGACGGTCTCCACCGGCGCGCGATAGAGCGCCGCGAGCCGCTCTTGCGACAGCACCTCGCCAACCGGCCCAACGGCCATGACACCGCCGTCGCGCAGGAGCGCGACGCGGTCGGCATGCCCCAGAGCCTGGTTCGGATCATGCGTCGTGAACAGCACGCCGAGCCCGTCGGCAGCGAGCTGGCGGATCTGCCGCATCACCTTGCCCTGGTTGCCGAAGTCGAGGCTCGCCGTCGGCTCGTCGAGGACGATGAAGCGCGGCTCCTGGGCCAGCGCCCGCGCCACCAGGACGAGCTGGCGCTCGCCGCCGGAGATCATGGTCACCGGCCGGTCCGAGAGATGGGCGATGCCGAGACGCTCCAGCATGGAGGCGGCGACGGCGCGGTCTCGCGTTCCCGGCCGGGCGAAAAGCCCCCCATGGGCGGTGCGGCCCATCAGAACCAGGTCGAAGGCGGTGAAGGCGAAGGTGCCCTGGTGGCTCTGCGGCACATAGGCAACGAGCCGCGCCCGCTCGGGGATGGTCAGGGCGGCCAGCGGCCGTCCGTCGAGGTTCACCGTCCCGTCCTGCGGTGGCAGCAGCCCGAGCATCGTCTTGAGAAGGGTTGTCTTGCCGCCGCCATTGGGCCCGAGCAGGGCAAGCACCTCGCCCGCTCCGATCTCCAGCGTGACACCCCGGCCCACCGGATGGCCGCGATAGCCGAAGGCGAGATCTTGGGCGGCGAGGGTCATGACCAGCCGCCGCGGGAGGAGGCGAGGAGCCAGATGAAGAAGGGCGTTCCGATCACCGCGGTGAGGATGCCCAGCGGCACCTCGACGGGACCGAGGGTGCGCGCCAGCGTGTCGATCAGCAGGAGGTAGCCGCCACCGAGCACGGCCGAGGCGGGGATCAGCCGGCCGAAATCCGGCCCGACGAGGAAGCGGGCGAGATGCGGCACGACGAGCCCGACCCAGCCGATGATGCCGGCCGCGGCGACGCTTGCTGCGGTGGTCAGCGTCGCCGCGGCGATGATGACGACGCGCAGCATGCCGGTGGGCAGGCCGAGGGCGCGGGCCTCCTCCTCGGGCAGCGACAGGGCATTCATCCGCCAGCGCAGCGCCATCAGCACGATGGCGCCGAGCACGACCGGCGCGATGAGCGGAACGAGATCGGCCGGGCTCGTGGCCGAGAGCGAGCCGAGCAGCCAGAAGGTCATCGCAGGCAGCTGGTTGTAGGGATCGGCGAGAACCTTGACGAGGCCGACCCCGGCGCCAAGCAGCGAGCCCAGCACGACGCCGGTCAGCACCAGCGTCAGGATCGGATCGCCGGAACGGATCGTCGAGCCCACCGCATAGACCGCCGCCACCGCCACGAGGCCACCGGCGAAGGCCGCCGCCTGGATGCCGAAGATACCGAAGGACAGGAGAATGGCGAGGACGGCGCCGAGCGCTGCCCCCGACGACGCACCGAGAATGTCGGGCGAGACGAGCGGATTGCGGAACAGGCCCTGGAAGGCGGCCCCGGCCACCGCCAGCGCCGCGCCGCAGGCCAGCGCCGCCAGCACCCTTGGGCCGCGGATCTGGAAGACGACCGCCTCCACC
>JAIEPJ010000017.1 GCA_019749835.1 Phreatobacter sp. | reverse complement strand
GCTGAAGCTGGAGGGACTGGCAAGCCTGGCGCGCGACCTGGCGGCGCCCGCCGAAGCAGCGCGGGCAGCAGCGTGACCGGTACTGCGCAGATGCTGACCGTCCGGGTGCCGCTGGCCGTCCGGAAGCCGCGGGGCGGACGGAAGCTGGTGCTGCCGCCGGGCGGCATCACGCCACGCGGCACGTCGGCGGCCGACACGACGTTGGTCAAGGCGCTGGCCCGGGCGTTCCGGTGGCGGCGGATGATGGAGGCGGGCCGGTACGGCACGATCAACGAACTGGCAGCGGCCGAGAAGATCAACTCGTCCTACGTCTCGCGCCTGCTGCGCCTGACGCTGCTGGCCCCGGACATCGTCGAGGCGATCCTGGACGCGCGGCAGCCGGAGAGGATGACCCTGCCGGGACTGATGGAGCCGTTTTCCGTCGAGTGGAAAATACAACGAAATCAGTGGCAAGGTGGCTAGGAGGTCACGGTGCCGACCCACCACCTCTGTCGTTCCTAACTGCTTGCGCAGAACGACTTTGGTTCGGGAGCCGCATTTTAGCATCTGACGCATCACGCCCCTTGCAGCGTGACTTAACACGCGCTAAATATCGGCTCCGAACCAGGAGCCTTCGATGCCGGTCCCCTTTGACTATCAGCAGCGGATCAAGACGCTACGCCGCAGCATGGGGCTGAAGCAGCCGGAATTTGCCGCGCTCGTCGGGGTGTCTCCCATTACGATCAGCCGCTGGGAGAACGGGCAAAACGAGCCTACCGAGCTTGCCTGGGCACGCATCGAGGAACTCGATGGCCAGGAGGCTGCGCCGATTGGAACAATCGGGCAGTCGCCCGGCAACCACCTCCAGCTTGATTTCGGCGCGAATCCCGAAGCCGTGGCAGCGGTGGCCGAAGCGGCCCGCCTGTCCTCCGGTCATCTCGCCAGCCCGACCTTCGCGACCGAGATCTCGCTGATCGATCCGCTGCCCCACCAGCGCGTCGCGGTCTACGACCGCATCCTGAAGTCCTGGCCGATCCGCTTTCTCCTCGCCGATGATGCCGGCGCCGGCAAAACCATCATGACCGGTCTGGCGATCCGCGAGCTGCTTTCCCGCCGGCTTATCCAGCGCGTGCTCGTGGTTCCCCCGGCCGGGTTGGTCGGCAACTGGCAGCGGGAGATGCGGACGCTGTTCCGCATTCAGGCGCGCATCATCCGCGGGAGCGAAGCCGCGAAGGGCAACCCCTTCATGGAGCCAGACGCCAATTTCGCCATCGTCAGCCTCGACACGCTGCGGTCCAAGGGCACATTCGCCCGGCTGCGCGAGGCCGGCCTGGCGGGTCACGGCTACGACCTCGTGGTGTTTGACGAAGCGCACAAGCTTTCCGCCGATCGCGATCCGATCGACATGACGGTGCGGAAAACCACCCGTTACCGGATGGCCGAGGCGCTCGCGGGGATCGTCTCCGAGGACCCCGACTTCCAGCTCGGCTGGGCGCCGCAGTCCATCATGCTCCTCACCGCAACGCCTCACATGGGCAAGCCATATCCCTACTTTGCGCTCTGGCGCCTGCTGGAGCCGGATGCGCTCAGCACACCGGAGGCACTGGCGGAGTTTCCGGCCGAACGCCGTGCGCGTCATTTCATCCGCCGCACCAAAGAAGAGATGGTCAAGCTCGACGGCAGCCCCCTCTACCCGCAGCGCAACTGCGACACGCTGGGCTTCGACCTTTCGCAGGGGCCGGGCAGCGAGCAGGAGCTGTACGACGATACGAGCAAATACATCCGCGACATCTACAACAAGGCATCGACGCTCAACCGCTCCGCTGCCAGGCTCGCCATGGCGGTGTTCCAAAGACGCCTCGCCTCATCAACCTTCGCGCTGAAGCGGTCCTTCGATCGCCGCGCCGAGAAGCTCGCCGCCGCGATCAAGGCGATCGAGGAGAATGGCCTCGAAGCGGTGCGGCGGGCCCAGCGGGATTTGCAGAAGAAGGCCGAGAACAACGAGCTCGACCTCTTCGCCGCGGCGACCGCGGACGATGATGCGGGCGACGGAGCCGAAGCGGTCGAGGCAAGCGAGACCGAGACCCTCGGCGCACTGGTGACGGAGAATCTGGCCGACCTCATCATGGAGCGCGATCGCGTTCTGGGCCTCCGCCAGATGGCGCAAGACCTGCTCGATGCGGGCGACGATTCGAAGTTCTCCAGGCTGCTCGACACCATGAAGGACCCGCGCTTCGCCCAGGAGAAGATGCTGGTTTTCACCGAGCACCGGGACACCGCAAATTTCCTCACCGAACAGCTCGAGCGGCTCGGCTTCGCCGGCCAGGTCGCGCAGCTCCATGGCGCCATGGACTATGTAGAGCGCGACCGCCAGGTCGAGTTCTTCCGCAAGCCAATCGAGGACGGCGGCGCGAAATACCTGATCGGCACCGACGCTGCCGGCGAGGGCGTGAACCTCCAGTTCTGCTGGCTGATGGTGAACTACGACGTGCCCTGGAATCCGGCGCGCCTCGAACAGCGCATGGGCCGCATCCATCGCTACGGCCAGAAGAAGGACGCCGTCTACATCGCGAACCTGGTTGCCTGGAAGACGCGCGAAGGCAGGGTCATGAAGACCCTGCTCGACAAGATGGAGACCATTCGCAAGGAGCTTGGCTCCGACAAGGTCTTCGACGTCATCGGGCGGCTGTTCGAGAACGTGTCGCTCAAATCCTATCTGGACGCCGCCATCCGCGGCGAGGACGTCGCTGACGGCATCGAAGGCGCCCTAACGATCGAGCAGGTCCGCGCTCTTGAGGCGAAGGAACATGCGCTTTTCGGGGCGGGCGGCGAGGTCAAGGCCAGCCTGCCTGCGATGCGCGAGGATATTGAGCGCGAGCGCTACCTCCGTCTCATGCCGGGCTATGTGCAACGGCTTGTGGAGCGCTCGGCGCCGCTTCTAGGTCTGGGGATGCAGGGCGATACCGCCTCCGGCTTCCGATTCACCGTGAAGCGCCAGGGCGCAATGGACGCGATTGCGCCTGAGATCGAAATCTACCCGTCCGCGGCGCGTCAACGCCTCATGGTGCGTCGGCCCGCCTTCGGCGAGGAGGCCATCTGGCTTCATCCGGGAGAGCCGGTCTTCGACGCGATTGCCGGCGAGGTGCAGGAGCGGTTCGGCCCGGACGCCCTGCGTGGCGCGGCATTCGTGGACCCGCACGCGAAGGAAGCATCCCTCTTCCACATGGCCACACTCACCATTTTGCGCCGTGGCCCCGGCGGCGAGGATGTGCTGGAGCACCGCCTGGTTGGCCTCAAGCAGGAGGCCGACGGGACGGTCCAGGAATGCCCTGTTGAGTGGCTGCTCCTGCTGCGCGGCGCGACGGGCGTGAAGCCCGGTGCCTATCCCGTGGGTCGCGAATGTCTGCGGCTGCTCCGTGAAGCGGGCGAATGGCTGACTGATGTGGCCGGCGCCGGCCTGGTCGCCGCGCACCGGGATGCCATCGAAGCCGACCTGCCCGAGCGTCTGGATCTGGTGAAGGCTGGCTTCAACCGGCAGGACTCTGAGCTTCTGCGTGCCCGTAATCGGCTGCGCGCCGCGGTGCAGGAAGGCCGGAAGCAGGCAGCCGAACAGCTTGAGTTGGTGAAGACGCGGCACTCCGCCCTGTCGAAGGTCCGGGAGGTCCGGCTGGCCGCCATCCGAGCCGAGCCTGGCCAGGTCGCGCTCGGCCCCGTGCGCTTCATCGCCCACGCGCTGATCATCCCCTCGGTCGACGCCGAGGATGCGATGCGCTTCGACGCGGAGGTGGAAGCCGTCGCGGTGAAGCTGGCGACGGCGCATGAGGAAAACGCAAATGCCCGGGTGCGAGACGTTTCCACCGCCGCGCACGCCCGCGCTGCGGGCCTGTCCGATTTTCCCGGCTTCGATCTCCTCTCCGAGCGCCCGGCCGATGCGGTGCGCTGCATTGAGGTGAAGGGCCGCGCTGATCGCGGCGAGGTCTTCATGACGCAGAACGAGTGGGCCAAGGCTGTCAATCTGCGCGAGCGCTACTGGCTCTATGTCGTGCTCGATTGCGCAACACCGAAACCGACCCTGCTGCGCGTGCAGGACCCATTCACACGCCTGCTGGGCGCGGCGAAGGGCGGGATGACATTCACGGCCGGGGACATCCGCGCCAAGGCCGAGAAGGACTGACGCACCATGGCTGACAAGCGACTGATCGAGACGGCCTTTCCGCTGCGCCAGGCCTCCGCCGCATCACTGCATGAGAAGAACATGCGGCATGGGCATATCTCCACGCTCCACCTGTGGCCGGCCCGCCGCCCGCTTGCCGCATCCAGGGCTGCCATCGCCGCCGCGCTGCTGCCGGATCCCGGCGAGGATGAGGCGCGCAAGACGCTGGTGCGCCGGCTCGGCGGCGGGTTGAGGGCCAAAAAGCAGACCAAGGCGGAAGCCGGGAAGAAGGTCGATACCACCAAAGTGGAGGGTGTCGGCGGCGTCCTCTGGTGGGGCCAGGAGAACGGTGACGATATGGCCTGGTTCCGCGAGCAGATCCGCTCTGCGCATGGTGGCCGCGCGCCGCGGGTGCTTGATCCCTTCGCGGGTGGTGGCGCCATTCCGCTGGAGGCCATGCGGTTGGGCTGTGAGGTTGTGGCGAATGATCTCAACCCGGTCGCCTGGTTTATCCTGAAATGCACCTTGGAATACCCTCAGCGCCTTGCGGGCCAGGTCCTGCCGCTGCCGACGCATGCGATGCGCGATGCTAGTTTCGCAACTGCCTTCCTCAAGGCCCAGGGGCTGAAGGGGGCGCGGCTGGACCAGGCTGTTGCGCGGATGACCGCGCTCGGGCGGGGGGAGAAGGTGCAGGATGACTTGCTAGCCGACGCCGATCGCCCGTGGGAGCGGGCCGGGCTGGGCTGGCAGGTGCGCGCCTGGGGGAACTGGGTTCTGGAAGAGGCGCGGCGGGAGCTCGCGTTGCGCTACCCGACATATGCTCACTGGCAGAATTTCGATCCGGGGACGCCTGTTGAGTCGAAGCCGCTGCACTTGCTGCCGCATGATGTGCCGACGGACGAATCGGCCGCCGCGTTGAATGCAGGTTTGAGTGCCTCGGACCTGCGGAACCCGAAGACGCCGCGCTGGGTCGCTCGGCCAACAGTGGCTTATCTTTGGGCGAAGACGGTGCCGTGCAAATCTTGCCGGGCGACCATCCCGCTGCTCAAGACGCGCTGGCTTTGCAAGCGAGACGACAAGCGGGTGGTGCTGGAGATGGCGCCCAATGCGGCCAACGATGGCGTCGTGTTCGCCGTGCGAGGCGGTGTGCCCGAGCCGGCTGGTAACTCCACCCAGCGCAAGGCTGCTGATCAGGCGCTCGGCGGCGGCACGATGTCCCGCACCGGCGTCAAGTGTCCTTGCTGTCCTGGCGTCATGACCATGGACGATCTTCGATACGAAGGTCGAGCTGGGCGTATCGGGGCGGTCATGACAGCGGTCGTCGTGGATGGACCGCACGGGAAAGGGTACCGCCTACCGACCGACCATGAACTGGCTGTTTCCCAAGTCGAGATGTCGGATGTTGAGGCATTCTATGCCGATGTGCCGTTTGGGCTGCCGACAGAACCGACACCGAAGGGCGGCGGCGGCGCAGCACGCGCCTTCTCGGTTGGCGGTTACGGTTTGCTCCGTTGGTGCGATCTGTTCACCCCGCGCCAGCTTATGGCACTCGGCACCTTCGTAAAGGTGGTGCGTCGCCTGCCGCCGTTACTCCAGGAGGAGGGCTATTCGTCAGATTGGTGCAAGGCCATCTGGGCGTATTCGGCCCTTGCCAACGATCGAATGGCTGACTTTGGCAGTTCCATAACAAGTTGGACGCTTTTGCGAGAGACCATCAGGGGCACGTTCGGCCGCTTCGCATTGCCGATCGTATGGGACTTCACGGAGGTCAACCCATTCTCAGGCGTTACCGGCGACTACGGTGGTGCTGTCGAGTGGGTCGGCAAGGTGGCTGCACATCTCGATGTAGCGACCCGCTCCGCGGAAGTCCCAATGGTCACCTGCGAGAGTGCCCTCCAGATCAGTGGGACATACGACGCGATCGTTACCGACCCACCTTACTATGATGCGATCCCCTATTCTGATCTGGCGGACTTCTTCCGAGTATGGCTGCGCCGCGCACTGTGGGGCTTCAGCGACGAATTTAACGCGAATTTTCACGATCCGCTTGGTCCGAAGTGGGACGCCGAGGCTGGTGACGGCGAGCTGATCGACGATTCGAGCCGGTTTGGTGGGAACGCAGCCGCGTCGAAGAAGAACTTTGAGGATGGAATGGCGAAGGTCTTCCAGCGCTGCCATGCCGCGTTGAAGCCGGACGGTGTTTTGGTCATCGTCTTCGCCAACAAAAATCCAGATGCTTGGGAAACGCTGGTGAGCGCGCTGATCCGAGCTGGCTTTGTCGTGGATGGCAGTCTCCCCATCCAGACGGAGCGTGGCGCCCGAAATCGCGCCATCGCCTCCGCTGCATTGTCGTCCTCGGTGTGGCTGGTCTGCCGAAAGCGCCCCTCTACAGCTCGTCCCGGCTACGCGACCCCCGTCCTGGCGGAGATGCGGCAAAAAATCCGGGAGCAGATGCATAGGTTCTGGGACGCGGATATCCGCGGACCTGATTTCGTCTGGGCCGCGACTGGCCCGGCGCTGGAAGCCTACAGCCGCCATCCGGTGGTGCGCCGGGAGACCTCCACCACGGGTCAACCGGAGACGCTACCGGTCGCCGAATTTCTGCGGGAAGTGAGGCGCCTGGTAGTGGAATTCGCCGTCGGCCGCGTGCTGAAGCCGGCTGCCGCCGAAGGCGACGACCCCGGTGGCCTGGACGACATCACAACCTACTACGTCCTTCACCGAGACAGCTTTGGTATGGCGGAGGCGCCCATCGGCGCCTGCATCCTCTACGCGATGTCCTGTGGTCTTTCGGATGCTGACCTGGCCGATCGCTTTGAAATCCTGGCGCGCACCGGCGGAAAATCCGATGCCGTCGAGGAGGACGAGGATGACGATGACGCCGAGGAGGTGGACGAGCCGGAGAGCGAAGGCACTGGCAGCAAGGTTCGCCTGCGCCGTTGGGACCAGCGCCGCCGCAAGACACTCGGGCTTGAGGGTATCGGGGGCAGCCCCGTCCCGCTGATCGACCGCGCGCATCGCCTGATGCAGCTCTGGAAGGCGGGCGACGTCGCCAAGGTCAATGCCTTCCTCGACCAGGCGGGCCTGGCCCGCGACGCGCTGTTCGCGCAGCTCATCCAGGCCCTCATCGAGCTCGCTAACAAGGATCGTAAAGGCGACGAAGCGCCGATCCTGGAATCCATCAGCAACCACCTGCGGTCGCGTGCCGGCGTCTCCTCGCCAGCGCAAGCGCTCCTGCTCTGACCCTCCGGGAGAACAACCATGTCCGGCACCGCCGCCAAGCCCTGGAGCCAGATTGTCCGCGTCCGCGAGGATGTTCGGACAGGCGCGCTCTCCCTGCAGGAATTCGCCGCCGACCTGTTCGATGTGGTGAACCACACAGGCAAGCGCCCAATCTATGAGGACCCTGAGAGGTTCTTCTCGCTCAGCTATGCGACCAGCGCGCAGCGCGACATCGCTGCGGCCACGGCCGAGCGGTTGCGCGGCAAGAGCGACAAGGCAATCCGCCAGCTTGAACTGACCTATGGTGGCGGCAAGACCCACACGCTGGTCACGCTGACGCACCTGTTCCGGGACCCGGCCGCCCTGCCCAACCTGCCAGCAGTGCAGGAGTTCAAGGCGGCCATGGGTGGCGAGCCGCCGAAGGCTCGCATTGCGGCGGTGTGCTTCGACAAGCTGGATCTGGAGGTCGGCGTCGAGGCGATCGGCCCTGGAGGGGAAAAGCGAACCCTGAAGCACCCCTGGAGCGTGATTGCCTTCCAGCTCGCTGGTGCCGAAGGTCTGCGCGCACTGAATGCCGATGGACAGGATGCCGAGCGCGAGTCGCCGCCGCGCGGCCCGCTGATCGAGAAGGTATTGCAACTACCGGTCCGGGAAGGACTGGCCGTGCTGATTCTGTTCGACGAAACGTTGATGTATGCGGCGGAGAAAGCGAAGCACGAGACGAAGGGTGCGCAATTCCGGGAGGAGTTCCTGAACTTCCTCATGTCGCTCACGCAGGCAGTTTCGAAGATCAATACGGCTTCGCTGATTGTGTCATTGCGCGCCAGCGATCCGAATCGTGACGATGCCTTCGGACGTGAGCTTCTGTCCGACATGGCAAACATTATGGGCCGCACGGAAGATGAAGCCTTCACGCCAGTAGGCAAAAGCGACGTGGCGGAGATCCTGCGGCGCCGCCTGCTGGACCCCGAGACGACGAAGGACCCGAACACATTCAGGCCGAGTGTGCAGGCGGTTGTGAAGGCGCTCACGGCATTGGATCCGGAGTTCGCGAAAACCCCGAAGCAGCGGGAGGATCGTGAGAAGGAGTATCTGGCCAGCTTCCCCTTCGACCCGGCCATGATGGAGGTGTTCTACAGCCGCTGGACCAGCGGCCTGGAACAATTCCAGCGCACCCGGGGCATTCTTCGCACTTTCGCGGTTGCACTGCGCGACGCAGAGCCCTGGGACATGGCGCCGCTCGCCGGCCCTTCCATTCTGCTTGGCAACCCGGGAGAGGAGAAGCTGTGCGCAGCGCTTGGCAATCTGGCTAGCGTAGCCCGGCACGATGGGGTTGATGGCCAGCCAATGGATTGGGCTGCCATTCTGCAGAGGGAACTGCGCTTCGCGCGGGAGGCCCAGGAGCAGTTGCCGGCTCTCGCCCACCGCGAGGTCGAACAGGCGGTCGTCGGCACATTCTTGCACTCTCAGCCGCAGGGGCCGAACCACGCCCGGATCACCGACCTGTACGCCTTGGCTGGCGCCGCCAAGCCCGACCGGATCGCACTTGAGAAGGGCATCCAGGCCTGGGCGGAGCGGTCCTGGTTCCTGGATGAAGTGCACCTCGCCAGCGCCGAGAACCGGGGGCTTCCGAAGACCTGGCGGTTGGGCTTCCAGCCGAACCTGAAGCAGATGCATGACGAAGCGAAGGTCAACCGCGTTCCTAAGACGGCGGTGGACGAAATGCTTCTCGAAGAGATCAAGGCCGCCAAGTGGCTGGATTCCGGCGCGACGGCCTTGGGCGCGAAGGTGCACAAGCTGCCGACTGGACCGGATCAGGTGCCGAGCGATAGTGAGTTTCGTTATGTGGTGCTCGGACCCAACGCTCAGTCTGAATCCGGCAAGCCCTCGGCCATGGCGGTTCGCTTCTGCGAGGAGGTGACGGGACCGCAGAATCCGCGGGCAGCGAAAAATGCCATCGTCATCGCGGCACCGGACCGCGGCGGCCTGACGATCGCCCACGAGAAGGTCAGGGACCACCTGGCGTGGGTGGAGGTGAAGGGCCTGCTCTCGGGCCAGCCAATCGACCCCGTTCGTTCCTCAAAACTGGACAGCGAAGTCACCGGTTCCAAGAAGGACATCAGTGGTGCGGTCCGCCAGGCCTACTGCATCGTCGTCACGCGTGGTGTCGATGACGTGGTGCACGCCTTCAAGGTGACGGTGGATACCAACAAGCCGCTGTTCCAGACCATCAAGGAAGATCCGAAATCCCGCATCACCGACCTGCCGCTGACGCCCGATGCGATCCTGCCGGGCTCGACCAGCGGGTTCGATCTCTGGCGTGAGGACGAGGAGCGGCGGCGGGTGAAGACCATCGTCGGTGCTTTTGCGGAGCGCCCGAAGCTGCCGAAAATGCTGCGGCGCAAGGATCTGCTGGACACGGTCTCTAATGGCTGTGTGCAGGGCCTGTACGTGCTGTCGTTGCCGCGGCCCGATGGAAGTGCGCGGACCTGGTGGCGCATGCCGATTGACGAGGCCGCCCTGACGGATGATGGCCTCGAGGCCGTACAGAACAGCGCCGCGATGCTGGATACGCTCGACCCCGCTTTGCTGACCCCGGGAAAGCTCGAAGGGCTCGATTGGAAGAGTGGCCTGAAGGTCGCCGATCTCGTTGCCTACTTCGACGGCCACACTCTGACGATCGACCATCCGGATGAGGGGTGGACCGAAGAGAAGCCGATCCCTCGTTGTCCGGAAGCGAAGGTGCTGGAGGCAGTGAGTGCCTCTGTGAAGGCCGGGAACATCTGGATCACCAGCGGCGCCGCGTCCGTTTGGGGCGACACGCCACCGGCCGGCATCGTATCCAAGTCGGCGACCCTGCGCGCACCGCCTGAGCCGATCAACGTCTCATCGCTGACGCCCGAGGCGCTCTCGGATGCCTGGACCGATGGCAAGGCGTCGGTGCATTCGATCGAGCAGGCTGTTGCCGGACAGCGAGGGGTCGTCTCACTGCCGTGGAAGCTGGTGGAAGCCGCGATCACAGGTGCGGTGAACTACGGCTTCATTCGCGTGGTTCCTGGCGGCGTCGCATGGCCCTGCCAACCGCACGAAGCCGCAGCTGTCGAGATCGCCTTGCCGGAAGCGCCGAAAGCCAAGGGCGAGACCAAGGCCAAGGAGTTCGCGGAAGACCAGGCGCCTGGGCCCAAGCCGAAGGCAGCATTCCGTGAAGCCGTGCTGGATAGCAGCCAGCTGAATGAACTGGTCGAGGGCATGGGCGACGTTCTGGCAGCGGCAGGCAATCTGACGCTGCGGTTCCGGCTGGCAGTGGAGTTCGCTGACGGTGAGGTCGCGACCCCAGATGTAGCGGCAAAGCTAGCTGCGGCGCTCGATAAGCACGGTGTGGCCGCAAGCTGATGGCACGGAGCCGGCCATCTGTACCAACCCAGTGGATTCACCTACCGCGGCCGAAACGCTAGCGGGAGGAGCCGGAAAACCTCCACCGATCCATCCATCTCATTTGAGAGGCACGCCCGGTCACGGGTCGGACGATAAGGGAGCACGAATACATGAACCGGACAAACTTAGTTAAACAAATCGAAGTACTCAATAAGATGCCCTCCGAGGATTCAGCGGCATGGTTATTGGGTGCCGCTGACGCTGTGGAGTTTATGAAAAAGGACGCACTCGCAGACGACATCGTTATTTGGGCTTCGGCGTCTCATATATTGATCCACGGCGTGTTGGCACCGACGGAAAAGACGACACCGCCTGACTTCGATGATTTGCGGCGCATGATGGTTTTTCCAGATGCGAGTTGGGGCATTGAACACGTCTCAGGCGGGGGCGAGCCAGACCGTGTCTACCTTACGCCCCCACTGGACAGCCCTGGCTGCAAATCTCTGGTCGGCGGTGAGAAGCTGATCTTTAAGCGTGGCTTCGAAGGCATGAACGACTACGTGCCCCCGATCGAGATCAGTCAGAAGCTTGTGCACAGTCTTCGCCTACACTTCATCGCGGAACGCCATGCTTATTGCAAATTGAATGACCAAGGCGACTTAGAAGACGTCATAAATATAGTTAAGGTTCCCAACGGGTGGGGAGATAGAGATGGAACCGCCATCACAATTCGAGCAGAAGAATTTTATGAATACATGATTCTTTCCAAAACAACGCTTATCCGTAAATTTGACTTCACGCGAACAGGTAAAAACTTCTCATCTTGGTCAAACGATGACCGATCAGAAAAGGAATGTGCCGGCCTGTCATATCACTGTGGCAAGGGACCTGCGGCTAGTTTCTGCAATGGCGTCCAGGTTATCGTTCCACCCCTTACTTACGAAGACGTTTTGCTAAAGCATATGAATGAGAGAGAGGGCGTAGGAAAGCAATACGCATCGTTCGTTATTCATGACTGGCGAAACAAGCGCATTTTCGAGACATCCGGCGCGCCAGGAAATTTGACCAACTACTTCACGAAAACCGAAGGGTTGCCGTATGAGGTCTCCCCAGCATTTTTTAGACCAGAAGTATTACATAAGTACAAGGCTGATCCAGAAAAATACAAAATCGAAAATAGGTCAATTAGTTGCCGCGGTGCTTGGCACCTAGAGACCTACGACATTAATGCCGAAGGACAGGTACACTCCTACATCATTTACCTCTCGCGGCTACCCTACGAAGAGCAACTTTATTGGAAATCATTTAATGAGCCGCCAAAGGGACCTATCTCGGCCCGAGCCATCCAAACCGATTTTGAGGGGACATGGTCCACCGACTACGATCCTCTGGAAAATCTAAAGCGCCATGTACGCGCTTTAGATGACTTGGCACCGGCATGGTGGAATCCTCGCAGAGACGGCCTGACTAGCGTCGTACATCTGCCTGCGACTGATTCCGCGGCAGAATGGGCTGACGAGATTCACAAGCTTGACCAAATGCTGGTCGAGGGATTTCAGCCCAGGCCCCTGCGCGAGCTTGTCACCGCTAAAGGTGGAACATTCGAGCAGCCGTGGGGATCTCTCCGCTTGCTCGAAGAAATGTTCGTTGCCGGCGGAATGCCGCCCGCTGACGCGAAGGGCGTGGTCGAGCCGTTGAAGCGGCTCCATGCGCTTCGCACCCCCCTGAAGGGCCACGGCGCGCTCAGCGATCGGAAAGCGCTTGCCGCAGAAGCGAGAACCGAGTTTGGCAGTTTCCGTGCGCATTTCACGCAGCTGGCCGCAGGCTGCGACACCGCCCTGAAACGCATCATCGACGAGCTTCTGCCAGGGTCAAATATAGCCGATTAGGCCAGATTCGACTCTCGCGCCGTACCAAAGTGTTCGCTCTCGAAGTACGGATTTAGGGCAAGTGGGGTTCGAACCAAGGCAAATGCCGACCGCGCGGAAACCGGCCTTTGACCTAGGTTTTTGAGTTCCGTACTAAAACGTCCAAGTCAGGAGGTCCGGAGAGAATTGGCCTC
>JAIEPJ010000069.1 GCA_019749835.1 Phreatobacter sp. | reverse complement strand
ATCGAAAACGATCAGCAGGCCAGCAGAGTAGCTTAAACCAGCCGGGAATCTGTCCAAGGATCGGGGAGTAGCTCAGTTTCAGGGCGGCGGCGCATGACGCGACCGAAGTTGGTCTCCGAAGGCCCCCACAGCTGACGCATCCGCTCAGTTGCGCGCTCCACCGCTCGCCTGCGGTCACCGTCAGCTAACGCATACTCTTGACCCAACAAGCGCGTCCAATCGGCGGTCAGAGCGCCAATCTGTCCATCATCCAGACGGGCGACCGGGGCAATGCTTGGTCGAAGGCCTCCCAACCACCTTCCCGACACCAGGTCGGCAATCTCGCTCGGTGAATACTCCTTGCGAGCTAGTTCCTCACCGGCTTTGCGGTACTCCTCTCGTGCCGCCCGGACCTGCGGATCGTCCGCTCTCGACCAGCGGCTTGCGAAGGTGACGGGATCCTCTTCTTTGCCGCCCCGCTGCCAATCCTCGAGGCGTTCCCTCGCCTTCTCCCCGATCACGTCCGCAAAGCGAGCTGCGCCGAGGCGTTTCTCGGCAGCGTCCAGAAACTGCATCGTCGCAGCGAGCTTTGTGGGATCAGCAGAGCGAGCGAGTGCATCCAGGGCGTTTCGGATCGGCGCCTGACGCAAGAGCGGATCCAGGTTGGAGTCCGGAACGCGACCGCCGAGGACCTGAAGCAATTGCGGCAACGTGCGCAAATCGGCGCGGCCCAAAGCGGTCCCTACAGCCTGAGCGTCGGCGGCGGACAAGGGCGACACCGCACCGGAGCCCTCATAGGCTTCGTGGTGGCGCGCAGCGCGCATTCGCTGGTCAAGAGAGGTGCCAAGGCTATCCGGTGTCGAGAGGTCAACCACAACCGGCTGAGGACCGATCGCTGCATCGCGAGCGGGGCCCTCTCTCAGGCGGGAAATGGTCGACTGCACAGGATCAGCCGCCACGGCCTCTGCGCGGGCCTGTACGGCCGCCGCAGCGACACGCTGGGCACGTTGGGCGGCAGGTCCACCCTCTCCGGCCTCGACACGTGCTGTCAGCCTCTGCAGAAGCTCTCTCCCCTGCTCCGGCGCCATCTGACGAACGAGCCGCTGCACTTCGGCATCACCGAGCTTCTGAATGAATTGGTCACGCTTGCCGCGGTCCGACGAGAGCGAGACCATCTGCAACGCTTCGGTCAGCTGCTCGTCGGTTACCCGCTGCCCGGCAGCAACCGCCTTCTCCACGTCACCGACGGCTCGTTCGGCTTCGCTGTCGGCACGCTTCTGCAGCTCCCTCAGCGCTTCTGAGTAGAGACCAGAGCCGGCCGTGGGCCGCGTGGCATCATTGGCGCTGCCGGGCTCGTTGACGCGGCGCGCCGCCCACGCGGCGACTTCGGCGCCGGTCTTGCCCGCGAGGAACGGATTGGCCTGCACCAGCTGTTCGGGCGTCTGCCGGCCGCCCGACGCTGCCGCCATCGTTTCCGCCGCCGGCGCGTTCGGGTTGCGCAGCAGAGCCACGCCGCCGGCCGGGCCGGCAAAGTGCATGAGGTAGGTGTTCCCGGCCGTCGGCTCCAGGCCCTCTTGGCGAAGCCGCGCCTGGTTCTCCTCGCCGTAGCGGTGCGTCATCTCGCGCGAGATCGCGGGATCGTCGCGGAGGGCGAGCACCTGCGCCCGGGTGCGGCCGTTCATCAGGTCCGGCCGATGGCGCTGGATCATCTCCATCCAGGTCCCGTCGATGAACTGCCCAAGGCCGCGCGCCGAGGAATTCGGGTTCTGCGCCGTGGGGTCACCGCCGCTCTCCGCGCCGATGATGCGATCCGTCACGTTGCCGGCACCCATGCCCGCGCGCTGCTGTGGCGTCGAGGCCCCTCCTCCCGCCTGCGATCGATAGGCGTTGAGCATGTTGACGCGCTGCGTAGGGGTGCCGCCTTCCCACTCGCGAACTGCGAGCTGCGCGACCCTCGCGCCTTCCAACTCGATTGCAGAGGAATGCCGCCTGACCCCGCGGAACTGGCGGGCCAGGTCATCGACATCGCCGTCGTTGAACGACCCTCCGGAGCGAATTTGGTTGAGCAGTACCCGGCCACGCTCAGAAAGGTTTGCGACGTGCTCCGCACGCGCCGCCTGGCCGGTGCGGATCATCACCGTGACGTCGCTCATGATCTTGGCGCGCTCTTCGGCCGAAATCTGGAGGCGCTGATCCATTGCTGCCGTTCGCGCGATCTCCTCCGCCTTCACCAGGTCGCCATCCTGTTGATACTGGCGGTAGGCGCGCCCGGCTGCATCCTGAGTGACATCCCGCACCAGGTCGGCGCGTTCGGCCTGGGCCATCTGCTCGGGTGTATAGGCGATGGTCGGGTTCTGGGCCATCTGCGAGCGCAGGTCGCGCTGCCGCTGGACTGCGATCCGGTACTCGTCGGTGCCGGTGCCGCCGTTGAATACGATGGAGGCAATGTCCGCCGACAAGCGCTCATCCTCCGCCTTGAACGTGTTGACCATGCGTTGCTGGTCAACCCTCATCCGCTGATCGGCCAAGCCGTCATGAAGCTGCCGGCTCTCCTGGGCTAGAGGCCCAGACAGCAGCGGCCGCATCTCGCGAGGCGCTTCCCGTAGGCGCTCTCGCACAAAGGTCTCCGCAGCGGTCGCGAACTCCTGCGGGCGGCCCGAATGCTCGCGCGCCATATTGCGCAGGCCGCGCGACGTCTCGTCCCGAAACTCGATCTCAAACGCCTGATTGGCGCCCGCCATGTAGGCTCGGTCGATGTCCATCCACTGGAGTCGTGATCGGACCTGCAGCTTGCCATCGGCGTCGCGCGTCACGGCCTCGGCGCCCTCTGCCCTCATCTGCGGCTCCAACACCCTCTCCAACCGGTTCCCGAGGAAGCCGGCAGCCTCGGCGATCGCGGTGTAAGGCGCGGCGGCAGCCGCAGCCGCGGCACCGGAGGCGCCGGGATCCTGCAACAAGGGCGGAGTGACGTTCTGGAGAGTCGGTAGCCGTGCCATGATTTACCTCGATCGTGATTGTTGTCGATCCGGCCTCGCGAGACACAGCACCACCCGCGAAGGTCCGGAGATTTGGAGGCCCGGAAATTTTTTCGGACACCGAATTTTTTGATGGTCGGTCTTTTGCGCGGTTTAGGACCACACACTCAGCGGCCCGTTTTTAACCCCCACCCCCTCGGTCGAGCCCGCGGCCAGGTGTGGGCGCCTCCAGGGTGCAGCGTGTTACCAACGAGCGAGGCGCCGGAAGGACTAACGATCATCGCCGCCCTCAGGGTTTGGCGGACTGACGCGGAGGTCGATCGTCGGTCGGGTGCCCGCATCAGACAGGTCGATGACGTAGCCGGGGATTGCGATGGCGATGTTCACGCTTGTGCCGCGGGCGGCCTCGCCCGGCCCGTCCAGATGTTTCACCACCTCCAAGCCGACGCGCATCATTGCGGCCGTTGCATCCGGCTCCATGGCCTTATCGACCGTCTTCTCCAGCAGATGCACCCGACGCGCCCTGCCGCTCGTCCGCAGCGCCTCTAGCTCGGCATCGTAGTAGGCCCGGACCTTGGGGAGTGTGAGGAGCCGACTGATGTACCCCCGAGTGATGCCGAGCGCTTCAGCAGCCCTCGCAGGGCGCTCACCAGTCGAAATGAGATAGTCGACCACCTCGCGCTGTTTCGTGGTCAGCGCATCAGCGAGCGAGTTGCCCAGGTCGGCGAGCACTTCGTCAGCAGTGGGGATAAGGGGTGCGTCTGTCATGCTGCTTCTCGTTCGATTCTTGCGCTGGATCAGGCGCGCGGCCCCGCCCCAAGCGGGGGGCGCTCGCGCCTAGGGGGTATGGGGGATTGGGACGCACACGACTGGCGGGGGATTGGAAGGCCAAAACAGGGGATTGGAAGGGCAAACCGGGGGATTGGAAGGCGCCGCGAGAGAGGGATTGGAACAGGATTGGAAGCCGCAAAGTAGGGATTGGAACACCAAACCGGGGGATTGGAAGGGATTGGAAGGGTCATGCGCCCGTGCCTCCCTCGCAAAGGACGATGCGACTGCGACGACGCGACGCCGGGCCTGAGGTCTCCACCCGGATCTTCTTCTTCTCGAAAAGCCGGTTCATGGCGCCGGTCAGCGCCGCCTTGCGAAACCCTTCAGCCCGAAGATCTTTGGCGAAGATTGCCGGGCCATAGCTCGGCCCCTTATCGGTGACGTTGCGGCCTTCGGCGATGTAGGTCCGCAGGAGAGCAAGGAACACGTTCTCTGCATGCTCGCTCTGCATATGCGCCCCGATGGTTCCGCCAACACCTCCAGGCGCGTGCTCCGGAACGAAGACGCCGTCACACCATCGAATGGTGCGCTCCATTGCGGCCGGCCCGTAGTTGGCTTTTACGACCTGCAGGACGCGGACGTTCCCATCGGCCGCGCCTTCATCTGTGTCGTCCGTCCTCGGCCGCATCAGGTACAGCCGAGACCGAACGGAGTTATTCCAAGCGGTCGATCCAGACGCCCCGTCGCCTCGGCTCATGCCGGACTGGGAAGGATGCGCGAGCATAACGATCGCGCACCCGCGCAGCGCCAAGCCACGAAGCATGCCGATAAACTGCCGCGCGTGCACACGGTTGATCTCGTCCCCTCCGAACAGGTCCGCGAGGGTATCCAGGATGACCATCGAGTAGCCCTCGCTAAGCACAAGGGCTTCCAACTGACGAAAAAGCGGTGTGGCCTGCATCGAGGCCCGACCCGCGTCCGGAATGGCGAGGACCGCATCCAGCCCAGCGAGCGAGAGGAGGTGCAGGTCGTGGACTTCAGCGAGAGGAAACCGGGCGTACGATCCGATTGCGTGCAGCCGTCGGTGAACCTCCGGCATCTCGTCTTCTGCGGTCAGGAAGAGTGCCTTGCCAGGCGTGACATCGAGACCGATCCACTGTGTACCCGTCGCCGCGGCAAAACTCAGCTGAAGCCCCAGCAGACTTTTGCCGACAGCGCCGTCACCAGAGAGAATCGTGACGTTACGAGCCGGAATTAGATCCGCAACCGCCCACTCCCGATCGGGGACCGACAGCTCAGCAAGAGCCGCAGCGGGGGTAGG
Organism: Phreatobacter sp.; assembly: GCA_019749835.1. Lineage (GTDB taxonomy): Bacteria > Pseudomonadota > Alphaproteobacteria > Rhizobiales > Phreatobacteraceae > Phreatobacter. The sequence continues at coordinate 7,701 of JAIEPJ010000069.1, read as the reverse complement.
CGACAGAGCAACACGTGGGCTTGGCGACGGGTTGGGCGCAGCAGTGGATGAGCTGCTAGGTCCGGGATCGTCATGATACCGATCCATCCCGGCCGGCTCCTCAGGCAATGTCGTTCGTAGAGGAGCCCGGCCGATAGGCGCGAGGCTTGCCACCGCCACGAAGTCGTCAACGTGAGTAGTCATGCCGCTTCCCGACCCGGACGTCTGACGAGTACGCGTCCCAGATCGATCCGCGGTCGAGCAAACCAATCGACCATCTCGCGTCCGAAGGCTTCGTCGGGTGCCAAGAATGGACCATCGGCCGATGCAAGCGCGTCAAGCGCAGCATCGTTGCGCTGAAGGACGACGATCCCTCTACAGCCGGCGCGCAGCCACTGAATTGGTCCCCGGTGGATGGCCAGAGGGCCGTCAAAGAAAGCGGCGGGCACAAGGTTCTGCCGACCCAGGATTGGCCCGGAGCCGAAAGCTACTGCCCAACGGTCATGGTCATAGAGATCGATCGCAACCAGGTCTGCCGTCGTGGCAGCGTCGGCCTCTAAAGCGCCAACAATCAAGGCGTTCGGACCAATCTGGGTGTCAGGCGCGGAAAGGCCGAACCTGCCCTCGTCGTTAAAAACGGCCCAAGCTAAGCCCACCAGTGCGCATGCGGCCCAAGCATTTGATAAGGCGGAGCCAGAAAGGCCTGAGATCTTCCAGGCTGGAATGTCCCGGCCGCGCCTGATTGCCTCGGTCGTTTGCGCGATAACAGCGGCTTCCATCTTGGCCAAGCGGTCCATGACGGACTATCCCTTGACCAGCACAAGACGCGGCTGGGCATTCATCCAGGCTTGAAGGTCATCGCGATAGATGATGGTGCGTCGTCCGAATTTGAACGCGGGCAGTGCGCCCGTCTTGATCGCCTCATAGATCGTCGTCCGACCTACACCGGCGATCTTTGCGGCGGATGCGATATCCAATCCGCGGGGGTGCATGATCGTGTAAAGCAGCTCGCGACTGCCTTCGTGCTCGAAAGGGTTGGACATCGGTCGGTATCCATACGGCCTAGCCGCCGGCGGGCGCTCCAGCGATTGCCGGAGTTCGCGAAGGTTCGCCGGTCGTTGGCAGCGAAAACACCCTCGTAAGCGAGCGACTTATCGCGATTTGTCAGCCTGCTTTTGGCCTTGGCCGCTTCGAAGGCTTCTGGCCCTCGCCAGGCTTTCCCTGAACCTTTTGTCGTCAGGCAAAGGCCCGCCCAACGGTTCAATGATGGCCTCACGCAGACGGCTCCTCCATCCGCGCCGGCCTCCGGTTACGCTCGAAAGAAGCTCGTGCACGTTGAGGCGGAATCGCAGCATGATCCGATCCGCCGGTGAACCTTGCTTGCCTTCGGGGGGCGCGCTGGTCCAACCATTCAGCAGCCGCTGATACGATCGCACTGATGCCCGGAGATCCATGTACGCTTCTAAATGGTTCAGATGCCGGGCAGGTCTCGGAACAGCGTTCAGAAATGCGTGCGCTTCCGGCCCCATCGCAATGAGCGCTTCATCGAGTGCAGCTAGCCGCTGCCGCACAGTATTTAGTTGATATTTTGGGCTTCCCGATCTGCGCGACCCGCGCTTTTGGTGCGCAACGCTTCGTGAAAACTCCCGGGCCACCTGCATTATCGCGTTAGCGAGAGTGGCGCCCGCGGCCTCTGGAATGTCTCGTTCAATACAGCGCCACTCCTGTTCCGTGTAAGGCCAAGGATGGGCCCGCCAATAGAAGGCGCCATCAGTCGCAGTAACCGGCAATATCTGGTCCCAGGCATCCAATCCGATGGGAAGAGCGAACCGGTCAAAGGGCACGTCAGGATTTTTCGTCTCCTGAGATGTATCCTCCTTCACGTCCGCTACTTTCTGCGGCTCAGTCGAGCGCTTCTTCTCCATCGAGCACCGCACTGTGCGAGCACCGAGAGAATCGCGGGAAACCAGAGGTGCGATCTGGCTTGTCGGCTGGCCGGCCTATCCCGCGACACCAACCTAATATGCGGCGTGAGGGCGAGTGAAGTTAAACAGACGCTCCTGTGCAGCCAGAGCGGCCTCCATCGCTTCACACCGGCCTAGTTCTTCGGCCGAAACCGGCTTCCCGTCAGCCGCAAGCTTCCTGTGCCTCAAGCAGGACAGGTGCAGTCCAACCCGCGTTAGGCCCGCAGTGACGGTCGACGACAGGGTCAGCAGAGCGTTCTTCTCGATCCCCTCCGGAACCACCGAATCGATCGCGCACCAGAGCGCCTCTTCGAGCGCCCGCACGCGGTGAACGTCCTCTTCGACGTCCATTAGAAACGATGTGTAATCGATGGCGCTGCTATCATCGCGCTTAGCCATGTTCGATCCTCCTAAGATCGGTTGTGGTCAGGCCCGGCTTGGTGCGCCAACACCTTGTCGGGCCGCTTTTCGCCGCCACCGCGGCAGCGAATACCTATGCGGTCCGTGTGATGGGGACCACGTTGTCGAGCCCGGTCTGCTCGCAGTAGGCCTCCCAAGCCTCCATCAGCTTGCGGCGCTTCTCGAACAGATCGCCGCGCCGGTATGCCGCCTCAGCCTTGTTCCCGATCACGTGGGCTAGCGCTGCCTCACAGACCTCGTTCGGGAAAGGCGTGCACTCTGCCGCCCAATCGCGGAATGCAGATCGGAAGCCATGAACCGTCACGCCGGTCTGCTTCATTCGCCGAAGCTGCATCGACATCGCCATGGATGAAAGCGGCTTCCCCTTGCGGTTGCCTGTAAACAGCAAACCGGCGCCCTGCAGATCGATCAAGCTTTTGGCGATTGCACGAGCACGCGGCGAAAGCGGAACCCTGTGCTCCTTGCCAGCCTTCATCCGCTTGGCGGGAACCGTCCAAACGCCCTTGTCCAGGTCGAACTCGGATCCGGAAGCCCCTAGAACCTCACCAGACCGACTGGCAGTAAGAATGGCGAACTCGAGTGCGAGCGCTGCGTTGGATTTACGCCCCCTCAACTCCTTGACGAAGCCCGGCACCTTCTCGAACGGCATCGCCGCGTGGTGCCCCCTAGTCAGCCGCTCACGCTTCGACAGCAGCTTATCTAGGTGCCCCCGCCAAAGCGCTGGGTTTTCGCCAGATCGCCAGCCCCTGACTTTGGCGAAGTCCAGCACCCGTTCAATTCGCCCCCGGAGGCGCGATGCAGTCTCGGGGCGCTCGGCCCAATGGGGCTTGAGCACAGCAAGGACGTCAGCGGTCGACACAGCGGCGATCGCTATCGGCCGCAATGGCGAGGCGTACTCACGGAGCGTCATTTCCCATTGGGCGCGATGCTTTGGATTGCGCCAGCCGCCCGCAAAAGCGGACAGGAACTCATCCGCTGTCTCGCCAAACGTCCGCCGGCCCTCCAACTCTCTCCGAGCCTTCTCGCGCTCTTCGATGGGGTCCAGACCGTCGCGCACTTGCCGCCGCGCTGTGTCAGCCGCTTCTCGCGCCTCGGCCAGCGTGACTTCACGAGCGGCCCCCAGGCCCATATCCCGTGCTTTGCCCCCGATTGTGTAGCGGAGGACCCACCGTCGGCGGCCGTCGGGCGCGACCACCAGGTACAGTCCTCCGCCGTCGGAATGCCTGCCAAGGCCGGCACTCGTAACCGCCCGTGCCGTTAGCTTGCCGAGCACTCGCCGCGCCATATTGCCCCCGACGGTCATCAGGGACCGAAGAATCTCGGTCCCAATCTGGGTCCCATTTTTAGCGCCGGCTTGGGGCGAACGTCAACGAACGCCAAAAATCGCATGCGGGATAAATTGCGGGAAATGCGCTGAAATGATCAGCCAGTGACGATGATGGGCAATCGATCATGGACAAATGTTAGGCGGACTCCCTCTCCGCCAAACCGCCAGAAGCGTGACCCATCTCGATAGCGCTGTGACCTTAAAGGCATTGTGCCGCGCGACGTTGCCGGTCCGGGATAATCAAGCTCGAAGTTCATTCTGGCCCATCGAGAGGGCCGGGGCATGAGGCGCAGCGGCTTCGCGGAAGAGCCGATCAACGGGCTCTTGAAGGAGCCCGTGGTGGCGGTCGCAGACCTGTGCCGAAAGCACGGGGGCAGTGGCGACAGCACCCGCATGTGGAAGGCCCGCTTGAGCGGGATGGGTGTGTCCGAAGCCAAGCAGAAGCGGATGCTTCCGATGCGATGTGCGTCGATATCGCGTTGAAGGACCTCGTGGGAAAGAGGTGGGTGTCGCCTGGCCAGCCGAGCGCAGAGCTGTCACCCAGCTGATCGAGACCCATGGGATGAGCGAACAGCGAGCGTGTAAAGTACGTCAGCTCTGCCGCATGCCCGTGACCTATCGAACCACGCGCGGCACGTTGCTTCGCGGCGCGAGGGCACGAAAATCTTCGCCCGCGGCCGGCTATCGCTCGGTTGCCGGCCTCTGCATGCGTTGCTTCGGCGCATGGGCGTCCAGGTCCACCACAACCGGCTGTACCGCGAGAAGCGGCCGACGGTCCGCCGACCTGGCGGCGCAGATGAGCCATCGGGGCTACAGCCCCGATGGCTCATCCCCATGCGCCCCAACGAACCCTGGTCGCCGGACTTCGGAGCGGACCAGAGGACCGACGGACGCCGTTTCCGGGTGCTGCCCATCATGGACGATCGCACCCGCCCGTGCCCGGCCCCACTGGCGGACACGTCGTTGTCGGATGCGAAAGTCGCGCGCGAACTCGGCAGGCTCGTCTCGGCCCGCAACAGGCCGTCAATTCGCCGCACCGGCGACCACGCCAGCGGCGCGCAGGGTCGCCGCCCATTTGGCGATCTCCGCGTCGAAGGCGGCCTTGTGGGCTTCACGCGTGCGCTGGGCAGCCGGGAAGCTGGTCGTGCCGAAGGAGGCGAAGCGCTCATTGATCGCCGGGTCGGCCACCGCCGCCCGCAGCGCGGCGGAAAGCCTTTCGACGGCTTCCGCAGGCGTTCCGCGCGGCGCGTAGAGACCGTGCCAGATGGTCATGTCGATCGCGGTTCCGCTCTCGCGCGTGGTCGGGACGCCCGGAATGATCGAAAGCCGTTCCGCCGAGGTGACGGCGAGGCCGCGGATGCGGTTGCCCTGGATCTGGGGAATGGCCGAGGTCGACTGGTCGCAGAGCGCGTCGATCTGGCCACCGACGAGGTCGTTCATGGCCGGGCCGGTGCCCCGGTAGGCGATGAGTGTCGGCTTGGCGCCGCTCGCCTGGGCGATCAGCAGCGCGCAGAGATGAGAATTGGAGCCGACGCCGGCATGGGCCATGGTCAGCCTGTCGCCTTGCGCGCGGGCAAAGGCGAAAAAGTCCGGCGCAGTCTTGGGCTCGAGAGCCAGTTTCGTCGCGATGACCATCGGGCCGGTATTGATCATGCCGAGCGGCTCGAAGGCCGCAGCGGTGTCATAGCGCAGGTTGTTGTAGAGCGCGGGCGCTGCCTTCAGGGCCAGATGGTGGATGAGCACGGTGTATCCGTCCGCGGGCGACATCGCCACGCGCGTGGCGCCGGTCGTGCCGCCGGCACCGGCCGTGTTCTCCACCACCACGCTCTGGCCCAGCGTGCGGCTCATATGCTCGGCGAGCAGACGCGCAATGACGTCGCTCGGACCACCGGCGGCAAAGGGCACGACCAGTGAGATCGTCCGGGACGGAAATGACTGCGCTTCGGCGGCCCGGGTCAGGCCGGCGAAGCAGAGCGCTGCGAGCGTCAATTTGGCGACGAGGGTCGCACTGGGGAATTTCGTCATGGGCGGTTTCCTCCTGTGGTGTCTGGTTGATTTCAGGCCGCTTTGTGCGGTCCTTTGGGCGCGTCGTTGACAAGGTAGTGCGCGGTGTCGGTCAGGCATAGGCTCACGCGCCATTCCACGGCGCGACCATCGAGCGCGGTGGCCAGTCTTTCGACCCTTAGCGCCGGATGGCCCGCCGGCCGGTCGAGGCGGGCGGCATCCTCGCCGGCGAGGGTCACAGCCTTCAGCCGCTCGGTCGTGTGCGCGATCGTCACGCCATAGTGCGACGCGTAATGCGCATAGAGACTGTTCGGCGCCAGCGACTGGGTGAGCCCCGGAAACAGCCTGTCAGGCAGCGACAGCGTCTCCAGGATGACGGGCGAACGGGCAAGGGAGCGGACGCGACGGATGCGTGCGACCTTCGCGCCCGGCGGAAGCGCCAGCGCGGCGCGCTCGTCCTTGCGCGCGGCATGAACACCTTGCGACAGCACCTCGCTATCAGGGAAACGGGCGATGCCGTCATCGGGAACAAGGCGGAAGAACTGGAACAGGATGCGCGCCTCGTCGTGTTCCGCGACATAGGTGCCGCGCCCCTGGCGACGGACCACCACATTCTCCGCGGCCAGTTCGTCCAGCGCCTTGCGCACGGTCCCCTGACTCACGCCGAGTTCGGCAGCCAGGCCCTGCTCGCTCGGCAGCGCGGTGCCCGTCGCCCAGCGCCCGTCGACCATGCGGCGCACGAACTCTTCCTTCACCTGACGGTAAAGCGGTCGGAAGCCGAAATCGGTCGGCGGGGCAGCCTTGCGCGACAGCGGCGACGAAGGGGCATTGTCATCTATCATATAACTTATATAAGACATTCCGGAGCGGCCGTCGAGAACGGCGGTCAGACATGCGTCCGGGAGGGATTTGATGAGCAAGCCGCACCTGCTCGTGCATGAGACGGCGGATAATGTCGGCGTGGTCGTGGTCGAAGGCCTGAAGGCCGGCACGAAAATGCTGTGCGTCGTCACCCACGACAATTCGTCCTTCGAACTGACCGTCAAGGCCGATGTGCCGATCGGTCACAAGGTGGCGCTGAAGGACCTCAAGGCCGGCGATACGGCCATCAAATACGGCCAGGACATCGGCAAGATCGTCGGCCCCGCCGCCAAGGGCGACTACGTCCACGTCCACAATCTCAAGACCAAGCGCTGGTGAGGAGAGATCCGTCATGACGATCGTCGCCAATTTCGACCTCAACCGGAACCGGCTCGCCCAGATCAAGGGCCGGAAGATCGACGTACCCGCCTTCAAGGCACCCAAACCCAAACGCCGCACCACGGCCGCCGCTTCCTCCTTCATGGGCTGGCGGCGCGAGAACGGACGCGTCGGCGTGCGCAACCATGTGGTCATCCTGCCGCTCGATGACCTGTCGAACGCGGCCTGTGAAGCCGTCGCCAACAACGTCAAGGGCACGCTCGCCCTGCCCCACGCCTATGGCCGCCTGCAGTTCGGCGAAGACCTCGACCTGCATTTCCGCACCCTGATCGGCATCGGCTCGAATCCGAATGTCGCTGCGGTCGTGGTGATCGGGATCGAGGACGGCTGGACCAAGATCATCGTCGACGGCATTGCCAAGACCGGCAAGCCGGTCGTCGGCTTCGGGATCGAGGGTGTCGGCGACATCGGCACGATCGCGAAGGCGTCCTATGTCGCCAAGGAATTCGTGCAGTGGGCGTCGGAGCTTCAGCGCGAGAAATGCGACATCGCCGAGCTCTGGGTCTCGACCAAATGCGGTGAAAGCGACACGACCACGGGGCTGTCCTCGTGCCCGACCGTCGGCAACATGTATGACAAGCTTCTGCCGAGGGGCATCTATGGCGTTTTCGGGGAAACCTCCGAAATCACCGGTGCGGAACATCTGTGCAAGGCGCGTGCGGCCACCCCGGAGGTCGGCGAGCGCTGGTACAAGATGTGGAAGGCCTATCAGGACGACGTGATCGAGCAGTTCAAGACCTCCGACCT
>JAIEPJ010000268.1 GCA_019749835.1 Phreatobacter sp. | reverse complement strand
CACCTATGAGACCATCCAGATGGCGGGGACCATTGGCGAAGCCTGGATGGCTCGAAGGATCGATCTCTGATCGGCTTGCATTCCAGGGACGGGGATCAACCCCGTCCCTGTGGGACACCTGAGCTCCGCAAACAGTTCCGCGAAGAACCTGAGATGCGTCTTCTGGAGACGATATCTCCCCCCAAAAGCGGATACGCCGGCATAGACGCCGGCTCGGTGAAACGATGTACGGTTCGGACGATTTCCTCGACCTAAGCCTTCTCGACGAGCTCGAGATGAAGGAGGCCAACGACCACAGTGGCTTCCTGAAGGACACGACCCATGAAGTCGTTCCCGCAAGCGCGTTCCTTCGCAATCTGACCGAAGAACAGGCCATTGCCGTCACCGCTGGCGACGGCCCTGTCCTCGTGCTCGCGGGCGCCGGATCCGGGAAGACACGCGTGTTGACCACACGCATCGCCTACCGACTGGAAAAGGGGGATATCACGCCTGCCCATGTGCTGGCGCTGACCTTCACGAGGAAGGCGGCCGGCGAAATGCGCGAACGCCTGGAGCGTCTGATCGGGCCGGCGGCGCGACACATGGACATCGGCACGTTCCACGCCGTCTTCGCCCGTGTCATGCGCGAACTAGACGGCGCCTTCGGCGCCCCGACCCAGTCGACCATCCTCGATGAGAAAGACCAGAAGCTCCTTCTCAAGGATGCCATCAAGGACGCGGGTTATCTCGACAATGTCCTGAAGGACAAAACGCCTCAGCAGATCCTTGAGGACATGGCCGGCTACCGCATGGCCCAGCACTTCAAGGACCGGTTCCCGGAGCATCGCTCGACGATCAACATTGGCGCTGTCACGACCGAGTACGAACGTGCCAAGAAGCGCGAGAACGTCCTGGATTATGATGACGTCCTCTTTCGCTTCGACGAGGTCCTCGATCACCCGCGTGCACGCGAGATCATGATGATGCGGTGGAAGATGGTGCTCGTCGACGAGTACCAGGACACGAACGCGATCCAGGAATCGATCCTGAAGAAGATCGCCCGTGGTCACGGCAACATCACCTGCGTCGGCGATGATGACCAGTCGATCTACTCGTTCCGGCACGCCGATGTCAGCAACATCCTCGAGTTCGAGGATCGTTGGCCCGGCGCGACCATCGTCCGGCTTCAGCAGAATTTCCGGTCCACATCGGCCATTCTGACAGCCGCGAACAAGCTGATCGCGCATAACACCCTTCGCCATGGCAAGGTGCTGGTACCGACGCGAGAGGAAGGCGCCTCCGTCATCGCCAGGGGCTTTGCCTCTGGCATGGCTGAGGCAGACGCCATCGGACAGGAGATCAGCGATCTGATCGAACAGGGTGTCGCCCGCAAGAACATTGCGGTCATCGCCCGCACGGCGTCTGTCCTGCAGGTCGTCGAGCAGCAGCTGATCCGCAAGCGGATCCCCTACACGATCACATCCGGCCGGCGTGTCGCTGACCGCGTCGAGAGCAAGATCATCGCTGCCTATATCCGGGCGGCGATCAATCCGCTGGATGAAACTGCCCTGATCTACGCCTTCGAATCGAAGAAGCGAAAGATGGGCGCAACAGGGCTCGCCAAGCTAAAGGAACAGGCCCGCCAGGCTCATGTCACGCTCGAGGAAGCCATGCGCAACTATGCGCAGTCCGGCGGCGAGCTCGGCGCAAACGGCAAGCCGACGCCCTCTTCTGTCGAGAAGGCGCTGTCCCTTCATGAATTCCTCGACGGTCTCGAGCGCGTGCGCGCCCAGATCGCCCTAGAGGCAAGCCCCATCGACATCGTCGATGTGGTCATCGACATCTCGGACATCAACGAAACCCTCGAGGCCGAGTACCAAAAGGCCCAAAAGAAGCAGGAGCGGGAGATTCAAGAGAATGCCGCTCGCAAGTACGAGCAGCAGAAACTGAACATCGAGAGCTTGCGCATGGCCGCCAGCGAAAGCGCGACCATCGAGGACATGAGCGCGAACATCGTGCTCTCGGCGGACCGCGACGATCTTGCCAGCGATGCCGTCTGGCTCGGTACGATCCACGCCGCCAAGGGCCTCGAGTTCGACAACGTGTTCCTGCCCGGCTTCGAGCACGGCATCATCCCTTCGAAGCAGTCGGAGAGCGACACGGACAGCTACCGCTCCGGCGGCGTCGACGAGGAGCGTAACCTCGCCTATGTGGCGATCACGCGCGCGAAGAACCGCCTGATGATCAGCTACGCGGACAACCGCATGATCTACGGCAAAACGCAGGAAGGCGGGCCTTCCATGTTCCTGCGGGAAGCCTTCACAGACATCTGAACAAGAGCAGGACAGGCACGCCTGTCCGCACTTGGTAACGCACAAAAAAGGCGGCCACAGGCCGCCTTTTCTTTTGGTCAGAAAACCGGCGGATCCGCCAGGCGCCCTCCGGCGCCCGGCGGCAAGCTTCAGCGAACCGTGACGTTCGGGTTCACCGATGGCGCCTGGGCGGCGCTCCGCAAGCGCGTAATGAGGCCCGGGATGCGGGTCGCCATAGCAGCGGCGCCGCCCGCGGCCGCGCCGCCCGCAAGCGCGACAGGCGCGGCAACGGCCATGACCGTCGAGGTCACGCGACCCATTGCACCCTGGCCTGCCTGCCCAAGAGCACCAACCTGGCCAAGCGCGTAACCGGTCACCTCAACAGCCATGGACTGACCTGCCGCCATGAGACGGGCAACAGCAAACGTGCCGGCAAGAGCAAAGGCTACGAACTTCAGCGCCTTTGCCCACCCCGCTGCAGAGAAGAGGTCATTGCCCGTGTACATCGAGCTGAGGCCCGTGACGACCGCCTGAGCATCCGTCGACGCCGTGTTCAGGCCAAGGCCCAACGAGAATGACATCATCAGGATGAATACGACCGCCACCGCAAGCGCGCCGGTGACAATGAGGTTGATGATGACGAACAAGGCGTTCTGGAAAAGAACCTTCACAGACTCCTTGGTCGATTCAAACACCGCCATCGCGATCAGGAACGGCATGAACACGGCAATGATGACCGAAACCACCAGGGTTTCGACCATGGCGAAGCCAAAATTCAGGAGCGCCATAAACGCCGAATACATGAGGAACAGCCCGACAACGAACAGGACGATGGCTACTGCCTTGTCCGAGAACGAGCTGTCCTTCGTCGGATGGGAGGCCAGAAGGCCTCCAAGAAGGATCCCGACCGAGGCTGCCGTATGAACACGGCATGCAAGCTTGGTCAATTGCTCGGTCGGCTCGCGAAGCTCGCTGATGCCCCTTGCCGACGGCTGATCATGTGAACAGGTGACGTTCTGCGGACTATATCCGAACGCGGTGGACGCCTGATCGGCCAGAGCGGTACCCGCCGTCGCTCCGATCATGATGGGCGGTCCAACAAAAAGCTGGAACGCCAACGCCGTCATGACGCCCGAGGATCCGAGAAGGGCGCCAACAATGGCCAGCCGACCAAGCATCGGAATGAGCTTGCCCTGGAAGATGTTCGTTCCATCGACAAGCGCACGCAGACCACGCCAGCAGACGCCGATCATCGCAAAGACGACCACAAGGCCGAGCAGCGGAAGGGAGAACTTCTCGATTGCCGCTTTGACCATCGTCTCGACCACTTTCATGGTCGTGACGATCATATCGCAGACCCAACAGATCGTCGGATCGCCGATGGATGTCATGGTGCCGGCGGGACCCATGCTCTGCGGCTGATTGACGTTGCCGGTACCGCGGAAAACCCATGAAATCCAGGGGAAGACATTGTCGGTGGTGCCAGTGGTGCCACCCGTCCCCTGTCCACCCGTCTGCGAACCAGACGTCTGGCCGGGCTGCTGGGTCCCAGTCTGACCATTCAGCTGGTTCTGGGATGCGTCCACAGGCCGGTTCTGATTGTTGCCGATATGCTGACGCATGGCCTCATCGACGCCACGGGGCCGTTGGCCCCATGTCGCCCAATTCTGGCGGGTGTCGATGTGGATATGACCATTCTCGCCATAAAAGCCGATACCACGGAACCCACTCTGCGCAGCTGCCGCGACAAGCCGGCCCTTGTCTTCGGGCGACATACCGGGTGTCGAGATATCAAGCGCCGTGCCGTGCGTATGCTGAGAGCCGGACGCTGCGCCCGGCGTCGAGGAATTGCGCGCCTCATCACGATAGCCACTGGAGATGGTGATGGGCCCGCCATAGGCCTGTTGGAGACGCTCCAGCGCCTGGCGGGTCGCAGGCGTGATATTCTGATCAACGCCGGCCTGCCAGATGATCTGGGCCTGGGCGCTGACAAGAGAACAAACGAAGACAGCGCCAATGACGCCAAAAGCGACAAGGATCAACATCAGCTTGGCCTCACGGTGAACATGGCATCGCAGGCCGGCACCGGCACGCCATCGACGACAGCACGCAGCATGACCATCCTCTGGACGGTGTCGTAGCGGGCATAGATGCCGTTGCGACGCCGGTCCTCATCGGACCGGGTGATCGGCGCAAAGAAGCAGGACTGCATCATGATGCTGACCTCGCGGGTGTTGCCAAAACCAACCGCTACCGGGCAGCCCTGACGAGGCACCGTGGTCCCATCCTGACGCGGATCTGGACGCATATCCTCAACGGCACAGCCAGGATGATCGAGGATCGCGATCCCAACCGCCGAGATCCCGTCGGAGAACCTGAAGACGTGAGCCCTCGAGGACTGCGGGACCAGCTGGAACAGCCTCGTGAAGTCAACGAAATTCTCAGGAGGAGACGCTGTGGAGACGACGCCGAGGCGCACCCAGTCCGACGTACCCTGTGCAAGGCCCTGCGCCAGCCCTCCTGACACAGATGCAACCAACCCAATGACACCCGCCGCGAGGGGGCGACGCCAGAGCGTGATGACGCGCGAAAGAGAAGGGAGCAGGAAAAGGCGACGCCAGGTCATGGTTTGGCTCCAACGCTACGCAGTCTCGAGAAGGCCGCCTCAAGACCTGTGGTGAGGCCGCGGCCGGCAGCGCCGAGGGCGCGTGCACCAACGACGCCGCCAATGACGCCGCCAACGGATGCCGCAAGGCCGACGCCGGTCATGGCCATGGTCTGGAGGCGCCCAAAGGCTGCGGGAATGGCCCCTGCCACCTCTCCCGGCTGACCAGCGGCGTAGGACGTCAGGTCCTTCGCGATCTTCTGGGCCGCGGTCATCACCTGGCCGGCGAGGATGAAACCAGCCACGGTGAACAGCGTGAACCGGCCAAGCTTGGACCAATCCGACCGGGAGTTGGAGATCGGCGCGACCAGAGCCTTGAATGCCTCGACGATCTGGTCGGGCGACGACGTTGCAGAAAGGCCAAGCCCAAGACCCATGCTCATCAACATGATGAAGCTCATGACCGTCGCGCCGATGCCGATGAAAACAAGCAGCATGAACGAATACATCAGGGATCGGAGCGCCTGCTGGAAGGTCGGACGCAAGGTGGGGAACATCGCCGCCGCAATGAGAAGAGGTGACAAGGCCGAAAGAACCGCGATGCGGATCAACGACTCGAGCAGCATGCCGCCGAACTTCACGAGCGCCATGAAGCTGGTGAACAGCAGGAAGATGCCGAGAACCAGCATGGCGCCAATGAAAAGCCAGTCGAAGATGTTCCACCAGGACACCTTCTGGTCCAGAAGGACGCCACCCACGCGCATGCCCGTCGTGCCGGCCATGTGAACCTGACACGCAACTTCCGCCAGCGCCTGCGTCGCGCTGTCGAAGCCACCGGCTGTAACCTTGACGCCATCATAGGCGCAGCCAGAAGAAGGAGGGGCAATCCCCATAGCGGTCGAGGTATGTTTCGACAGATCGGCACCAACACCGGCGCCGAGTTCGATCGTACCACCAATCACGGTGTTGAGGATCAGATCGCGGCCGAACTGGAGGACCGTGAAAACGACAGCGAGTGTGGCGATCGCCGACAGCGCTGTACGCTGCGGCGAACCGCCGGACACAATATCCATGCCGAGCCGATAAACGAGCGACAGGCTCGCCATCATGACAAGGAACGGCAAAACCATCGGAACAAGACGGCTGAAGCCGGCATCGACAGAAATCGAGATGCCCTGCATCGCGGAGACCGCGATGGCGCAGAGCCAGCAATGCGTGGGAGGACCAATGTCCATCCGGGCCCGGCCGCCCTGGAGCTCGGGCGGGATATCAGCGATCGGATCCCGGGAATTGGCATCCAGGCCCGGACTGGTCGTCGTCGTAGGCTGACCGGTAGGACTGGTTGTCGGTGTCTCGGCCGGGCCAGAGCAAGCTTCGCGGCCCGATGCTGCATCCTGCCGGCCAGTTACCGCAGAGACATCATAACCCGCGCCGCGCACAAGGTACTTGGCCACGCAGACGCCGTTACCGTCATTCGTAGGAGAAGGACGACCGGGCACACACTGCATGCCATTGCGAACATAGTTCGCGAGCTTGCCGCTACCCGCGCAACCAAACTGGCATGCAAAAAGAATAGACGATTCAGTAACGGTGACACACCTGTTCCCGTCGCACGCCTGACGCCCAACAGCTGCGTACAATCCATTTCGCGTCGCAAGTCTATGCTGGTCCTGCATATATCTCGTCCATGCATTGACCTGCCCTTGCGGATCATTCAAGAATTGTTCGCGGCTCCCCGAGTAATATCTTTCGAATGTGCCGGGGCAAAATTGGAATGCACCAACACAATTGTATTGATTTCTTGATCCCCAATTGCCTTCAGCAGCAGAAACAGCCGCTCCAAAAGACGCCAACGAGCGGTTCATTCCTGCGCCAAGTAATTGGTTGCAGCTTACGCCTGCCAATACTTGTTGCGACGACGCTCCGATCGCGACGGCGAATGCACCCGCCCGGAACAACAAACGGGCACCGCGCGTCAACCCTTGTCGAAACGCCGTAATCATCCGACACTCCGGACAGCTAAGGAATGATTCACCGGGATCCACATAATCCCGATCGATAAAGAGAAGCGCATGTCGATCCGACTGGCAACAATAACAAGCGTCCTCGCTCTGTCGCTGTCCGCTACGCTAGCGCTCGGCCAGTCAGCGCAACGACAGGCGGAGACCGCAAAGCCCATTGGCTTCACAAGTTTCCCGCATGATGCCGGCCAGCCCCGAATCGGGCCCGGCGGCGCCCAAGTCGCCGCGCGCCCTACGGAGCCGAGCCTGATCGCCTTTGCACGGCGGATCTCCGCAGACTTCGCTGAGCGCGAGCCAGCAACCCTTCTGTCAGGAAAAACCATGACGGCCTTCGGCGAAGCATTCGTCAGCGTCCTATGGCAAGCTGACCTCTGCGAACAGGACGACGAGGCGATGATTTGCCCCGGGCTGGTCAACATCGGCCCCCGCAATCTGTACCAGGGCCCCATGTGCACCGACGGCAACGCCACGTTCATGTATCCCGATGGCCGTCAGATCCGGAGCTGCGGCAAGACGTTGCGACTGGCGCCATAGGCGCCGGTCATGATCAGCGTCGGGGATCAGCCTGATCCTGCGTCGCAACAGGCTGCTCGACATCATCCTTACGGTTCAGAGCCTCACGAATGTTCGAAAGGCGGATCTGGCCGCGGAAATGCCAGATGATGCCGCCCATCCCGAGCCAAAGCACGGTCAGGACGACCCAATAGCCGACCTTGCCGACGACGAAGGCGGCAAGGACGAGCAAGCCCAGCAGAAGCGCAAGGATGGGGACGGCTCGCAAGCCTCGAACGGACTGCGCCATAAAGGAGAAACCAAGGGCGTCCTTCGCGGAAAGCCTCTGCGGCTGCGCCGGGGGATTATCGAGGGCTGCGCGGAGCCAGGCCAGAAAGCGATTCATCAGAAGCCCTTCCGCCCACGATCATCAAGATCGGCGCGCATACGCCGCTCAGCCTGAGCGACGATGGTGACGACGAAGTTCCAGAGGCCCTCGCCAGTGGCGAGATGGCCACCCGCGACATCGCGCGCGGCGACGAAATTGTGCGTCTCGCCGATATCGCGCTGGGCGATGTATTTCAGGACCACCTCGTAGATCTTGGTGATCTCGGCCTTCGGCAGAGAAGCGCGATGCACAAGGACCCTGAGGTCAGCCTTGCGCTGGAAAATCATCTCGAAACTGATCTCGTCGTCGGCCGATGCCACAAAGGCGTCGTCAACCGAGATGGAAGCCACGTCGTTCATATCGATCACCGCAAGAACGGATAACGAATCCTGTTGATCTATCTTCGCGGGTCGCGCCCAAAGGTCAACGGATTTCGAACGTCGATCGACAATTCGCCTGTTCAAGGCCCGAAAGAACGCCTGCGCTCATAAATGCGCGAAGGAGCACTCCCTAACTGCTGTCTATTTCGGATCGATAGGCCACACTGGACAGCGACGGAGTGATTCACGCGTGTCCAGTTTCGCCTACAAGGACGCAGCCCATGTGATGGGCTCGCACGAGTTCCTTGGCAAACAAGACCGAAAAGAGCTGACGGAGGGACTGATGGCGCTGCCATTGTCCGCCGGCGGCCATCTTGTGCCGATCGCAGAGTACGAGGCGATGAAAGCGCTATGCTTCCATCTCAAGACGCGCGCAAGCGCGCGGCTCGAGAACATCGCCACGAGCGAACTCGACGCTGTGCTGGCAATGCGGAACATCACCCTCGACAAAGACCAGTACGAGGCGATCAGGGAGCTCCTGACACGCTCGGTGAGCGTCGTCACCGGTGGGCCTGGAACAGGCAAATCCACAATCGCGTCCATCGCGATCGACGGGATCCGCATGATGGATCCCAAGGCGGTGGTGGCCTGCGCGGCCTATTCTGCGCGCGCCGCTGCTGCGCTGGCCCAGAAATGCCAGGGGCAGGCCTATACACTGCATTCCCTTGTCGGAGTGAAGCCAGGCGAGGAGCAGCGCTATGCGAAGCGGGATCTCAGCGAGGTCGATATCGTCGTCATCGACGAGGTGTTCTCCGCTGAACCCTCGCTCATTCTCAATGTCCTGCGGGTGACAAAACCGACAACCCGTATCATGATGCTGGGAGACCCACAGCAGCTGCCACCCGTCGGACATAGCCGTGCCATGCACGACCTGCTCGATCTGGAAGGGATAGCGCACGTGCGATTGAACACAGCCCATCGGCTGGGTGGTCCAAGCCACCTGGCAGGACAGGTGAGCCGCATGGCCGCCGGCGAGGAACCCCTCCCCGGACCCGGCCTGGACATCATTGCTTTGAAGCGCAGCATGAGAAGCCGCGATGCAGCCCTGATCGCTGCCCGGATGCATCGCGAGAACCTGGCGCGCGGCCTGACAAGCATCGTTCTCACCCCGACGCAGTACGGCGATGCGGGTCATCGCGCCATCAACACACTGGTACTCGGGCGATCCACCTATCAGCCAGGGGACGCCGTGATCACCACAGCGGCCTGCGGCGAGCGCCGATATAGGAACGGTATGCAAGGCGTGATCGACAAGGATGGCGAGGATCTCGTTCTTGTCATCAACGACGCACCCATTCCGATCGATGACATCGTGCTTGGCCATATCCAGCCATGCCACGCGATGTCGGCTCACCGGGCACAGGGCCTCGAGTTCGACAGGGTCATCCTCGTTTTGACCCATGACATGGTCAACACCGCGAGCCGGCAGATGATGGTCTCAGCGACGACACGGGCGCCGCACTGCACGATCATCACGGAACGTGGCTGTCTGAAGCGCGCGGTCTCCAAGGACGATGTCAGCGATCGACCACGCATCATCTATGCACTGAGGGGAGAAGGATGGATCTGAATTCGCCAGCCTCACTGAAGAAGCTCAAGATCGGTCGTCGGTTCATCACGGCCGGCGAAGCTGCCTATGCAGCCGATCCGCGCCAGTACGACAACCTTCTGCATGCCGCGGCCTGTGTGAAAACACGGGAGGTCGTGCACGCGCAGAACCTCAAGGTCGATACGGCAACGATCATCGCCAGCGGCCGCGTGACTGCCAACGAGTGGCTTGCCCGGGAAGGATTGCGACAGAACGGCGCATCTGAGGCCGTTTTGCGCGAAACAAACGCGGATACACGACCGATAACGGATCCCGATACCGGGGTCCAGCGCAACCCGCGCCGCAAGAAAATGATGTCGCCCGGAGTGGCGGCTGCGGTCAACATGACCGCCGGCACAGCATCCGACATGATGCGCCATGTCACGGCTCCGCTCAGCCCGCAGGAGGCTGATCCAGTGGACGGCTTCATCCGTCTCGCAAGTCAGGCCAAAAGTGTTGGCCTGACAGCCATCAACGCCGCCAGAACGACCGCCTCGGCTGTCATGGCCTATGACCGGGCGAAGAAAGACTCGCCCGACAATAAGACGCCCTTTTACATCCACGTTTACCAGATGCTGAAGGGCGGCAAGATCTCGTCAACCTCGCATGCTCTCGGGCCGGACAACGATGCAATTCGTCAACATTTGGCGGCGAAGGTGAAGCCGGATCAGATGAAAGAGCTCGAGGAACGGGCTCTGCCCATCAAGGAAGGGCTGATCCAGGAGATGGTGATGCGCGCCGGCCCGGTTTCTTCTGTCACAGCATCGGGTCTGTCTTCAGCACTCAGCACCCTCGAAAGCCATCGCCAGAGCAAGGTGCCGGACAGTCACCTTGTAACGGTTATCTCGCGCCGCCAGGCCAATGATCCCTTGCTTATGAGCATGGCGACCGATAGTTTGCAAAAGCAGATCGGACGGTCCGCTGCAGCCAGAATTGAAGGTGGCTCCATGACCCGTCGATCGAATACCGGCATGAGCCGATAGAGATGAGTACCATGCGTGAAGTTGATCAACTGATCAAGGCTGTGAGCGAACTGGCAAGCCCAGACGTGGCGCCAGAAACAATCGCTTTTCATTATCCGGCAGCTGTTGCGAAAGCTGACAGAGACGATGGGACCATGCGTCCCTGCTATCTCAGCGAGTCCTACGAGGGTCTCTACCAGCTCTCTGATCGCACCTTCCTCGCGCATGCCGCTGCGGCAACGCAGCTCCACCGGCTGGGGTACATGGCTTTCAACGAGCCCATCGCCCGGGCCTTCTCTCGGATGTTCAACATGAACGCCGTGGACGACATGGTGAAGCCGGCAATCGCCGTTTCGGGGCTTCGGCTCGGCCAGCGCATCAGCGACAACAGGATCTTCCTCTTCGCCGGCCCTGAGAAGATGATGGCGCCGAGCGACATCGCGATCCCGACGACCGTCAAGGAGCGCACGGCGATGCTGTCGCTCGCCATGCAGCGCGACATGACAGATGACCGGTACTACGCCGAGAACATGCATCACATCGTCGATGACGCGCAGGCCGCAGCCTATCAGCGGGCCGCGAAGGAGCCGCCGGTCCAGTTCGAGTTCGACGAGGTCGACTACAACACGCTCGGCCAGCCCGATGACCCGACGCGTACCGTCCTTCGGCGCGTCGATCGCTTTGCGGTCCGTGACGAGGACGTCACGCGCTTCTGCGCGCAGCTGGCGGCCAGCTATCACACGCTGGCCAATGTCAACGCCTTCGACAACGTCATGGTCCCCCATGCCTGCGGCCTGCCGCAGCTGATCCGGGTGAAGAATGGCGCTGCCTACCGGTCGGTCCTGTATCCTGTCCTTCACAAGGTGCTCGAAGACATCATCGACTGCCCCAGGCACTATTGATGCACCTGGCAAGCGAGAAGATGCGATCGACAAGCGATCGACATAGTTTCCGACAATGAAGACAGGCGCATCTGTTAAAGGGCGCCTGTCTTCTGGTTTCCTGTAGACACTCCGTATATTCGACTTAAGCGCCAATCGCCCATAGGCTCTGCCGAGTCCCCTTAGATGGCTTCTGTTTGATACTTCAGAAGAGACTCAGAGGCCCCCAATATGGAAGACGAACACTACATCGAGACGGTCGTCGAGCTTTGCAAGGCCCAGCGTGGGGCTACCAAGGACAATGGCGATGGCTCCGTGACGGTGTCGTTCCGCACGAAAGCCGTGCAGCTTCCGAAAATGCTGCGCGATAGCCCTGAAGGCTCGTCGTGGATCATCCAGTGCCAGTCAGAGCACAATGCCTATCGGTTCGTGGCGACCCGAGGCCGGCTGATCGACTGCTCCCATGGAGAGGTCGAGATGCGGTTCAACCTGCCGCCATCGGCGCTGCCGGATCATGCCCTCTATGGAAACAAGGGAGAATGGGTCGACATGACCCTGTGGGTCTCGGCCAATCCAAGCCCCTATCCCTACCACATCGACAAGACCGAACGGCTTGCCGTCGTGAAGCGGCTGGCGACGGTGTGCACGGATCCGTCCTTCCATGAATTCGTGGAGAAGGAATGCGCTCGGCGAGGGGTCCCCATGGTGCCGGCGCTCGAGGACAACATGGATGAGTTCGTCTCGTCTGAAACCCGCGCAACGGAGCATCTCTACAGGCTCCTCGGCATCAACTCGCGGCGGGAGATCCTCGAGACCAATAAGGCGGCCGAACGTGAG
>JAIEPJ010000151.1 GCA_019749835.1 Phreatobacter sp. | reverse complement strand
ACCTGTACGGCATGGGCGAGTCCCGGGGTGGTTATGAGAGCCTGGTCGTGCCGTTCGACGGCGCTCCCTACCGGACGGCGACCACCTGGAATCCCGGCGGAACGGCCCTGCGCTTCCAGATCGGTCTCGAGGATGTCGCCGATCTGCAGGCTGATCTCGCCGCGGGGTTCGAACGCATCAAGGCGGTGGGCTGACCTCAGCCGCGCAGGCGCCCGGCGATCCGGCCGAGCGCCTGCCGGACCCGTCGGGCCGGCATCGGGAAGGGGCTGCGCTCGGGGCCCGGCGTGAACACCAGCGCACGGCGCGCGAACCACTCGCGCGTCATCACCGTGAACCAGATGCCCCACAGCGAGCCGACGACGATGTCGGTGAAATAGTGGGCGTCCACCGCCACGCGGCTGAAGGCGATGATGACCGCCGCGGCGATGAAGCCGTTGCGCCAGCGCGGGAACAGCGCCGCGAAGGCGAGAGCTGTGGCGAAGGCGGTCTGCGAATGGCCTGACGGAAAGCTAGCGAAGGACGACTGCCAGCTCGGGAACTGGAAGTGCAGCGCGCCGAACTCCTCGAAATAGCGCGGCCGCCCGCGGGCAATGATGCGCTTGACGATGGTGATGATGAGGCCCGAACCGCCGACGGCGATGAAGACGAAGGCGAGGCGCGCCGCCAGGGCGAGCATGACCTTGTCGGCGAAGCCACGCACCGGCCTGACCACGGCGAAGATCACGAGGACCAGCACACCGCTGGGGATCAGCACCCAGCTGGACTTCCCCACATCGGTGACGACTTCCCAGACCACAGCGGCGGCGCCCGATGTGTAGGCGCGAACGCCCTGAAACATCGGGTCGAGATAGGCCATGCCGGCCAGGATCAGGGCCAAGGCGACCAGTCCCGCGCAGAAACGTTCGGCGCCGCTCTGGAAGATCCGCAGGGACGGCGACGCACGGGGACGGACCGGGCGGAACAGGCGCCGGATCGCGCCGGCCAGCGTGGCCGCGAAATCGTCGAGCCGGCGGCGAAGCCCGCGGCCGGCCCTGGCGGGGGCGACGGTAGGTGTCGAAACGCTCATGGCGTCCGTTTAGGCCATTTGCGGCCTGCGGTCACCGTCCCGCGGCGCAAAGCCGCGTCGTGCCGCAGATGAAGGGGTGACCTTTGGCCGGCGCGGGGTTAAGGAGGCGCCCTTCCCCACCAGATTGCACCCGGTCATGCTCGGTTATCTCGCCCTCGCCGCATTCATCGCCACCATTCCAGCCGCCAATTGGCTCATCGGCAACGCCGGCACCGTC
Organism: Phreatobacter sp.; assembly: GCA_019749835.1. GTDB lineage: Bacteria > Pseudomonadota > Alphaproteobacteria > Rhizobiales > Phreatobacteraceae > Phreatobacter. The sequence continues at coordinate 11,097 of JAIEPJ010000151.1, read as the reverse complement.
TGCGTTCCAAACGGCCCCTGCCTCATCCCCGTCGGCTTCGGCCTGATGGCGCCGAGCGGCGTGTTGATGATCGGCCTCGCTCTGGTGCTACGTGACATCGTCCAGCGGCGGCTCGGCATCCTCTGGTCGCTGGGCGGCATCGTCGCCGGCGCCGCCCTGTCCTGGACCGTGGCGTCGCCGGCCCTTGCCCTCGCCTCGGCCGCCGCCTTCCTATTCTCCGAACTTGCCGATACCGCGGTCTATACGCCACTGGCCAAGAAGCGACTGATCGCCGCCGTATGGGCCTCAAGCCTCGTCGGCACGGTCATCGACTCGACGCTCTTCCTCTGGCTCGCCTTCGGCTCCGTGAGCCTGCTGCCGGGCCTCGTCCTCGGCAAGGTCTGGATGGTGGCCGCCGCGACGGCGGTCCTCTGGTTCATGCGCCGGCGCGATCACGCGGCCTTCGCGGCGCGGTGACGAGGCGACGGGCCTCTTCCGCTCGGCCGAATTGACGGGCGCTCCGGCAGGCGGGCCCGATGGGGTCGGTTCACTGTCCGCGAGGAAGCACCCATGGCTGCCCTTTTCGATCTCTCAGGCCGCGTCGCCATCGTCACCGGCGGCAATGGCGGCATCGGGCTCGGCATGGCCGAGGCGCTGGCCGGCTCCGGATGCGCGGTCTCCATCTGGGGACGCAACGCCGAGAAGAACGCGGCAGCGGTCGCTCGCCTGCAGGCGACGGGCGGCCTGGTCTCCGCGAGGATCTGCGACGTCGCCGACAGGTCGGCGGTGGAAGAGGCCTTCGCCGCAACCCTCGCCGAATTCGGTCGGGTCGACGGCCTCTTCGCCAATGCCGGTATCACCGGACCGACCAAGGGTCCCTTCATCGACCGCGACATGGAGGATTGGCGCGCCGTCATGACCGCCAATGTCGAGGGCGTCGCCCATTGTTTCCAGCTTGCCGCCCGCCACATGGTTGACCGCGCCAAGGCGGGGGATCCCTTCGGCCGTCTCGTCGCGACCTCCTCGGTCGCCTCCATCGAAGGTGCCGCCCACAACGAACATTACGGCGCGTCGAAGGGGGCCCTGAACGCCTTCGTGCGCGCCATCGCCGTGGAACTGGCGCGCCACGGCGTCACTGCGAACACCATCCTGCCGGGCTGGATCGAGACCGACATGACGGTGAAGGCCCTGGCTGACGAGAAATTCGTCAAGGCCGTCGCGCCGCGCATTCCCGTCCGCCGTTTCGGCACGCCGGCCGATTTCGGCGGGATGGCGGTCTTCGTGATGAGCCGTTCGTCATCCTACATGACCGGCCAGACACTGGTCATCGACGGCGGCTACAGTATCTTTTAGCCGGCCCAGAGCTGCCATCGGCTGGCTACTGCCGCACGAAGCTGTGACGTTCCGTCATCGCCCTGTCGTGCAGGCGGGACATGACCACCTGCGTCCCCGGCCCGACGGCCGCTTCCCACCGGATCCCTGCCATGTCTCTTCCCGTTCTCGGCGTCGCCCTGCCTCTCGAGGGCCTGCGCCAGCACCGCTCCTGGATCATCGAAGGCCAGCGCGACCTCGAACTGCAGGACTTTTTCTGGGCCGAGGTATTGAACGGTGACTGGAAGCCGCTCGCCGAGGCCATCCGGAAGGAGCTCGATGGCCATACCGGCCGCCTCGGCATCCACGGCCCGTTCTGGGGCTTCAGCATCGCCAGCCTTGATCCCGACGTCCGGAAGCTTGTCGCCCGGCGCATGGACCAGGGCCTCGACGTCTGCGCCGCGCTCGGCGCGACGCAGATGGTGATCCACTCGCCCTACACGACCTGGGACCACAACAATCTCGACTACAATCCGGGAGCCCGCCAGCAGGTCGTCGAGCGGACCCATGACACGCTGGCCGGAGCCGTGCGCCGTGCCGCGGACATGGGCGTCGTGCTGGTCATCGAGAACATCGAGGACTGCGATCCCGCCGACCGGGTCGCCCTCGCCCGCTCCTTCGACAGCCCCGCCGTCCGCGTCTCCATCGACACCGGCCACGCCAACTACGCCCATACGAGCAACGGTGCGCCGCCCGTCGACTATTATGTGACCGCTGCCGGCGACATGCTGAACCATGTCCATCTCCAGGATTCGGACGGCTATGCCGACCGCCACTGGAATCCCGGCGAAGGCACGATCGTCTGGCCGCAATTGTTCCGGACGCTGGCGACGCTCACCAGCAATCCCAGGCTGATCCTCGAGGTGCGCGACAAAACCCGGGTGCGCGCCGGTGCCGACCACCTGATCGGTCTCGGCCTCGCCCTCTGACATAGCGCGTCGACCGGTCGCCATCCGACCCTGCGCCTGCACCCCATATATTTAGATATGCGAATGCATCTGCGATCCGCTACCCTGTGGGAAAGAACACGGGAGGACGGACATGCGGCTCACAAGGCGAACATTGCTTGGCGCGACGGCCGTGCTGATGGCTGCGACCCGGCCGGGCCAGGCGCAGATCGCCAAGGCAAGGATGGGGCGTGCCGAACTGTCGATCCTCACCGATGGCAGTATCACGCTTCCCGGCAGCCTTTTGGCACGGGACGCGCCACGCGACGAGGTGACGAGCCTGCTGACCGCGGCCGGCCTGCCCACTGACGAGGTGACCAACGGGCTCAATGTCCCGGTTGTCGCTTATGGCGACGACCTCGTCATGTTCGATTCGGGGGCTGGCCGGAACTTCCTGCCGACGACCGGGCGACTGCCCGATTCGATGGAAGGCGCGGGCATCGACCCCGCCAAGGTCAAACATGTGCTGTTCACCCACGCCCATCCCGACCATCTCTGGGGAGCGCTGGATGATTTCGACACGCCGGCCTGTCCCAATGCCGTCTATCATCTGGCTCAGGCGGAATGGGACTTCTGGTTCGATCCGGGGGTCTTCTCGCGGCTGCCTGAGGACCGCCACGCCTTCGCCGCGGGTGCGCAGCGGGTGCTCAAGGCTCTCGAACCGCAGCTCAAGCGCTTCCGACCGGGTGACGAACCCGTTCCGGGGATCGCGGCGATCGATACGGCTGGGCATACGCCCGGCCACGTCTCCTTCGAGGTCAGGGTCGGCGGAGAGCCCTTCGTCGTGGTCGGCGATGCCCTGACCCATCCGATCCTGTCCTTCGCGCGACCGGACTGGACGGCCGGTTTCGACCAGGACGGGCCAACAGCCGCAGCCAGCCGTCGGCGCCTTCTCGGCAAACTCGTGTCGGACAAACTGCCGCTTGCGGCCTACCACCTGCCGCGCGGTGGGCTCGGCCGCGTCGAGCAGAGCGGGGCCGCCTACCGCTTCATCCCTGCGGCCTGACCCTCACTCGGCGGCAGACCTGCGGCGATCGGCACGGCGCAGGAGGGCCCGTAGCCATTCCAGCATCGATCCCTCAAGCAGGATCGCGATGCCGATCCGCGCGCCGAGAACCATGCCGATCACCGCTACCGGCCAGGACACAGCCAGCAACGAACCGGCGGTGAGACCCTGGCCGATCGTACAGCCACCAGCGAGCACACCGCCGAAGCCCATGAAAGCGGCGCCTGTCAGGTGACGGCGCATCTCACGCTGGTCATCGAAGGCCTCCCAGCGGAACTCGCGCGCCAGGATCGCTGCTGCCGCAGAACCAACGACGACGCCGAAGACGCTCATGACGCCGAAGTCAAGAAGGAGGCCCTCTCCCGTGGCGAGGGCAAACAGGGCGCGCGCCACAGGCGCCACGAATGTCAGGCTCTGTACCCGGATCTGCTCGGCGAAGGGGTCGGCCAAGGGACCGGTCACTGCCCAGCCGAGGACGACGCCGATAGCGAGGGTGATGGACGCGGTGAGGAGCCGGGGCGACCGGCGCAGGCGCGCGTCGGCCAGTGCCGCTGCGATGAGGGCGATCCCGATCACCGGCCCGAGGACCTGGCCCGCGAGCGGCCCGATCAACCGATCGAGGAGTGCTGGATAGGATCCGATCGCGCCCGTTGGCAGCGAGATGGCCACCGACTCGATGGTACCGATGCGCATGCCGGAAAGGATGCCGCGCAGAACGGCATAAGCCAGGACCGCGAAGATAAGCAGGGTCACCAGGCTGCGCAGGTCACCCGTTCCCAGACGGACCAGCGAGCCGAAGGCGCAGGTGCCGACCAGGGCCATGCCGAGGCCGAACAGGATCGCGCCGGCCAGCGTGCCTGCGAGTGCGAACCGGGCTGGCACATAGGTGGTGGTTCCCGGATCGAAGCCGAGAAGAAGGACCAGCGCCTGAACGCCGAGGATCGCGAGCGCGAGAGACAGACCAAACGCCCGCAGCCGCCGCCAGTTGCCACCGACCAGCGCGTCCTCGACCGCCCCGAAGGTGCACAATTTCGCCCGCTGCACGGTGAAGCCGCAGGCCAGGCCGACGGCGAGGCCGATCAGCCCCACGGTGATGGCCGCAAGCCCTTGCATCCATCCTCCCATGGGCGCGCGGCGACCGCGCCCTTGTCGTTAGGGTGCGCCCGGTGTTCCGGGTCGGCACAAAGCGGCACGCGGGCCGCTGTTGCAGAAGATATCGTACACGACACGGATCACTTGCCGAACATTGTCGTTGGCGAGGCTGTAGTAGACGGAGGTGCCCTCGCGCCGCGTGGTCACGAAACCGTCGAAACGCAACCTCGCCAGTTGCTGCGACACCGTTGGCTGGCGCAGCGACAGGATCGTCTCGAGTTCGCCGACCGAGCGTTCCTTCTCGGCGATCAGGCACAGCAGCAGCAGCCGGCTCTCATGAGCGAGCGCCTTGAGAAAATCGCTGGCGTCACGCGCATTCCGCATGAGTTGCTCGAGTTCGAGGGAGTATTCCTCGCCGTCGCGCAATGCGTCTTCGATCGATTTCGGGACGATCGTCTCGTTCATCCTGGCCTTCCCTGCGCCGGCATCGACGGCGCCGCCGACCCGGACCGTTCGCGATGATCACGAACCATTTTGGTCAACAAGCCCCAGAACGTCGACGCGTCAATATAGCCGATCAAGCGCCCGATCTCGCGGCCCTCATGCATGAGGACGAAAGTGGGCGAGTAGTGGACAGGCAACTTGAGTGCCAATCCCTCGGGCTGCCCCCGGTCCATGTTGATGCGGCGGAGGGGAGCCAGCCGCCCCTCCTCCGACGCTTCATAGGCGGGGGCGACCTCCCGGTTCCAGCGGACGCACCACGGGCATCCCGCCCGCTCGAACATGAGCAGTTCGAGCGACCGAGCAGGACTTGCAGCCGTTCCGACCGCAAGCGATGCCAACAGGATGAGCCAGTGGAACAGGCGCATGGTCGGTTCGCGATCAGGGCTGGTTCACCGGCGACTGCCGGTCGAACAGATAGGCCAGGACGTCCTTGATCTGATCGATGGTCAACACCTTCGACGAGCCGAACCGGGGCATGTTCGAACAGGCCACCGCCGCCTGGGCGTTGAAGATCTTGATATAGGCGTCGCGGATCAGTTCCGGGTCGTAGTTCCGCTCGCGTCCATAACCGGCAAGGCTGGGTCCGAGCGTCCCGAAGCTGACCTCCTTGGGGCTCATCTGGTGGCAGGCATAGCAATTGCCACCGGCAACCGTCCCTGCCGGGTCGGAGAACTGGAAGCCGCGGCCATTGTTCGCGACCTGGAAGCCCTTCCGCCAGTCACCGAGGAAGTTGCCGTCCGGCGGCAGCACCACGCTCGCGCGCTCGCGCGCCTGTATGGCATCCGCCTCGGCGCCGGAAACCTGGTTGCGACGCTCGGTGCAGGCGCGCTGGGTGTCGTCCAGCACGGCACGGGCCCGCCATTCCGGCGAGACGCGGGTGAACATGCCCTGGATCAGCGCATCGACCTTGGCGGGATCGACCGGCGGACGGTCTTGCGCGTCGACCGACGAGACGGTCAGGGCGAGGCCGCAGACGAGCAGCGTGCGGATCAGTTTCGATGAGAACGAGACCATGGGGCCCTCCTATCAGCGCTTGATGGAGGGAACGGTGATTTCACCGCCCGCCGCCTGGACATTGAGGAACATCTGGAGAGCCGTCAGGCCGTCCGAGGCATAGGCCGGCTCCGGCCAGCGCTGCTGGCGGAAGCAGTCCCACAGGCGGTGCTGCATGGTCCTGAGCGCGCTCTGCGAGACGCGGTAGGTCGGCCAGGAGCCCATCGTCTCTTGCGCCTGTTTGCCGGGCGTCGAGAAATCCGGCAGGCCTTGCAGGCGGATCCGCTTGCCGGGTTCCGCGTGGCAGGTGGCGCAGGAGAAGTCCAACACGCCGGCCCGCCGGTAGAACAGCGCCTCGCCCATCGCCGTCATCTCCCGTTCACGCGGATGGGCATTCTGCGGCTGGATCCGCGTGCCGTTCGACTTGTTGGCGATGAAGGCGACCAGATCCTCCATGTCGGAGGCCCTACCCGGACCGGAAAAGCGGCGTCGAATCACATCGGCCGTATCGAGACCCTGGATCTTCTCCATGCACCACAAGAGCCGCTGCTCAAGGTCCATGACCCGATCCGCATCGGCAAAGTAGCGCGGCAGCTTGGCATAGGCTCCCTCGAGCTTGCCGGGCCCCTCGCCGAGATCGCAGGTCTCCAGCGACACGGCCTTGGTGCCGCGGGCCTGAGCCCACAGCACTTCGCCGCGGTCGACGGCGAGATATCCCGGATTGGCCATCGGATCATTGATCATGGCACGGTAGCGTTCGATCTCGCGCTCGCTCTCGTCCTGCGTTTGCGCCACGGCACCCATGATGCCTGCACAGGTGGCGGCTGCCGCAACAAGGGCGATGATCCCCCTCATTCGATTCATGATTTTCTCCTTGAACTTCGTCCCTGGTCGCCCTCTGGCGGGGTGATCCGAAAGGCTACGTCTTTCGCGCTTTACATTCACGAAAAACTATATTCCTATATATCGAAGCTTGCAGGTACGACCTGCGGCGTCAAGAAGAAGATCGATCGGTTCCGCAAGAGAGCCGTCGCACGTTGGAAACCACGAAGGAGGTCCCCATGGCGGGTCCAGTCGTCTATCGGACGAGACGCAATGTGCTGCATATGGCAGCCCTTGCCGCCGCAGCATCCGTCATCGCACCGAGCCTGTCCAAGGCCGATTCCAAGGCGGTCGAGGCGGAAATCAAGAAGCTCTACGACGGCAAGGCGATGGCCGAGGGCCGCATCAAGCTTGACGTTCCGCAGATTGCCGAGAACGGCCTGGTGGTTCCCATCACCGTCGACGTCGAAAGCCCGATGACCGAGCAGAACTTCGTCAAGGCGGTGCACGTCTATGCCGACGGCAACCCGCTGCCGGGCGTCCTCACCTTCCGCTTCTCGCCGCTGTCGGGACGGGCCTCGGCCTCGACCCGCATGCGCCTGGCGCAGACGCAGAACATCGTCGCGGTCGCCGAGATGTCGGACGGATCGCTGTTCACCACCAAGGCCGAGGTGAAAGTCACCATCGGCGGTTGCGGCGGCTGAGGGAGGATAAAGCCATGTCGACGAGACCCACCCCCCGCGTTCGCGTTCCCGGCAACATCAAGGCCGGCGATATCGTCGAGGTGAAAACGCTCATCTCCCACGAGATGGAGAGCGGTCAGCGCCGCGGCCAGGACGGCAAGCCGATCCCGCGCAAGATCATCAATCGCTTCACGGCGACGTTCAACGGCAAGCCGGTTTTCGATGCCGACTGGCATGCCGCGATCTCGGCCAATCCCTACCAGTCCTTCTTCTTCAAGCCGTCGGAAAACGGCGAGCTGAAGATGGTCTGGAAGGACGATGACGGCGCCGAGTATACGGCGACCAGCCGCATCACCGTGAGCTGAGGCAAGGGCCGGGCGCCGACGGCGCCCGCGCCGCCTCCTTCAAGCGACAGGACATTCCCATGATCTCGCGCAGGCACTTCCTGCATGCGACGGCGGCTGCCCATGCCTTGGCGGTGGCCTCGGGCCTCGGCCCGCTCGGTCGCGCCGCGGCCCAGCAGCGCCTGTCGGAACAGGACATTCTCCGGTTCGAGCCCCTCGGCCAGGTGACGATCCTTCATGTGACCGATATCCACGCCCAGTTGGTGCCGCTCTATTTCCGCGAGCCGTCGATCAACCTCGGGGTCGGCCCCGCCAAGGGCAAGCCGCCTCACCTCACCGACCAGGCCTTCCGCGATTTCTTCAAGATCGCTGGCGGGACGGCCGAAGCCCATGCCCTCACCGCCGACGACTTCACGGCACTGGCCCGAAATTACGGCCGGATGGGAGGCATGGACCGGGTGTCGCGGCTGATCGCAGCTGTCCGGGCCGAGCGCGGGGCCGACAAGGTCCTCCTGCTCGACGGCGGCGACACGTGGCAGGGGTCATGGACAGCGCTGCAGACGCGCGGCGACGACATGGTCCAGGTGATGAACGCCCTCGGCGTCGATGCCATGACCTCGCACTGGGAGTTCACCTATGGCGAGGACCGCGTCAAGGAGCTCGCGGAAAAGTCGAAAGCTGCCTTCCTGGCGCAGAACGTCCGCGACAACGAATGGCAGGAGGCGGTGTTCGAGCCGCGCAAGACCTTCGAGAAGGGCGGCGCGAAGATCGCTGTCATCGGCCAGGCCTTTCCGCGCACCGCGATCGCCAATCCCCGCTGGATGATCCCCAAATGGGAGTTCGGCCTGCGCGAGGAGGATATCCAGAAGCAGGTCGACGAGGCCCGGGCCGAAGGCGCCGATGTCGTCATCCTGCTGTCCCACAACGGTTTCGACGTCGACGCCAAACTCGCCACGCGCGTCAACGGGATCGACGTGATCCTCACCGCCCATACCCACGACGCCCTGCCGGGCGTGGTGACGGCCGGTAAGACCATCCTCGTCGCCAGCGGCTCGCACGGAAAGTTCGTATCCCGTCTCGACCTCGACATCCGCGACAAGAAGGTCGCCGGATACCGCTACAAGCTCTTGCCCGTCTTCTCCGACGCCATCACCCCCGATCCGTCCATGGCCGGCCTGATCGACACGATCCGCAAGCCCTTCGCAGCCGAACTTGCCCAGGAGATCGGCCGGACGGAAAGCCTTCTGTTCCGGCGCGGCAATTTCAATGGCACGTTCGACGATCTGATCGCCCAGGCGATGCTGGCCGAACGCGACGCCGAGATCGCACTCACCCCGGGCTTCCGCTGGGGCGGGACGCTTCTGCCAGGCGACCCCATCACCTTCGACGCCATCGCCAATGCCACGGCGATCACCTATCCGGCCTGTTACCGGATGGAGATGACGGGCGCCCAGCTCAAGGACGTCCTTGAGGATGTCGCCGACAACATCTTCCACCCCGACCCCTATTTCCAGGGTGGTGGCGACATGGTGCGGGTGGGCGGCGTCGGCTACGCCATCGACGTCTCCGCACCGATGGGGCGGCGGATCTCGGACCTTACCCTCCTCAAGACCGGCCGGCCGCTCGAAGCCTCCAGGGCCTACACGGTCGCCGGCTGGGCCAGCGTCAACCAGGGAACCCAGGGCCCACCGATCTGGGACGTGGTGAAGGCGCATGTGGCGCGTCACAAGACCATTCGCATCGAGCCCAACGCAGCCGTGAAGGTCACAGGCGCATGATCAGGCCCCCTTCCCCACAGGAGACCGCCATGACGGAAACCGGCATGTCGCGCGAGACGGCGCGGTTGAACCGGCGAGGCTTCCTCGGTGCCGCCGGTCTGGCAGGCGCCAGCCTCGCCTCTGCGGCGACCGGTGCCAGGGCAGCGCCGCCCGCAACCCCCGATCCGCTCATCACGGATGTCCAGGACTGGGCACGGGTGCTCGGCGACGGCGTCCAGGCCCGGCCCTACGGCTCGCCATCGCAGTTCGAGAAGCACGTGGTGCGCCGCGACGTCGAATGGCTGACCGCGAGCCGCGAATCCTCGGTCAACTTCACACCGCTGCATGAACTTGACGGGATCATCACACCGTCTGGCCTGTGTTTCGAGCGCCACCACGGCGGTATCGCCGAGATCGATCCAGGCAAGCACCGCCTGATGATCAACGGCCTTGTCGACAAGGCCATGGTCTTTACCGTCGAGGACCTGAAGCGCTTTCCCGGTCGGCAGAACCACGCCTACTTCCTCGAATGCGCCGCCAATTCCGGCATGGAATGGCGCGGCGCCCAGCTCAACGGATGCCAGTTCACCCATGGCATGGTCCACAATGTCTGGTACGCCGGCATTCCGCTGAAGACCCTCCTGGACGAGGCTGGGGTCAAGACCAACGCCAAGTGGCTGCTGGCGGAAGGAGCCGACTCCTCGGGAATGACCCGCTCCATCCCCCTCGACAAGGGCCTCAAGGATTGTCTGGTGGTCTGGTCGATGAACGGTGAGGCATTACGCCCGGAACAGGGCTATCCAGTCCGCCTCGTCGTTCCCGGCTGGGAAGGCAACATGTGGGTCAAGTGGCTCCGGCGCATCGAGGTCGGCGACCAGCCCTGGCATCAGCGCGAGGAAACGTCGAAATACACCGACCTGCTGGCCGACGGCCGCTCCCGCCGCTTCACCTTCATCATGGACGCGAAATCCGTGGTGACGAACCCCTCCCCCCAGGCCCCGCTCAAACACAAGGGACCGAACGTTCTCACCGGGCTCGCCTGGTCGGGCCGCGGCAAGATCGGCCGGGTCGACGTCTCCATCGACGGCGGTCGCAACTGGCGCACCGCCCGGATCGACGGACCGGTCCTGCCGATGTCCCTGACCCGCTTCTATGTCGACTTCGACTGGAACGGCCAGGAGCTGATGATCCAGTCTCGCGCCATCGACGAGACGGGATATGTCCAGCCCACCAAGGACGAATTGCGCAAGGTGCGCGGCGTGAACTCCATCTACCACAACAACGGCATCCAGACCTGGTTGGTCCGCGCCAATGGGGAGACCGAAAATGTCGAGATCGGCTAAGGTCTTCGCCGCGGCGACCCTCTGCGTCGGGCTCGCCGGAACCGGGATGGTCCTCGCACAGCAGCGCCCTGCGGCGCCCGCCGCTGGCACCGTCGCCGCCGCCGCACCCGTTGCTGCGCCGCAGAGGACCGGGCTCGGCCGCGAGGCCCATCCGGCCGAGGTCGCCGCCTGGGCGATCGCGATCCGTCCGGATGGACAGGGCCTGCCTCCCGGCAGCGGCAGCGTGACAAAGGGCGAGGACATCTACCAGACCCAC
>JAIEPJ010000215.1 GCA_019749835.1 Phreatobacter sp. | reverse complement strand
TTCACCGGGCGCTATGCCCCTGGCACCATCGTCATCAACACCCAGGAACGCCGCCTCTATCTGGTCCAGGCCGGCGGCACGGCGATCCGCTACGGGGTCGGCGTCGGACGGCCGGGCTTCTCCTGGGGTGGCAACCAGACGATCACCCGCAAGGCGGAGTGGCCGGATTGGCGCCCGCCGGCCCAGATGCTGCGCCGCCGCCCCGACCTGCCGCGCTTCATGGCCGGCGGCCCGGACAACCCGCTCGGCGCCCGGGCCCTCTATCTCGGGTCCTCGCTCTATCGCATCCACGGCTCCAACGAGCCGCATACGATCGGCACCGCGGTGTCGTCGGGCTGCTTCCGCCTGACCAACGACGACGTCATCGACCTTTACAGCCGGGTGCGGGTCGGCACGCGGGTCGTCGTCCTGCGCTGAGCGCGTCGAATTTCGGAATTCTGCGAGGGCCGGCGGAAACGCCGGCCCTTTTGCTTTTGATCGCGCCGGGAGGCGCATTCCGCGGCCTGGCGCATGTCTTCCCTCCTCGGGTTGGCTTTGTCGGCGCGAGCCCCCATTTTGAACGAGAACCGAATCGGAACATCTGAGGCCATGACCGACCCTTCCGCCCCGCGCCAGCCCAGTCTTGCCGAAAGGGCCATGGCCGCGCGCGGCCAGCAGGCGGCGGCCGGCTATCTCGCGGGTCTCAACCCCGAACAGCAGGCGGCCGTGGAAACGCTGGACGGTCCGGTGCTCGTGCTGGCGGGTGCCGGGACCGGCAAGACGCGGGTGCTGACCACCCGCATCGCGCATATCCTCAACCAGCGTCGCGCCTTTCCCTCCGAGATCCTCGCCGTGACCTTCACCAACAAGGCGGCGCGCGAGATGAAGGAGCGCATCGCCCATCTGGTGGGCGAGGCGGTGGAGGGCATGCCCTGGCTCGGCACGTTCCACGCGACAGGCGTGAAGATCCTGCGCCGCCATGCCGAACTCGCCGGCCTTAAGCCCGGCTTCACCATCCTCGACACCGACGACCAGATCCGGCTGCTCAAACAGTTGATCCAGGCCGAGGACATCGACGAGAAGCGCTGGCCGGCGCGCGTGCTGGCCTCCGCCATCGACGGCTGGAAGAACCGGGCGCTGACCCCCGACAAGGTGCCGTCCGGCGAGGCTGCCGCCTATGCCAACGGGCTGGGGCTCAAGCTCTATGCCGATTACCAGGCGCGGCTGAAAGTGCTGAACGCCGTGGATTTCGGCGACCTGCTGCTGGAGGTCATCCGCCTGTTCCGGGAAAATCCCGGCGTGCTCGCGGAGTACCAGCGCAAGTTCAAGTTCATCCTGGTGGATGAGTATCAGGACACCAATGTTGCGCAATATCTGTGGCTGCGGCTGCTGGCCCAGCGCCAGGAAGGGCGGCCGCAGAACATCTGCTGCGTCGGTGACGACGACCAGTCGATCTATGGCTGGCGCGGCGCCGAGGTCGACAACATCCTGCGCTTCGACAAGGATTTTCCCGGCGCGACGGTGATCCGGCTGGAGCGCAACTACCGCTCGACCGGCCATATCCTGGCCGCCGCCGCCCATCTCATCGCCCATAACGAGGGCCGGCTCGGCAAGACGCTCTTCACCGACGGCGAGGACGGCGCCAAGCCGACGCTGACCTCGGTCTGGGATTCCGAGGAGGAGGCGCGGTCGGTCGGCGAGGAACTGGAACAGCTGCAGCGCCAGGGCCATGCGCTCAACGAGGCCGCCATTCTGGTGCGCGCCTCGTTCCAGATGCGCGAGTTCGAAGACCGTTTCATCACCATCGGCCTGCCCTACCGGGTCATCGGTGGCCCGCGCTTCTACGAAAGGCTGGAGATCCGCGACGCGCTGGCCTATCTGCGCTGCGTCGCCCAGGCCTCCGACGATCTCGCCTTCGAGCGCATCGTCAACACGCCGAAGCGCGGCCTCGGCGACGCCACCCTGCAGCAATTGCACGACCATGCGCGCGCCCAGGGCGTGCCGCTCATGCAGGCGACGCGGGTTCTCACCGAGACCGAGGAGATGAAGCCGAAGGCGCGGCGGGCGCTGAAGGACCTCATCGACCAGTTCGACCGCTGGGCCGGGCAGATCGAGGCCATGCCCCATTCCGAACTCGCTCAGCTCGTGCTGGACGAGAGCGGCTATACGGAGATGTGGCAGAAGGACAAGACCGCCGAGGGCGCAGGCCGGCTCGAGAACCTGAAGGAGCTGGTGCGCTCGATGGAGGAGTTCGAGAACCTGTCGGGTTTCCTCGAACATATCGCGCTCGTCACCGAGGCGCGCGGCGAGGGCGAGACGGAGGATGCGGTGTCGATCATGACGCTGCATTCTGCCAAGGGTCTCGAATTCGAGACGGTGTTCCTGCCGGGATGGGAGGAGGGGCTGTTTCCGCACCAGCGCTCGCTCGACGAGAACGGCCGCGCTGGCCTCGAGGAGGAACGCCGCCTCGCCTATGTCGGCATCACCCGGGCGCGGCGGCGGGCGAAGATCTATTTTGCCGGCAACAGGCGCATTCATGGCCTGTGGCAGTCGACGGTGCCGAGCCGTTTCGTCAACGACCTGCCGCCCGATCATGTGGAGGTCTCCGAAGGCCTTGGGACCTCGGGCTATGGCGGCATGGGGCGCGGCGGCTTCGGGCAGAGCCGGTTCGACAAGGTGGAGAGCTTCTCCTCCACCTATGCGACGCCTGGCTGGCAACGGGCGCAGGCGCAGAAGTCGCTGAACGAGGCGCAGGCGCGCTTCACCGGCCGGACCGGAAGCCAGGCCTTCGGCGCGACCTTCGCCGAGGGGCGCGGCGGCTTCCAGGGGCGGCTCACCGACCGCTCGGGGGGCGGACGGACCATCGACGGGGAACTCGTCGCGAAATCGACGGGCGAGCCCTCGCGCTACCAGCCCGGCGATCGCGTGTTCCACCTGAAGTTCGGCTATGGCGACGTGGTCTCGGCCGAGGGCAACAAGCTCACGGTGCAGTTCGACAAGGCCGGCGAGAAGAAGGTGGTGGACAGTTTCGTCCAGGCGGCGTGAGGAATTATCGGCGGCGCACTCGTTGACCACGCTGATTGTCAAGTAGAGCAGTGGATATCTGCAGCGTCGCTCGCGGAACCTGTGGATAGAAGGGGGCCTTGTGGGGAACTCGCCCGATGGGAGCTAGCTGCGCATACTGTTCTGGTCGGACCCAACTGATTCGGATGCCGACGCCATGCTCCGCGACAGCCGCGACATCATCCGCCGCCTCGAACGCGAAGGCTATGTGCTGCGCGCCGTGAAGGGGTCCCACCACAAGTTCGTCCACGACGGCCTGCGCCGGATGGTCACCATTCCCCACCCGAAGCGAGACTTGCCGCTCGGAACGGTGTATTCCATCTATCGACAGGCGGGCTGGCCCCGCGAGCGGTAATCCGAGCTTCGTGTCGCGCCATGCCGAGCTATATCGCCATCGTCCACAAGGATCCCGACAGCTGCTACGGCGTCCAGTTCCCGGACGTCCCGGGGGTGTTTTCGGCGGGGGACACGATCGACGAAGCGGTTGCCAAGGCCTCAGAGGTGATCGCCTTCGCCGCTGAGGATTGGGAAGACGTGCAGGGCAGGCCCTTTCCGCTGCCACGCACCATCGACCAGTTGCGGACCGACCCCGCGTTCACCGAGGCGGTGGAAGACGGCATGCTGCTGATCGTGCCCTTGGACCCACCCACCCGCCGTGTGGCGGCCGAGTAACCGGACCTACCGCGCCTTCTGCTGGATCACGCCGTACCAGCCGAGGCCGGCATAGGTCTCGTAGCCCGGCGTGAGGTGGAAGGCCGTGGTGGTGCCGCTCGCGTCGCGGGTGAAACCGGACTTGCGGCCGCCGGTGTCGAAGGCGAGGGTCTCGCTCAGCACGCCGCGCCCGTCGGAACTGGCGATGACCCGCTTACGCGCATCGACGAGGAGGACACGGCTGCGGCCAGCCTCCTCCTCCGACAGGCGAACGCCCTGGACGATGGCGCGGGCCTGGGGCTCCCAGTCGAAATGGATGGCGAGGACGCCGAGGGGGGCGCCGCGCGCCTGTCCGCCGGCGCGTACCGTCGTGGCATAGGTGGCGACCTCGGCATCTCGCAACGGGCCGGACCGGGCGACATCGGCCACGGTATAGTCGTCGCCGGTCGCCAGGGACATGGCGCGGGTGAACCAGGGCTCGTGCCGCACCGATTGGCCGGTCACGTCGAAGCGCTCCGGCCGGCCGTTCGCCACGACCCGCCCGTCGCGGTCGCAGAGCCAGATGTCGAGATAGACCGTGTAGGCGCCGAGAATGACGCCAAGGCGCTGTGAGGCATGGGCTGCCCGGTCGGGGGCGGGCGCAGCCAGCGCCTCGACCATGGCGGAGTCGGTTGCCCACCAGCGCACGTCGCAGGTGCGCTCATAGAGATTGCGGTCCATCAGTTCGATGGCGTTAAGCGCGAGATCGGTCAGCCTCTGGCCGGCCGCCTGGCTGCTCATCGCCATGGTCATCTCCTCGAGGCCGGCGATCTGTCCGGCGAGTTCCGTCGAGAACTGATGGGCGATGCTGCCGACCCGGGTGGAGATTTCGCGCACTTCGGCCGCGACCACGGAGAAGCCGCGGCCGTTCTCGCCGGCCCGCGCCGCCTCGATGAGGGCGTTGAGGGCCAGCATGCGCAGCCCGTCGGTGATCTTGTGGATCTCCTCGATCCTCGCCGAGGTCGTTCCTTTGACGCTGCGGGTCGCGGCAAGGATCGTGTCCAGGGACGGGGTGGTCTCTTCGGTCTTGGCCATTGCTTTCATCGAGGGCTCTCCTGCCACGGAAGGTCGGATGAACTGGTTAGCAACAGGTAAATCGCGGCCCTGAGGCGTCTTTGACAACATATTGAAATAGCGAAGATATTTCGATCTGCGCAGAATTTGTGCAACGCAACCCGAAATTTTAATGACGCAACGTCACTCATGTCTTGGGTTTTGTATTGTTCATGCAGGCTGGTGACATTGACCGGACGCGGCGTTATCACGCGGCATGCTCGAAGGATTGCACCCCGTTTCCCCCACCCATCTCATGCGCCTCGAGACCTCGGAGAGGGCGGCGCGGAAGGTCGGCGACCTCATCGGCGAGATGTTCGATCCTGCCGAGACGGCGGTCGCCGCCTTCGAGGCGCCGGACGGCCAGATTTGGCTGGTCGAGGTGTTCTTTCGCGACGCGCCCGACGAAGACCATGTGCGCGCGCTCGTGCGGGCGACGGCAGGTGAGGCGGTCGCTGCCTGCGTGACTTTTCACGCCATCGAATCGCGCGACTGGGTGCGCACCTCGCTGGACGGCCTGAAGCCGGTCGTGGCCGGGCGTTTCACGGTTTTCGGGTCGCATGACCGCGACAAGGTTGCGGCCAACGCCATTCCCATCGAGATCGAGGCGGCGCTTGCCTTCGGCACCGGCCATCACGGCACGACACTCGGCTGCCTGCGCGCCATCGATCGGCTGGCCAAGGCAGCCCGCGCCTTCCGGCCGCTCGACGTGGGTACGGGAACCGGCGTGCTCGCCATCGCTGCAGGACTGCGCCACCGGGTGCCGGTGCTCGCCTCCGACATCGACCGCGTGTCGGTCGTCGCCGCCCATGAGAACGCCGTTCTCAACAAGGCCCGGGGCTATGTGCGGGTGATCCATGCCGCGGGCCTGAAGGACGCGCGCTTCCGCCGCGGCGCCCCTTATGACCTGATCCTCGCCAATATCCTGCCGCGTCCTCTGGTCGGGCTCGCGACGGACCTCGTGCGGTTGGTCGCGCCCGGCGGCACGGTGGTGCTGTCGGGCATCATCCCGCCCCACGCCAATCTCGTGGTCTCGGCCTATCGCGACCGCGGCCTGCGGCTCGTCATGCGCGAGGAGATCGAGGGCTGGGTGACGCTGACCATGCGGCGCGGACGCTGAACGCGTCAGCCTTCGCCGCTGCCGCGGTCCTTCTTCGCCAGCGTGCCGGCGCGCGGCTTGTCGTCGAGCTTCGCCGTCGCGTCGGCCGGCCAGGGTTTGCCGGGATTTTGCAGCGCGAAGATCCGCTTCGCCGTCCGCTCGACGGCTGCCGCGTCATCATTGTCGGCCATGGTGGTCTCCTCGTCGGCGGTCGTGCGGGTTTCTGGCGTCAAACGCGTGGCAGCTTGCCCGGTTCCCTGCCGATTGATCAACTCCCCTGAAGCGCGCCGGCCGTCACGTACGGGGCCACCGGCGCAGCGCACGGGAACATTTGAAACCTTGGGCCGCCGCAGCCGCCATCGCCCGGAATGACAGCGGGCCGATAGGGCTCGCATCGCTTCCTGGAGAGACCGCCGTGACCTGTCGCGCATCGAAAGCCATCCTCGCCACCGCCTTCTGCGCCATGATGATGGCCGCCTCACCCGCCATGGCGATCAACGCCGTCTGCGAGGTCCTGCCGACGCCCGACGGCTTCGCCGCGCTCCGGGCGGGGCCGTCCGCCGATGCACGGCTGATCGCCCGCATGAAGACCGGCCACAGCGTCCACCTGCGGGCACGCAACCAGGGCGAGGTCATCCGCTCCGGGTCGTGGACGCAGGTCATCTACTGGAACGGCGAGCTCTACATCCCGAGCCAACCGGAATTCCGCACCGGCCGCATCGGCTGGGTGGCCCAGCGCCTCATCGGCGATTGCGGCTAGGCCGAATTCGGCTAGCCCTTCGGGTAACGCGCACTCGGCGTGCGCATGGTGACCAGTTCCTCCGCCGCGGTCGGATGGACGGCCATGGTCGCATCGAAGTCGGCCTTGGTCGCGCCCATCTTCACGGCGATGCCGGCGAGCTGGATCATTTCGCCGGCGTCCGGTCCACAGATATGGACGCCGAGGACCTTGTCGGTCTCGCCGTCGACCACGAGCTTCATCAGCATCCGCGTGTCGCGGCCGGACAGGGTGTGCTTCATCGGCCGGAAGGTCGCCTTGTAGATGTCGAGGGCGCAGCCCGACAGGCGCGCCTGCTCCTCCGACAGGCCGACCGTTCCGATCTCCGGTTCTGAGAAAACGGCCGTCGGAATGATGGCATGATCGGCCGTCCAGCGCTTGCCGCCGAAGACGGTGTCCGCGAAGGCATGACCCTCGCGGATGGCGACCGGAGTCAGGTTGACCTGGTCGGTGACGTCGCCGACCGCATAGATGGAGGGCACGGAGGTGCGGCTCTCCTCATCGACGATGATCTCGCCGCCGGCGCCGAGGGTGACGCCGGCTTCGTCGAGGCCTAGGCCCGCGGTGTTGGCCTTGCGGCCGATCGCCATGAGCACCTGGTCCGCCTCGATCGGCGCCTGGCCGTTCTTGAAGGCGACCGCAATGCCGCCCGGCGTGCGGGTGAGGCCGGTGAACACCTCGCCCATGACCAGGCGGATGCCCTTCTTCCGGTACTCCGCCATGAGATGGTCGCGGAGATCCTCGTCGAAGCCGCGCAGGATCTTCGATCCGCGATAGACGAGCGTCACCTCCGATCCGAGGCCGGCGAAGACGCCGGCGAATTCAACCGCGATATAGCCGCCGCCGGCGATGACGATCCGCTTTGGCTGTTCGGGGAGATGGAAGACCTCGTTCGAGGAAATGGCGAGGTCGCGGCCAGGGAGCGTGTCGTCGCTGGAGGGGCGGCCGCCGGTGGCGATGAGGATATGCCGGGCGGTGACCACACGGCCATCGGCGAGGCGGACGGCCTGCGGGCCGGCGATGGTGGCGCGCTGCGCGACGATCTCGACGCCCGCCTTGACGAGGTTGGCTCCGTAGATGCCTTCGAGGCGACCGATTTCCTTGTCCTTGGCGGCGATGAAGGTCGGCCAGTCGAAGGTCGTCGCACCGACCGTCCAGCCGAAGCCCGCGGCATCGGCGAAATGCTCGTGGTACTGCGAGGCATAGACCATCAGCTTCTTCGGCACGCAGCCGCGGATGACGCAGGTTCCGCCCATCCGGTACTCTTCGGCCAGCATGACCTTGGCCCCATGGGTCGCGGCGATGCGGGCCGCACGGACGCCGCCCGAGCCGCCACCGATCACGAAGAGGTCGACGTCGAAGGTCATGGCAGGTCCTCGGCTGGGGGGCGACGCGGCACGCGGATGCGTCGAGATGGGGTTCGGGTAGCGCTTATCACAGCCGTTCCGGCACACAAATCCGCGAGGCGGTCGACGGCCCGGCGGCGGTGCCATCCGCAGTCGTCGCTATGGCGATCCGTCGACGGCAATGCGACAGTCCGGCGAACGTCTCGGGAGGACGACCATGACAGCACTGACCCGGCGCGAGGCGGTTGCCCTCGGCACCGCGATTCTCACCGTCGCCGCCGGCGGGTCTGCCGGCGCGCAGGCACCTGCGGAGGTCAAGATCATGGCGCCCGCAGCACCCGGCGGGGGCTGGGACCAGACGGCCCGCGTCATGCAGGGCGTGCTGACCTCGGAACGGATCGTCCGGTCCGCCCAGGTGACGAATGTAGCGGGAGCGGGTGGCACCATCGGGATCGCCCAGTTCGTCAACGGTGCCCGCGGCGATCCGGCAGCGCTGATGGTCTCGGGCTTCGTGATGGTCGGCGCCATCCTGATGAACAAGGCGCCGGTGACGCTGGAGGCGGTCACGCCCATCGCCCGGCTCACCGGCGAGTGGCAGGCGCTGGTGGTGGCGCAGAACTCGCCGATCAAGTCGGTGCAGGATCTCGCTGCAGCCCTGAAGGCGGACGTTGCGAAGGTCAGCTGGGGCGGGGGATCGGCGGGTGGAGTCGATCACATCACCGCCGCCATGTTCGCCGGGCTCGCCGGGGCGGACGGCTCCAAGGTGAACTACATCGCCCATTCGGGTGGTGGCGAGGCACTGGCGGCCATCCTCTCCGGGCGGGTCACTGTGGGTGTTGGCGGCGGCAGCGAGTTCGAACAGCACGTCAAGGGCCGACGCATGCGCTGGATCGGCCTGACGGCGCCACAGGGGACATCAGGGCTTGCCGGACCGACCCTCGCCGAACAGGGCTTCAAGCTGGAACTGCAGAACTGGCGGAGCATCTTCGCAGCGCCGGGGATCAGCGCCGCGCAGCGGGCGGGGCTCGCCGAGGTGGTGGAGAAAATGGCGAAGTCCAAGGCCTGGGCGGACCAACTCGCCGCCAAGGGCTGGCAGGACACCTATCTCGCCGGCGATGCCTTCGAGAGCTTCCTGAAGGAGGAGATCACGCGTGTCTCCGGTGTGCTGCGCCAGCTCGGCCTTGTCAGCGCATGAGCGATGAAACCGGCCCCTCGGCGGCCGATCGCCCGGTCATCGCCATCGGCCTTGGCCTGATCGCCGTGGCAGCGGTGGTCGTCTGGCAGTCATGGACCCTGCGCGCCAGCTTCGGCAACCAGACGCTCGGGCCACAGATGATGCCCTTTCTCGTCGGCGCGCTCCTGCTGCTGTTCGGCGTGCTGACGATCATCGCAGGGCTTCGCGGTGCCGCCCCGCCGCGCGAGGCAGCCGACTGGACCTCCGTCGTCTGGATCGCCGGCGGGCTCGCGGTGATGATCCTGCTGATCCGCACCGCTGGCCTCATTCCGGCTTGCGCGGCGCTGTTCGCCGCGACGGCCCGGGCCTTCGGCTCACGCCGCCCGGCCGTCGATCTTGCCATCGGCGCGGCGATGGGCCTGGTGGTCTACCTGTTCTTCGTGCGGCTGCTCGGCCTCACCCTGCCTTCGGGCCTCACCGAAAGCTGGATCTGATCGGCCATGGAAACCCTGGGCCTCCTCGGCGGCGGCCTCGCCATCGCCGTCCAGCCGATGAACCTTCTCTTTGCGCTGGTCGGCGTCGTGCTGGGAACGGCGGTCGGCGTGCTGCCGGGCATCGGGCCGGCCATGACGGTGGCGCTGCTGCTGCCCATCACCTTCAAGATGGATCCGGCGGGGTCCCTGATCATGTTCGCCGGCATCTATTACGGCGGCATGTATGGCGGCTCGACCACCTCGATCCTGCTGAACACGCCGGGGGAGAGCGCCTCGATCGTCACGGCGCTCGAGGGCAACCGGATGGCGCGGGCGGGCCGTGGCGGGCCGGCGCTGGCTACCGCCGCCATAGGCTCCTTCGTGGCCGGCACCATCGCCACCGCGCTTCTCACGGTCTTTGCGCCCTTCCTCGCCGAGGTCGCCATCGCTTTCGGCCCGGAGGACTATTTCGCGCTGATGCTGGTGGCCTTAGTCACGGTCTCGGCGACCTTCGGCTCATCGCGGCTGAGGGGGCTCACATCGCTTTCCATCGGACTGGCGCTCGGCCTTGTCGGGATCGACAAGCTGACCGGACAGGCACGTCTGGCCTTCGGCATCCCCGACCTCCTCGACGGGCTGGAGGTCACCACCGTGGCGGTCGCCATGTTCGCCGTCGGCGAGGCCATGGCGGTCGCCTCGCAGAAGGGCACGGCGGCGCAAGGCCATGTCGAGGCGATCCGCGGCTCCCTGTGGATGACGAAAGAGGACTGGAAGCGCTCCTGGAAGCCGTGGCTGCGCGGCACGGCCCTCGGCTTTCCGATCGGCGCCCTTCCGGCAGGCGGCGCGGAGGTTCCGACCTTCCTGTCCTATGCGACGGAGAAGAAGCTGTCGAAACATCCGGAGGAGTTCGGGCACGGCGCCATCGAGGGCGTTGCCGGGCCGGAAGCGGCCAACAATGCCTCGGCCGCCGGTACGCTCGTGCCGCTGCTGACGCTCGGCATCCCGACATCGGCCACGGCGGCGATCATGCTGGCGGGGTTCCAGCAGTACAATCTCCAGCCGGGGCCGCTGCTCTTCGTCACCTCGGCGGACGTGGTCTGGGGGCTGATCGCCTCGCTGTTCATCGCCAACGCCATGCTGATCGTCCTCAACCTGCCACTGGTCGGGCTATGGGTGCGGTTGCTGTCGATTCCGCGCCACTGGCTCTATGGCGGCATCCTGGTTTTCGCCGCGGTGGGCGTCCTGGCGGCCAAGGGCTCGCTCGTTGAACTGACGCTGGTCCTGGTCCTGGGCCTGCTCGCCTTCGGCATGCGGCGGTTCGACTATCCGATCGCGCCTGTCGTGGTGGGGATGATCCTGGGGCCCATGGCGGAAACCCAGCTCCGGCGCGCGCTTCAGATCGCGGGCGGCGATCCCATGGTGCTGGTGCAAAGCCCGATCTCGGCCGGCCTCATCGCGGTGGCAGTCCTCGCCTTGCTGGGACCGCTGCTCTGGGCACGGCTCGGCTGGCGCATGAAATCCGACGAGGACTGAACTCCCCGAACGAAAAACGCGCCGGCCGCAGCCGACGCGTTTCGGATGGTCAGGACGGAAAGCCCTTCCCGGGCTGGCTCAGAGACGGATGCCGCGCTTGGCGAATTCCTCGCGGAAGCGCGCGACGATGTCGCGGGTGACCACCTGGCTCCACTGCTGCGACCGGCCGAAGGTCTCTTCCATGATCGAGGGAATGGTGCGCACCAGCTT
This sequence comes from Phreatobacter sp., assembly GCA_019749835.1. Classification (GTDB taxonomy): domain Bacteria; phylum Pseudomonadota; class Alphaproteobacteria; order Rhizobiales; family Phreatobacteraceae; genus Phreatobacter. The sequence goes on along the minus strand of JAIEPJ010000215.1, from coordinate 869 downwards.
CTGGCCATCGGCTGACTGGTAGAAGGCCTGGATCCGGCGGAGTTCGTCGACCGTGAAGCGCTGGGCATAGGCCACGGCGATGCCCTGGATCAGCTCGTTGACGCGCGGCTGGAACTCGTTCTTCAGCAGGTCGCCGACTTCGTTGAACTGGCGGCCGAGATCCGGATTGGTCGGCAGGAACAGCGACTTCGCCTGCTCGACGAAAGCGGGAATGACGTTCTCGAAGGAGGCCGAGGCCCCGGAAAGCTCGACGACCTGACGGGCGAGGGCGACATGGTCGGCGGCGGGCGCGGGTGCTGCCGCTGCCGCCTGCGGCGCGGCCTGGGCGAGCGGTGCCGCCGGCCTCTGGGTCTGCGCCGTGGCGGCGGTCGCAATGAGGGTGCAGGCCGCCAGGGCTGCTGCAAGCGAACGGACGAACATCGGGATCACTCCTCGGGAAGTCTTGAGGCCGCGCCTGACCGAGGCGGCTCGATTGTCAAACACGTCCTACGACCTCTGCGCCGCCAGGGGAAGCGATGATCGCGATGGACGCCAGACCAATGAACAGGCCGTGCTCGACCACACCGGGCACGGAGTGAAGGCGGGAGCCGAGCGTGGGGGGATCGGGGATTCGCGCGCAGGCCGCATCAAGGATCATGTGCCCGCCGTCCGTGACGAAAACATGGCCGTCGGGCTTGCGGCGCAGCGTCAGGGGGCCGGGGCAGCCGCAGGCCTCGAGGACCCGTGAGACGGCGCGTTCGGTGGCGCCGAGACCGAAAGCGTTGACCTCGATCGGCAGCGGGAAGCGCCCCAGCGTGTCGACCTGCTTGGAGGCGTCGGCGATGACGATCATGCGGGCCGACGCGGCGGCGACGATCTTCTCGCGCAGC
>JAIEPJ010000044.1 GCA_019749835.1 Phreatobacter sp. | reverse complement strand
CCTCAAAGGCCGTATCGAGTACCGTGGCCTCGTCGCGCAGCAGGGCGCGCGCGGCATCCAGGGTGATCGCCTGCAGGAAGTCCTTCGGCGTCAGCCCGGCCCAGCGGCGGAACAGGTGGTGCAGGTGGCCGGCGGAGAGCCCGACATGGCCCGCCATCTCCTCCACCGAGGGCTGGCGGCGCCAGTGGTCGGTGATGAAGGCCAGCGTCCTGCGGACGATCTCGTAATCGTCGGCGGCCTCGCTGAGCCGGATGGGCCGGCCTTGCTGTTCGAGCTGGACGACGTTGAGCATGTTGGGGCTCCAGGGGCGATCTGGCGCGACAATGGGCCATGGCGTCGCCGGCAGCCACCCGATTCCTGCGGGTCGTCCTGGCTATTCGGCGATATCGGCCACCCGGCCGCCGGACAGCGTCAGGAGGTCGGCGAAGCCGGTCCGGAACACGGTATCGGGAGCGCCGGCCGCCGCCCAGATCGGGTCGAGCGCGGCGAGGTCCTGGTCCACCAGCACGACAGGCGGGGTGAGATGGCCGACGGGGGACACGCCGCCGATGGCGAAGCCGGTGACGTCGCGCACCCATCGCACGTCCGGTCGATCGACGGGGGATCCCACCAGGCTGGCGACCTTGGCCGTGTCGACGCGGTTGGTGCCGCTGGCGATGACCAGAACGGGGCGTTCGCCAGCACGAAACACCAGGGACTTGGCGATCTGCGCCACGGCGCAGCCCACCGCCGCAGCGGCTTCCGCCGCCGTCCGGGTGCTGGCCGGGAAGGTGACGATAGTATCGTCGTGGGCCGCGTCTCTGAGCGCCGCCCTGACGCGGTCGATCGATCCTGCCATGTGAAACCATCCGTCAGTCGAAGTGGGTGCGTACCGGACCGCGCCTGGCCTCCGCCAGCGCCGTGGTCAGCGCCTTGCCGAAGCCTTCGCGTTCCACGGGAGGCAGGAAGGTCGCAATGTCCAGTTGTCGGCGCCCCTCGTCGAGCGTCAGGCCCAGCACCTGTCCGTCTTCATCGTCGCGCGTCTGGTGGAGCCGCGTCCAGGCCGGGTTGAAGCGCCATTCGCGGGCCTGGCCGTGCCAGGTCACCTTGCGGACGAGGATCTCGGTGGGGGTGACGATCACCTCTTCGAAGGCCCGCGCATGCCGGTAATTGGCGCGGAAGGCGAGGAAGATGATGAGGACGTCGAGGCCGAGGAACGGCAGCACCGGCCAGGCGCCGATCGAGGTGAAGATCACGGCACCGACGAGATTCACCGCGCCCACGGCTGTCATCACCGCGATGAAGCCGGGCCAGCCCATCGAACGGTGCGGTGTCAGCAGGGCGGCGAAGAGGGGCGCCTCCTCCGCGCTTGCCTCCGCAACCGGGCCCGCATCTGTATTGCCGGTACTCATTGCGTGGGACTATACGACCTCCATGCGCGCTCCGACCACTCCCCGGAAGTCCAATCGAACCAAGGTCGCCGCAGGCCCGGCAAAGCGCCCGGCCAAGGCCATCGCCAATCTCGCCGCGGCGAAAGCCGCCGCCAGGCGCCGCAAGCGCGACCGGCTGACGCCGCAGGAGATCGCGGCGATCTTCTTCCGCTTCCATGAAGTCACGCCCGAGCCCAAGGGCGAACTCGAAAGCGTCAACGCCTACACGCTCCTCGTCGCCGTGGCGCTGTCGGCCCAGGCGACCGACGTCGGGGTGAACAAGGCGACGCGCGCCCTGTTCAAGGTCGCCGACACGCCGGACAAGATGGTCGCCCTCGGCGAAGATGCGCTGATCGGCTACATCAAGACGATCGGCCTTTTCCGCACCAAGGCGAAGAACGTCATCGCCCTGTCGCAGCGCCTGATCGCCGAACATGGCGGCGAGGTGCCGGCCGACCGCGCGGCGCTGGAAAAGCTCCCTGGCGTCGGGCGCAAGACGGCGAATGTCGTGCTCAACATGGCCTTCGGCATGCCCACCATCGCCGTCGACACCCACCTCTTCCGCGTCGCCAACCGCACGGGCCTGGCGGTCGGCAAGACCCCGCTCGCCGTCGAGCTCGGCCTGGAGAAGGTCGTGCCGGACGCCTACCGGCTGCACGCCCATCACTGGCTCATCCTGCACGGGCGCTATGTCTGCAAGGCGGCGAAGCCCGACTGCCCGCGTTGCCTCATCGCCGACATCTGCCGGTTCGAGCAGAAGATTCCGGCCTGAGCCAAGGGCTGCAGACTGGCGGCGTGGCCTTGCGAAGCGCCCGCTTTCCCTCGGCGCGTCTTCGCGTAAGATCGCGCCACCAGGCGATCCGAGATGGACATGCATTCGGATCCAGGGAGGAAACGATGAAGACAACAACCGCCATCACCCGCCGCACCGCCATGGCCGGCGCCGCCGCCACGCTGGTCGCCCCCGCCGTCGTCAAGGCGCAGGGCCAGACCCTGAAGATCGGCTCGCTGCTGCCACGCTCCGGCTTCTTCGCCCAGGCCGGCCAGTCCATGCATCGCGGCGTGCTCGCAGCGCCGGAACTCCTGAAGGACCTCGGCTACAATGTCGAGATCATCCATATCGACACCGAATCCAATGCTGACGTCGCCCGCACCCAGGCCGAGCGTGCCATCAATGACGGTTGCCACGTCCTGACCGGCGCGTTCGATTCCGGCCATACGCTGGCCATCGCCCAGGTGACCGAGCAGCGCCAGGTGCCCTTCGTCGTCAACGTCGCCGCCGCCCCGCAGATCACCGAGCAGGGCTACAAGTTCCTCGTCCGCAACTTCCAGACCGGCGGCCAGCTCGTCACCAATGGCCTGCGCCTCATCAAGGACGTCATGGACGCCAAGTCCATCAAGTTCGAGAAGGCGGTGTTCCTCCACGCCAACGACACGTTCGGCACCGCCCAGCGCAACGCCATGGACGCCATCTGGCCGCGCGTCGCCCTGCCCATCGAACTCGTCGAGAAGATCGCCTACGATCCCCGCGCCCAGGACCTCTCGGTCGAGGTCACCAAGATCCGCTCGATCAATCCCGACCTCGTCATGTGCGTCACCCGCGCCTCCGACGCCATCAAGATGGTGCGCGACATGGTGCGCCAGCGCTTCCAGCCCAAGGCAATCATCTCGCCCGGCTCGCCCGGCTTCTATGACGAGGAATTCTACCAGGCCCTCGGCCCGCTGGCCGATTTCGTGCTCTTCGGCCTGCCATGGGCCAATCCCAAAGCAAACATGACCCAGGCCTTCGAGCGGGCCTTCGTCAAGGCGAACCCCAACAACCGTTTCGCCGTCGACAGCTTCAATGCCGGCTTCGCCTTCGAGGGCATGCTGATCGCCGCCGACGCCTTCAAACGCGCCGGCACGACCAACGGGCCCCAGCTCATGGAGGCGGTGAAGGCCACCAACCTCGCCGACCACGTGATGATCGGTGGCCCGATCACCTTCGACGCCAAGGGCCAGAACCCGAATATCGGGTCGGCCCTGGTGCAGAACCTCAGGCGCGTGCCGACCGTCGTCCTGCCGAAGGACGTGGCGGTCGCCGAGCCGGTTCTCCCCTTCCCGGCATGGCAGGGCCGCAGCTGAGCCGCGCGCGTGGCCGGGGGCCTGTGCCCCCGGCGGTTGCCGCCGGCCTGCCGACAGGCTAACTGCGGCTGTCTTCCACAACGGACCCCCCGAACGGCATGCTCTGGTCGCTCTACGCCAATGTTCTCGTCCAGGGTGTCCTGACGGGCCTCGTCTATGGCCTGATGGCGCTCGGCCTCTCGGTCATCTTCGGCGTCGTCCGCGTCGTCAACTTCGCCCATGGCGAATTCGCCGTCGTCGGGATGTATGCCGCCTTCGTGCTGTTCCGTTCCTTCGGCATCGACCCCTTCCTGTCGATGCTGCCGATCGCCGCCGCCTTCTTCGTGATCGGCTACGGACTGCAGCGCACGCTCATCAATCCCTTCGTTTCGCGCCCTGAACACGAGCAGTTCATCCTGCTGGTCGGCCTCGCGATCATCATGGTCAACGGCACGCTGATGATCTTCGGCCCCGATGCCCGCAGCGCCAACCTGCCATATTCCTTCGACAGCTGGGAAATCGGCACCATCATCGTCGACAAGGTGCGCGTCTATGCGGCGATCGCCGCGCTGGCGGTGGCGGCCCTGCTCTTCGCCTTCTTCCGCTTCACCGCGACCGGCGTCGCCATCCGTGCCTGCGCCGACAATCTCGTCGGCGCCGCAGTGGTCGGCCTCGACGTCAAGAAGCTCTATGCGCTTACCTTCGGCCTCGGCCTTGCCTGTGTCGGGGCAGCGGGCGCGCTGATGGTGACGCTGACCGATGCGACGCCGATGATCGCGCCGGCCTTCACGCTGCTCGCCTTCACCATCGTCATCATCGGCGGCATGGGCTCGATGACCGGCGCCATCGTTGGCGGGTTGCTGATCGGCATCGCCGAAGCCATGGCCTCGGTTCTCATCGCGCCCTCGATGAAGACCATGGCCTCCTTCGGCCTGCTCGTTCTCGTCCTGGCGCTCCGGCCGCAGGGCCTCCTCGGGAGGCGGGCATGAACCCCTTCGCAACGCTCGCCCGGCTGGTGGACGAGGCGCCACGCCGCGCCCTCCTGCTGCTCGCGGCGCTGGTCGCGGTCCTCCTCGTCGCCCCCGTCGCGCTCGACCGCTACCTGCTCTCGGTCTTCTTCCTGATCTTCTGGTTCGCCACCGTCGGCCAGGCCTGGAACATCATGATGGGCTTCTGCGGCCAGCTCTCCCTCGGCCATGCCCTCTATGTCGGTCTCGGCGGCTATGTCGGCGCGCTGCTCTGGGTGAAGTTCGGCATCTCGCCGGCCATCGCCATCGTGCCGGCCATGCTGGTCGCCATGGCCTTCGGCGCCGTCATCGGCTGGCTCGGCTTCCGCTTCGGCATCGAGGGCGTCTATTTCGCCCTGCTGACCATCGCCTTCGCCGAGGTGGCGCGCATCGGCTTCGACAACTGGTCCTTCGTCGGCGGCGCCGCCGGGTTCTTCATCCCGGTATCGGCTGCCGCCAGCCCGGTGAACCTGCGCGGCGGGCCCATGCTGTTCTACTACGTCGCGCTGGCGATGATGATCATCGCCTTCATCCTCTGCGCGGCGCTGCGCCGGTCGCGGCTCGGCCATGCCTGGCTCGCCGTGCGCGAGGACGCGGAAGCGGCGCGGGCCCTCGGCATTGACGTCTTCCGCGCCAAGATGGCGGCGGTGGTCATCTCCGCCGCCATGACGGCGGTGGCCGGGGTCGTCTACGGCTTCTACCAGAACAACCTCTTTCCCAGTCAGACCTTCGACATCGCCCGCTCCATCGAGATGATCCTCGCGCCGATCATCGGCGGCCTCGGCACGCTGTTCGGTCCCATCCTCGGCGCCTTCATCCTCACTCCCCTCGGCCAGATCCTGATCGCCCTGGTCGAGAAGATTGCCGGCCGCGCCATTCCCGGCGTCAATCTCGTCTTCTACGGCGCGGCGCTGATGGTCATCATCTGGTTCACCCCGAATGGCGTCTGGCCCTGGCTGAAGAAGAAGCTCGGCATTCCGGAGGGGCGCGAATGACGACGCTCCTCGACGTTCGCGGCGTCACCAAACGCTTCCGCGGCCTCACCGCCGTCGACAACGTCTCCCTCACCGTCACGGAGGGCGAGATCTTCGCGGTGATCGGCCCCAATGGCGCCGGCAAGACCACGCTCTTCAACATGATCGCCGGCGCCATGAACCCCGATGCGGGGAGCGTCACCTTCGCCGGCACGCGGGCCGACGGCGTGCCGCCGCATGAGCTCTGCCGGCGCGGGCTCGCCCGCACCTTCCAGATCGTCAGGCCCTTCCCGGAACTGACGGTCATCGAAAACGCCACTATCGGCGCCATGATGCGCGCGCCCGACATGGAGGCGGCGCGGACGAAGGCCGGCGAAGTGCTGCGCCAGCTCGACCTCTGGGACCGGCGTGAGGCCAAGGCCAAGTCGCTGACCCTGCCCGACCGCAAGCGCCTGGAATGCGCCCGGGCGCTCGCCACGGGGCCGCGGCTCCTGCTGCTGGACGAGGTGATGGCGGGGCTGCGTCCCACCGAGGTCGACCGCATCGTCGCCATCCTGCGTGAGATCAACCGCTCCGGCGTCACCATCCTCCTCATCGAACATGTCATGCGCGCCACCATGGCGCTGGCGGGGCGCATCCACGTGCTCCATCACGGCGCCACCATCGCCGAGGGCACGCCGGAGGAGGTCACGCGCCACCCCAAGGTGCTGGAAAGCTATCTCGGGGCGGAGGCTCTCTAGATGCTGTTCGTCCACGACATCGACGTCTTCCACGGCGACGCCCAGGCCCTCGACAAGGTCTCGCTGGAGGTGCCGGAGCGCGCCATCGTCGCCATCGTCGGGGCCAATGGCGCCGGCAAGACCTCGCTGATCCGCACCATCGCCGGCATGCACCGCCCCGCGGCCGGTACCATCCGCTTCAAGGACCGCGACATCACCGGCCTGCCGAGCCACGAGGTCTGCGATCTCGGCATCGGCCAGGTGGCGGAGGGGCGTCAGGTCTTCCCCTCGCTCTCGGTGGCCGAGAACCTTGCCATGGGCGCCATGATCCCGCGCGCCCGCCGCCACAAGGCGCGCAATATCGAGCGCGTCTACGCCATGTTCCCGCGGCTGCTGGAGCGCGCCGGCCAGGCCGCCGGCACCCTCTCCGGCGGCGAACAGCAGATGCTTGCCATCGGCCGTTGCCTGATGGGGGAGCCGGAACTCGTCATGTTCGACGAGCCATCCCTCGGCCTTGCCCCGACCATCGTCCAGGACGTGCTGCGCACCATCCGCGACCTCGCCGAGGGCGGCCTCACCTGCCTTCTCGTCGAGCAGAACGTCGCGGTCTCCCTGCGGCTCGCAAGCCGAGGCTACGTGCTGGAAAACGGCCGCGTGACGCTGACCGGCACGGGCGCGGAGCTCCTCGCCGATGACGGCGTCAGGAAAGCCTATCTGGGGATGTGACCCTCACGCCGCGCCGGCCACCGCCGCCCGCGTCTTCGCCAGCACATGGGCTTCCACCGCCGCCTGCTCGTTCGGCAGGTGCGTGATGCGCTCCTCGCGCGTCATCAGGTCGCCGAGCCAGAGCGGCAGGGCTGGCCGGGTGCCGGTCGCCGCCTCCACCGCATCGGGGAACTTGGCCGGGTGGGCGGTGGCGAGCACCACGGTCGGCACGGCCGCGTCGGCCACGACCTTGCGCGCCGCGACCATGCCGACGGCGGTGTGCGGGTCGAGGAGATAGCCCGCCTCCGCCAGCGTCGCCTTCATCATGGCCGAGACCTCCGCCTCGTCGGCCCGCGCCGCCCCGAATTCAGCCCGCATGCGCGCCAGCGGACCCTGGTCGATGGTGAAGCTCTTGGACTGGGCGAGGCCCGCCATCAGCCGCCGCACGGCACCGGCATCCCGGCCATAGGCGTCGAACAGCAGCCGTTCGAAATTGGACGAGACCTGGATATCCATGGACGGCGAGGAGGTCGGCACCACGCCGGTGACCTCGTAGCGGCCGGTCTGCAGCGTGCGCGCCAGGATGTCGTTGACATTGGTCGCGACCACCAGTTCCGCGATCGGCAGGCCCATGCGCTTGGCGACATAGCCGGCGAAGACATCGCCGAAATTCCCCGTGGGCACGACATAGCGGGCGGCGCGATGAGGGGCGCCGAGCGCCGCGCCGGCGGCGAAATAATAGACGACCTGCGCGACGATCCGCGCCCAGTTGATCGAGTTGACCCCCGACAGCCGCACCCGGTCGCGGAAGGCGTGGTTGTTGAACAGGCCCTTCACGATGGCCTGGCAGTCGTCGAAGGTGCCGTCGATGGCCACCGCATGGACATTCGCCGCATCGACGGTGGTCATCATCCGCCGCTGCACGTCCGACACCCGCCCCTCGGGGAAGAGGATGACGATATCGACCTGGTCGAGCCCCTTGAAGGCCTCCACCGCCGCCCCGCCGGTATCGCCCGAGGTGGCGCCGACGATGGTGGCGCGCTGGCCGCGCGCCTTCAGCACATGGTCCATCAGCCGTCCCAGGAGCTGCATGGCGCAGTCCTTGAAGGCCAGGGTCGGGCCGTGGAACAGCTCCAGCACCCATTCCGACGCGGACAGCTGGACCAGCGGCGTCACTGCCGGATGGCGGAAGCTGGCATAGGCCTCGTCGATCATGCGCTCGAGATCGCCGCGGGCGATCGCCCCGTCGACGAAGGGGGCGAGCACGCGCTTGGCGACTTCCGCATAGGGCTGGCCCGACAGCGACGCGATGGCCTCCGGCGTCAGGGCCGGCCAGGCTTCGGGCATATAGAGGCCGCCGTCGCGGGCAAGGCCCGCGAGAAGCGCATCGGGGAAGTCCAGCACCGGTGCTTCGCCCCGGGTCGAGATGTAGCGCATGGCGAGGCCTCCACGGCCTGGTTCGATGGTCGAGGCGGGATTAGGCCGCAAGGCCGGCCATGGCAAGCCCGCCGCCATGTCTGGACCGCTTGTGACCTGCATGTCACATGGCGGGTCTAGGAGCTGCCCCATGACCATTCGCGCGATTCTCTTCGACAAGGACGGCACCTTCGTCGACTTCGACAAGACCTGGGGTCCGGCCGCCTTCCGCGTCATGGACCGCATGGCCCGCGGCGACCGCGGCAAGATCGAACGGCTGATGCGGGTCTCCCATTTCGACGAGGCCGCCCTGCGGTTTCACCCGACCTCGCCGCTGGTGGCCGGTTCCTCCGCCGATTACGGCCCGCTCTGGGCCGAGGCCATCGGCGTTCCCTTCTCCAAGGCGGTCACCGACGAGATGGACGTGCTCTTCGTCGAGGAGGGCCTCGCCGGCCTGACCCCCATCGGCGATCCCGCCGGGGCGATCGGCGCCCTCAAGGCCCGCGGCCTGGTCCTCGGCGTCGTCACCAATGATTCCGAGAACGGCGCGCGCAGCCAGACGGCGCGGCTCGGCATCGACCACCATTTCGATTTCATCGTCGGCTGGGATTCCGGCCATGGCCGCAAGCCGGCCCCCGGCCAGATCCATGCCTTCCTCGACGCCTGGTCCATGGCGCCCCACGAGGTCGCGATGATCGGTGACAGCCTGCATGACATGCATGCCGCCCGCGCTGCCGGCGTCGTCGCCGTCGGCGTCACCACCGGTCCCCTGGTGCCCGCCGACTTCGCGGTCCATGCCGACGTGGTGCTGCCCTCGTTCATGGATGTCGCCGATTGGCTCGACCGGCGCGCCTGAGCGGCGTCAGGCCTGGCCCCGCGCGAAATCCTCGCCATCCCTGACGCCGAGTTCATAGGCGGCGCGGATCGCCGCCCCGTCGGTTACCGCGAAGCGGCTGGACAAAATCGGCACCGAGGGGCGCACCACCGTTCGGTTCGCCACCTCCGGCACGGTGCCGCCGGCGCGCGTCGTCAGAACCAGCGTCCGTCCGCCGGCCTTTTCGACCGCGGCGATGCGCTCCACCGGCGGATTGTCGACCAGCCCGCCGTCGAGGGCGGGACGGCCGTTCACCAGCCCCACCGGCATGAAGGGCGGCACGGCCGCCGTGCCCATCAGGGCAGCCACCAGTTCCTCGCTGGTCGCGATCGCGTGGGTCGAGACGAAGCCCGCCGTCAGGCCGACATGGCGCCCGGCGCGCGAATGGCCGGCGCCCGTCCAGAGCTTCTCCACCTGATAGGCCGCAATGGCGGCATAGGCAGCGACCAGCGGCGGCATGAAGGCCGGCGGATGGGTGACCTGGATCAGGATCTCGGGCGCCGCCCGCAGCGCCGCCAGTTCGAGATCGCCGATGACCTCGGCGATGAGGTCGCGGTAGAGCCCGCCGACGACAAAGGGCGACCGGCCGCGCAGGAGCCGGCTCCACTCGACCTCCCGGTCGATCGCGGCACAGGCCTCCAGGACGATCCGACGCACACGGTCGCCGGCGCCGATCAGCGAGAAACAGGCCTGGAAGGCGCCCGCCGAAACGCCGACCACGATCGCGGGTCTTTGCGGGCTGGCGGCATTCAGGGCGTCCCAGAACCCGCCCTGCCAGTAACAGCGGTTGCCACCGCCGGCGAAGGCGACGGCCTCGAAGGAATGTCGGCTCATGGTGGCAATCTAGGGGGTCGCAGGTGGCGGCGTCGAGACGTCTGGCGGCAGCATCGAAAGGCGGCATGGATGGGGTTGCGCGGGGCCGAAGGCGCCGCTATACACGCGGCCTGTTCGCGAGGCGGAGTGTAGCGCAGTCTGGTAGCGCACCACGTTCGGGACGTGGGGGTCGCAGGTTCAAATCCTGCCACTCCGACCAGCGGAAGCCCTCCGGTCTTCTGTCGGCTTCGTGGACGAAAAGGGCGACCTGCGGGTCGCCCTTTTTCGTTGCTCCACTGTCCGTTCTCAACCGACAAGAACCATGCGAGCACCTGGACGCAATGGTCCTGTTGGTTCCCCGCCTGAAAACTTGCGAATGACGCATGGCTGACTAGACAATTTGCGTATGACGTTACGTAAAGATTTACCCTTTGTTTACCCCGTTATCGTAGCATTTTACCCCAAGTCAGATGCAAGAAGAGCACTAATTGACCACGTTGAGGTCCCCCATGCCGCCCAGTGCCCCCCCCCAATCGAACATCGTCACGCTCTTCGCTCAGCGTGAGGTCTCGGAAGAGGCGGCAGGGCGCGCGAAGGTGGTGCGGGCCTTCGCCGAGGCGACGGCTTCGCTGGGGCGCGCCGCGCAACTGATCGACGAAGGGCCGCTCGACCCGGAGACCAGCCTGGCGCTCGTCCGCAGCGTCAAGGAACTGGTGATCCGTACCTTCGCGGTGAATGCCGCCTATATGGAGGCCGAAGCGGAGACGTTCCGGATGCGTCCGTCCGATACGGCGCTGCTCGCCCCGGCCGATCCGCTGCGCTGACTGTCTATCCCCCGGCGGCATCCGGCGGTCCGTCGCGGAACCTGCGACACCCCGACAGCGTTGGTTCTCCAGGTGACAGGAGAGAACCATGGTCGATGACGGCACCAAGATTGTCGAGCCCGATCGCCGGCAGATGCCTCCGCCGCGCGAGGCCCTGCCGGGTTCTCAGCTTCTCAACGCCGATACCGTTCGCAGCGGCCCTCTCGGCAAGCCGGTTCTGCTCGTGCTGCTGGTCAGCATGGCGACGGCCGTGTTCTTCCTCGGCGCCTATCTGACGATCTGGTCGTCGACGCTGCCCTGAGATCCTGCAGCGGCCGAGGGCGCCGGGCGTGCGGTCAGACGGAGGCGAGCCGCCGGATGCCGGGATTTTCCGGCGGCGGCGTGACCCGATATTCGCCGCACCAGTCGCTGCGCGCCACCGACGGCCAGCGCGCCGTGCCGTCGTCACGCGCCGTGGGCGGATGGGCGCGGCAGACGCCGCCACTGCGCGGTTCGAAGAAATTCCGGCAATTGCCACACATCTCGGCCATGAGACGCCTGCTCCCTGAGCGCACAGGCGGACAGGTTTAGCGGATGCGCCTTACCTCAGGGTTTCCATCAAGCCTGCAAGCACGCGGGCCCGCGGCAGGATCGAGGAAACCAAACCGTGTTCCTCCAGCGTGTGCGCGCCGGCGCCGTCGATGCCGAGGCCGTCGAGGGTGGGCACCCCGAGAGCGGCGGTGAAATTGCCGTCCGAGCCGCCCCCCGTCATCGGGCAGTCCGCGAGATCGAAGCCGACCGCATGGGCGACCTGGCGGGCCCGCTCCAGCATGTCGACGATCATCGCCGTCTTCGGATAGGCGGGCCGGTTGATGCCGCCGTCAATGGTCAGCGTCACGTCGGGGCCGACCGGGGTGAGCCCGCGGATTCGCGCCACCATCTCCGCACCGACCTCCGGGTCCGGCACCCGCAGGTCGATCTCTGCCGTACAGGTCTCGGGCGTGACATTGGCCGCTGTGCCGCCCTTGATGAGGCCGACCGTGGTGGTGATGCCGCGGGCATAGTCGGTCATGCCTTCGATCGCCAGGATCTGGTGCGCCATTTCGCGGATGGCGCTGCGGCCGTCCATGTGACGCGCACCGGCATGGGCGGGACGCCCGGTGCAGGTGAGGATGAAGCGACCGACGCCCTTGCGGGCGGTGACGATGCGCCCGCCGTCGCGGGCGGGTTCGGTGACGAGCACATAGGCGGCCCTGGCCGCCTCCTCCTCGATCACGGCGCGGGAGGTGGGGCTGCCGACCTCCTCGTCGGGCGTGAACAGGAAGGTCACCGGCCGCGCGGTTGGCACGCCGGCACGGACCAGCGCCC
>JAIEPJ010000110.1 GCA_019749835.1 Phreatobacter sp. | reverse complement strand
GCGACGTCCATGACGATCGTGTCGAGGTAGGGCAGCTGGCGCCCTGCGGGATCGACCCGGTGATAGTGGGGGTTGCGCGTGAAGACGAAGCGGGTGGCCGGCGCTCGCGTGCGCGGGCACCAGCCCTGCAGGGTCGGGCAATCGGGATTGTTGAGCTCGAACATGTCGTCGAGGCGGTTGTGCAGGGCCGCCCAGCCACGCAGCTTCTGCGCCTTGGCCAGGGCCTCGGCGGTCTCCTTGCCGACGTAGCGCGGATGGACTGCCTTCAGGTAATGGGCCGGGCGGTAGATCAGCGGGTCGCGCGGGGCGGCGAGCGCGGGCAGGAAGCGCGGGTTCGGCCGGGCCCAGATGTAGCGGATCGTCAGGGCGTCGAGGATCTCAAAATGCGGCAACTGCCCGTCGACGCGGAAGAAATCCGGCGGCCCGCCCGGATTGAGCGTCGGCTCGTTGGCGACGTCCTCCCAGTAATAGCGGAAGTCTTCAGTAGTGAACGGCGCCCCGTCCGACCAGCGATGTCCCGCCCTCAGGGTGAAGGTGAAGCGCCCCGCCTCCACGGCGACGGTCTCCAGCACGTCGGGCCGCAGCGTCAGGTCCGCATCGTAGCCGACGAGGCGCGTATAGCCGTAGACCGAGAGGTAGCGCACGTCGCGCGCCCGCGCGATCAGGGTGCGGATGGTGCCGCCGCCTACGCCCGGCCGGCGGCCCCGGGCGGCCAGGTCGACCACCAGCGGCCGGTCGGGCGGATGGCCGGGGTCCGGTCCCTGCTGTGCCCGGGAGGGAGGGGAGCCGATACCGCTGGCCGCGAGGCCGGCCAGGACCGCACGCCGCGAGACGTCCCTCATCGCCGCGCCCCGAGATCGAGGGTGACGGAGGTGAGGCGCGCGGGGGAATAGCCGGTGGCGCCGTGCAGGTCGTCGAAGGGGTGGAGGCGCGCGATCGATGCGCCAGCCTCGCGCAGCAGCGGATCGTCGGCGGCCTGCGTGAACAGGCGGCCGTTGCGCGACCAGCGAATCGGCTCGGCCCCACCCCGGTCGGCGCGTGCCGCGATCATTGCGATGGTTGGGTGGGCGGGGCCGCCATGGGCGTGGATGCGATGGCCGGCGGCATCGTCGTCGAACAGCAGCCGCGCGATGCCGCGATCCCGTGCTTCCAAAATCCGGCGCGCCTGCGCCACGTGGTCGTCGAAGAACGCCACCGTCTCGGCCGGATCGAGGTCCGAGAGGTCGGCCGTCGACCAGTCGTCGCGGCTGTAGCGGGCCCGGGCGTCGCGGTAGCGCAGGCCGGAGAGGTCCGGGTCGTGGCAGAGGATCAGGGCGTCGGGGCAGGCCTGCCGGATGACCCAGGTGGTCAGCCCCCGGAACACGCCGGATTCGATGACCGCTCGCGGCTGCAGGGCCCGCATCGCCACGTAGAGCTGAAGCGCGCCGTTGAAGCCGCTGCCGCCGCGACGCTGGCGGACCGGCGCTTGCGGGATTAGCGCCCAGAACGTCTCCACGGCGTCGCGGACGCCGCCGGGCGGCGGCGGCAGGGCGGCCGCCGCGAGGTCGCGCGTCAGGCTCGCGCAGGCTGCCGCGATCAGGGTCTCGATCTCGGGTGCCGAGGTCGGACGGTGGGTCCAGTCGGGCACCGCCGGCACGAGGTCGTAGCCCAGCCGGTCGAAGAGCGGCGACAGCACCCGGCGGCGCAGGCGCTCCATCAGCGGATGCGGACCGGACGCGATCATGCCGCCCGCATCATCTCGGTGGAGCCGTGCCGGACCCGGTGATCGGGCTCGATGGCGTGCATGGTGCCGGCCTCGCCCTCGCGCAGGCGGAACGGTGCGGGCCACGCCGACGGATCGGAGAGGTCGCCGCTGACGGCGGCGAAATCGAGGGGATGGTCGAGGCTCGGATCGGGCACGGCGGCGAGGAGCGCGCGCGTGTAGGGATGGGCCGGGTCACGGAACAGGGCGGCCTTGGACGCCTCCTCGACGATCCGCCCCCGGCACATCACCGCGATGGTATCGGCCATGTAATCGATCACCGCTAGATTGTGGGAGACGATGAGATAGGTCAGCCCGAGGGCCGTCTGGAGATCCTTGAGAAGGTTCAGGACCTGGGCCTGGACAGAGACGTCGAGGGCCGAGACCGGTTCGTCGAGGACGAGGAGGCGCGGCTCCAGGGCCAGGGCCCTGGCGATGCCGATGCGCTGGCGCTGGCCGCCTGAGAAGGCGTGGGGATAGCGCGATAGCATCGCCGGATCGAGGCCGACCATCGCCATAAGCTCGGAGGCGCGGCCGCGCCGCGCTGCGGCATCGATGCCGTGGATCTCCATCGGCTCCGAGAGGATCTGGCGCACGGTCATGCGCGGATCGAGGGAGGCGTACGGGTCCTGGAACACGAACTGGACCGCTCTTCGGTAGGCGAAGAGGTCGGCCCCCGCCAGCGTATGCACGTCGGTCGGGCCGGCCCCGTCGTCGAACAGGACCTGGCCGGCATCGGGTGCGAGCGCCCGCATCACCAGCTTCGACAGGGTGGTCTTGCCGGAGCCGGACTCGCCGACGAGGCCGAGGGTGGTGCCGGCCTCGATCGCGAGGGACACGTCCGAGACGGCGCGGACCCGTCGCAGCGCCCCGCCGAAGCGGCCCGAGCGTAGGGCGAAGCTCTTCGTCACGCCCTCGACCCGCAGGATCGGCCCCGCCGGTCGCGGGCGCGGCGAGCGCACCGGGATCACGGCGTCGACGGCGCGGATCGGGGTCAGGCGCTCGCCCGGCCGCATCGCGAAGCGCGGCACGGCCCGGATCAGGGCCTGGAGGTAGCCGTGCCGGGGATGGCGCATCACGGCCTCGCGCGGACCGGACTCCACGAGGCGGCCCCGGTAGAGCACGGCGACGTCGTGGGCCATGTTGGCGACGACGCCGAGATCGTGGGTGATCAGCAGGATCGCCATGCCGGTCTCGTCCTGGAGACGGGCAAGCAGCGCCAGGATCTGGGCCTGGGTCGTCACGTCGAGGGCGGTGGTGGGCTCGTCGGCGACGAGGAGGTCGGGGCGCATGATCAGCGCCATGGCGATCATGGCGCGCTGGCGCAGGCCGCCCGACAGTTCGAACGGATAGGTGTGGAGCGCCCGCGCCGGATCGGGGAAGCCGACGGAGGCGAAGGCCTCGCGCGTGCGCGAATCGGCTTCCCGCCGACTGGCGTTCGTGTGCAGGCGCAGGGCTTCGCCGACCTGATCGCCGATCGTGTGCAGCGGCGACAGGCAGGTCATCGGTTCCTGGAAGATCATCGCCATGCGGCGACCGCGCAGCGCGCGCATCGCCGTCCCGTCAGCCGGCAGGGCCGCGATCTCGACCGGCCGTTCGCCGGAGCGCGAACCTGTGAATGTGATCTGGCCGCCGGTGATCGCCGCGGATCGGGGCAGGATCCGCATGATCGCCTGCGCGGTCACCGACTTGCCCGAGCCGGACTCGCCCACCAGCGCGAGGGTGCGCCCCCGCTCCACGTCGAGGGAGAGTCCGTGCAGCGCCCGGAACGGCCCGGTCTCGGCGCGAAAATCCACCTGAAGGTCGCGGATGGACAGGAGGGGGCTCATGGCATCCTCGCGCGCGGGGCCAGCGGCCCACTAGGCCATGCCGTCGCCCCTTCGTCCACCGGATGCGCAAAGAGGTCACGCGGGTCGCGGATTGCGGTGGCTGGGTGGGTCCGGACCTGATCGAGGAGAGCTTCGAGGAACCCCCAGATCGCCGCATCGTGGACCCGGTGATGGCTGAGGAGGCCCAGCGGTCCCGGGGTATTGCCCTCGATGGCGCGGATCAGCCTCGCGACGAGCCCGTCCGGGTCGACCAGCGAGCGCGTCCCGCGCCAATCGATGGGATCGAGGTGGATGTCGGCCCGCACCAGACCCGGCACCGCCGCGCACGGCACCGCGGACAGGCCGGCATAGCCGAGGCCCGGCAGCGCCCGCGCGAGATCGGCGCTCAGGCGGTTCCAGGGCGGCACGAAGACCGCCAACAGCCGGTCGGGCGCGAAGGCACGGCGAGCCCGGCGCAAGGCCTCGGCCGCCTCGGTGCGCAAGGTCGCCAGTGGCCGATGGGCACCGAACTCCGCCGGCTTTGACCCGGCCGGCGCGTGATCGGCATGCGACAGGCCATGCACCGCCGCGCGGGCGAGCGGCGCCGCGACGAGGCACTGGTCCAGCGACGGCTCCGTGCCGGCGGGGATCGCCGCGATGAGGATAGGGACCGCGAAGGTCTCGGACAAGCGCAGCAGGCGATCGAGGGCCGGGCTTGCGGCCACGGCGTCGTCGTCGCGCCACCAGATCGGCACGCTCCGGCCGCCATCCGCCGCGCGGTCGAGGGCCGCCCGCAAGGGGCGCCAGTCCGGCCGCCTGGCTTGCAGCGCCGGAGCCGCCGGCCGCGCTTGCCGCGCCAGGGTCTCGATGATCGAAACCGCACCGACGACGCCCGCGATGTCGACCGGGTCGTCGCACGCGATGGAATCGGCCAGGCCTCGCAGGACCTCGTCCCGCAGGCGGCTGGGCGACAGCTCGGTTTCCCGAACGATGCGGGCGCGTCCGCGTTCGGCGAGGCGTTCGGCCCGCATCCGCTGCTCGGTCTCACGACCCTCTTCGAAGGGCACGAGGACGGCGCGGGTGCCGGTGACCATGAGGTCGACGGCGGTGTTGTAACCGCACGGGCTAACCGACAGCGCCGCGCGCGCCAGCAGGGCGCGGTAATCCGGACGGGCGCGGGTGACGATGCCGTCGGGCAGCGCGTCACGCAGGGCGCAAAACGTCACCTCCGGGATGCCGTGCCCCGCCAGGATATGCCAGCCGAGGTCGGGGCGTAGGCGTGCGGCGCCGATCGCGGCTTCGAGGAGCGGGAGCCCGGCCGCGCTCGACCCGGCCGAAACCAGGATGCCGGCACGCGGCGAATCGCTCTCGGAAATCGCTCCACCCTCGTCGACATAGCCCGTGTAGTGCAGCCGCGATGCAAGGCCGGCATCCACGGGCCAGGAGGCTTGGAGGGGGACGAGGGCCGGATCGCCGTGGACGAGGACGGCATCGTAGAGCGACGCAACCCGCGCATGGGCGGTCGCGATGCGGTCGTGCTTGTCCGGGGCCACCAGGATGTCGCGGATCGAGGCGAGAACGCGGGGGCGTGGGTGCAGGGCGTGCGCCGCCTCCACAAGGGCCAGGAACTCGTTGGCGAGCGCCCGACGGCCGAAGGGAAAAAGCTCAGTCACCACGACGTCCGGCGCCGTCTCGGCGAGTGCGCCGAGGAGCCTTTGCCGGCGCGCGGCTAGGAGTTCTGGCGCGGCGTCCCGCCCCTCGGCATCGAGCAGCCGGGCGAAGGCGGTGCCACGGACATGGACGGGCGGCAGCTGCACCAGGGTGACGCCGTCGAAGCGGATCAGCCGGGACGGTGCCCCGCCCGAGACCAGCGTCACCGCGTGCCCGGCGGAGGCAAGCGCACGGGCGAGGGCCGCCGCGCGGGTGAGGTGCCCGGCGCCCAGCAGGTGGGTGACCGCGATCAGCACCCGCACGAGCAAGCCTCCCGCGGGTCTGAGGCGGAGGGAACGGCGGGTGCGCCGCCCGCGAGCCTGCCGGCGATGAGGTCGATTCCGGCCTCCATCGAGAAGTCGCGCACGAGGCGCCGGTAGGCCGCCTCCGCGAGGCGCGCCCGCAGGCCGGGGTCGCGCACGAGCCGGCCGATGGCGTCGCCGAGGGCGGCGGCATCGCCGGGCGGCACCAGGAGGGCGTCTGTCTCGTGGGTCAGGAATTCGGGCGTTCCGGCGAATTGCGTGGCAACGATAGCGAGGCGCTGGCTTGCCGCCTCCATGAGCACGTTGGGCAACCCGTCGCGGTCGCCCCCCGGGGCGGCCTTCGCCGGCAGGACGAAGAGGTCGGCGTTCCGCAGGGCGTCCACCACCGCGGGCTGGGCCAGGGCGCCACGAAACGTGACGCGCCCGGACAGGCCCCGCTCCGTCACGCGCGCCTGCAGGGCCGCCCGCAATTCGCCGCCTCCGATCAGGATCAGGCGCCAATGCAGGCCGGCCGGAAGGGCCGCGAGGGCATCGACGAGGTCGTCGTGCCCCTTCTTGGCCACGAGCCGCCCGACGCAGAGCAGGGTGACGGGATCCGCCGTATCCGATCCGTCGCGCGCCGGCCGGTGGGTCAGCGGCGCGGGAAAGCGCGACAGGTCGAGGCCGTGATAGGCGAGGTGCACCCGGCCCCGGCCGCCGAGCGCGTCCAGGCGGCCGAGGCCGTCGCGGGTGCAGGTGACTCCCCAGGCGGCCTCGGCGATCTTTTCGGAGAGATCCCAGTCCGGCGTCGTCCAGATGTCCTTGGCATGGGCCGAGAAACTCCAGCCGCGTCCGGTCAGGAGGGCGGCGTAGCGGGCGACGCTCGACGGCGCGTGCAGGAAATGGGCGTGCAGATGGGTGATCGCGTCGGGCAGCGCGCGCGCCAGGATCAGCCCCTGGCCGAGGCGCCGCAGCCGGGCGGCGCTCGGGTCACGGCGCAGGTCGCGCCAGAAGCGGGACACCAGCGCGCCGAGCCCAGGCCGTGACATCGCCCAGGCGAAGGCCCGCAGGGTGGAGAGCGGCGCCTGGTGGAGATATTCTGGCAGGTAGGCCACCGGCGCGCGGATGGCGTCGTGAAGCGGGTGGCGGGCCGCGTCGGTGGGCCGCCGCAGTGACCAGATCGCCAGGGGCAGGCCGCGCTGCTCCAAGGCTAGCAATTCTTGGGCGATGAAGGTCTCCGACAGACGCGGATACCCCTTCAGAACGATCGCGGTCCGGGCTGGCGGCATCAGGCGCTCACGCACCGGCGCAGGGTCGCGGACGCGTCGACCCGGGAGGGGGCAGTCAGCGCGCGGACGCGCGCCGTGACCGCCGCGAGGCCGTCGAGGAGGCCCGACTCGATGGAGCATGACGGGCACGGCTGATCCGGCAGCGTGCGCAGCGCCGCCGCCATGCGGGTGGGGTCGCGCCCCTCCTCGTCCAGGAGGCAGCGGGCGAGACCGAGGGCGTCCGCGGCCACGGCCCGGATGCGCTGCTCTAGGCGCGGCTGCGTGCGCGGCACCAGGATCGCGCGCTTGTCGAAGGACAGGATCTCGCAGAATGTGTTGTAGCCGCCCATCGCCACGAGGCCGGCGGCCTTCTTCATTAGCAGTTCGATCTCTGTATCGAATGTGATCGCTGCGAGCTTGCCCGGCAGCTGCTCGATCCGGGCGAGAAAACCGGCGCGGCTCTCGGCGGACAGAAACGGACCGAAGGCCACCAGCGCCGGCAGCGGAATGCCCGGATCGGCCTCGTAGGCGGCGATCACCCAGTCGATCAGGCCATCGCCATCGCCACCGCCCCCCGGCGTGACGAGGATGAAGGGCGCGCGCGCCATCTCGGGTTCGCGGCGGTCGTGCTGCGGCACCGGTGCCTCGCGCCGCAGGTAGCCGGTATAGATCAGCCGGTCGGCGACCTCGGCGGCGATGGGAAGGGCCGCCAGGGGCTCGTGGATGCGAGACGCGCCGTAGACCCAAAGCTCGTCATAGTAGCGCCGGACGGCGGCCGAGGCCCCCTTGCGCTCCCATTCCGGCACGAGGCGCTCGGCCTCGTCGAGGACGTCGCGAATCCCGAGCACGACCCGGCAGCCCTGCGCGCAGGCCAGTTCGAGGGCGGGCAGCATCTCGCCGCGAAAGCCCGTCGGCTCCTTGTCGACGATGATCAGATGCGGGCGGAACGTTGCGGTGGTTCGGGCGATAATCCCTGCCCGCTCGGCGACGGTAGAATCGAGGGGCGTCTGCCCGTCGAGGCTGGCGTAGGTGTCGTCGAGCCGCTTCGTCACCCCTGGGATGCGCACAGGCACGACACCGTCAGCGAAGGCGAATCGGTCGATCACCGCCGAGCCGGACACCACCAGTACCCGCGTGCCGGGATCGGCTGCAACGAGGGCATTGGCGATGGCCCGCGAACGCCTCAGGTGACCGAGCCCGAAGGTATCGTGGCTATAGATGAGGATGCGTCGGCCTTCAGCCGGTGCGTCCTCCGCGTCACGCGTTCGCGTCTTGATCAACGGGAGCCTCGGAAGCCAAACTCGAGCGGCACGGTACTGTTCGCACAAGCTGGGCCGTGGTTACAAATCCCTTTCCGGCGAGCTATGTCGGCAAGGGCCTTTCGATGGCGCACCTTTTCCTCCCCCCAAGAGAGCCGACGGTGCGCGTCCGGGACATTGTAGCGATGCGCGATCTGGAGCCACGGCTCTTCGGATACATCTGGCGATATTCCAAGCGCGATCAGATCGCGATCTGCCTTGTCGTCTTCGCGTCGCTGCCGTTCTACTTCGCGTCCCTCGACCTACCGCGCCGGATCGTCAACGACGCCATCACCGGCAAGGCCTTCCACAGCGGAAACGCCACCGTTCCCTTCCTCGACCTCACGTTTCGCTGGCCGACATGGCTCGGCGGCGACGGCACCATCTACCGCGTCTTCGAGGGTGTCCAGCTCGGGCGATCCGAATTGCTGCTCGGCCTGTCGCTGATGTTCCTCTTGCTCGTCCTGATCAATGGCGCCTTCAAGTTCTACATCAACCTTACCAAGGGCATTCTCGGCGAACGCATGCTGCGCCGGCTGCGCTTCCAGCTGTTCTCGCTGATGCTGCGCTTCACCCCCGATACGTTGCGGGAGGTTAAATCATCCGAGACCGCGACCATCATCCGCGACGAAGTCGAGCCGATCGGCACCTTCATCGGCGACGCCATCGTTGTGCCGGCGTTCCTCGGAACGCAGGCCGCCACAGCCCTGGCCTTCATTCTGATGCAGAATGTGTGGCTCGGGCTCGTCGCTGGCAGCATCGTCGCCGTCCAGATCGTCGTGATTCCGCGCCTTCGCCGCGAGATCATCCGGCTCAGCCGCCGGCGCCAGCTTGCCTCCCGCAGCTTCGCCGGGCGCGTAGGCGAAGTGCTCGACGGACTGGAGACCGTGACGGTCAACGATGCCGCGCGCTGGGAACGAGCCGAGATCGGCGGCCGACTCTACGAGCTCTTCGACCTGCGCCTGAAGATCTACAAGCGAAAGTTCCTGGTCAAGTACCTCAACAACTTGCTCGCCCAGGTGACGCCGTTCCTGTTCTACGCCATCGGCGGGATGTTCGCCCTGCGCGGACAGCTCGACATCGGGCAGCTCGTCGCCGTGCTCGCAGCCTATCGCGACCTGCCGCCGCCCCTCAAGGAACTAATCGACTGGGATCAACAGCGTCTCGATGTCGAGGTGAAGTACGAGACGGTGGCGGCCCATTTCGCGCCGCGCCGCCTCCGGCCGGACGCCGACGCCGACGCCGAGCCTGCGGTCGGCGCCCTCGGCACGCCCCTGCGCAGCCGGGGCGTGAGCCTTCATGAGCCGCACGGGGGCGCGCCGCTGGAGATCGCGGACTTCACCGTGGCCCTGCCCGCTCAACTCGCCCTGATATCCCCCGGCGGCCAGGCGTCCCGACTCTTCGGACGCGTGCTCGCCGGGCTCGCGTCCCCGCGCAACGGCACGGTGTCGATCGGCGGGTCCGATCTTGCCACCCTGCCGCAACCAGCTCGCGTAGGCCAGATCGCTTATGTAGGGCCGGATCCGACGCTGTTTCCGGGCACCATCCGAGATAACATCCTGTACGGCCTGCGCCGGCACCCGCGTCAACCGAGCGGACGCAGCGACGATCCGGACGGGCGGCGGCTGCTCGAGGCCCGGGTGAGCGGCAATCCGGTGGAAACGGTCGACGATCATTGGATCGATTTTGCGGCGTTAGGGGTCGCGGACATGGCCGGGCTCGATGCCCAGGTGCTCGAACTGTTGGAACGTCTTGGCCTCGGTGAGGACCTATATCGCTTCGGCCTGACGATGCGGTCCGCCGTACGGCACGATACGCCCCTCGGCCGCAGGGTGATCGCAGCCCGCATGCATCTGCGCAGCCATTTCGCCATGGCGGGAATGACCAATCTCGTGATTCCGTTCGACCGCCAGCGCTACAATCCCCAGGCGGCCGTCGCCGAGAATCTACTGTTCGGTGTCCCGCGCGACGTCGCTCTGCTCGGCCAATCTCTTGCCGGCGAAGCACGATTCCGTGCGGTCCTCGCAGACGTCGGCCTGCTCGATGACCTAGCGCAGATGGGCGTCGTGATCGGCCGCAACCTGATGGAGATCTTTCGCGATGTCCCGCCCGGCCACCCGCTGTTCCGCCGGTTCTCGACCATCGCGCCGGAGGAACTTCCGGAATTCGAGCGGCGGCTCGTGGGCCTCGGCCATGGCGGTGTGCTGAGCCCGGCGGATTCAGAGGCCTTCCTCGGCCTCGCCTTGTCCTATATCGAACCGCGCCAGCGCCTTGGCCTCCTCGGCCCGGCGATGCTGGAACGTCTCGTCGCGGCCCGCGGCCCCGTGCGGCTGGCACTACAGGGACCGGACGGCGATGACGTCGAGCCCTACGAGGCACGCCGGATCAACAGCCGGAGTTCCGTCCTCGACAACCTCCTGTTCGGGCGTATCGATACGGCGCAGATGCATGGCGAGGCCTTCATCCAAAGGGAGGTCCGCGCCGTTGTGCAAGAACTCGACCTTGAGACCGCGATCCGCCTGCGCGGCCTCGATTATGACGTCGGCAATCGTGGGCGGAACCTAACCCTTCGGCAGCAGGTCCTCACCGATCTGGTGCGTGCGATCGTCAGGCAGCCGGAGATCCTCGTGGTCGACGGCGCCCTCGACCACCTCGACGGAGGGGCTGAGACGCTGAGCACGGTCGTGGTAGATGCGTTGCCGGACGTGACGCACATCTCCATCGTCGCGAGCCGGGCCGACGCGGCCGCGGCCGCAACGATGGTGGATCTGGCACCGCACGATGACGCGGCACGACGGTGACGGCGCCGGCGGCGAAAGAATGCGGGGCCTGAACCCTGGAGAGCGAGACCTCTACCTCCGAACGTTTTAAAAAAGAGTGGATAAGCTTGCGTTGAATGTTGCTTTGAAAAATAATTGTAAGCACCTCATCCGAGATCATGTTGTTTTCTTGCAGAGCTTTCACGTCATGATCCGGATGGACGCCAAAAAGAGGAAGGCCCGCGCTTTGCGGGTTGTGCGTTCCCAGTCCTTGGGCGGACGCCTGCAGCGGTTGAGCCAACCGATGGTCCGCTCGACGACCTGACCGAGCAGGGCGCGTCGATCCTGCGCTACAAGGGACCGAGCGGACGGCTGCGTGTGTCCGGGCGTCATCTCGAACCTGACCTGTCCATAGATGAGGTCCCGGCCCACAGCTTCGACCGGGTCGAGACGCTCTCGCCCGACGAGGTGGTTGAGGTCGAGATTGCCCTGCTCCCGATCGGCATGACATTCCACCCCGGCGTGCAGCCCAGTCTGGTCATGAGCGCCCGCAACCTCCACGGCGGCATGATGCCCGGCATGGCGGCCTTCGTACCGCGCTTCCCGCGGCACCCACGTGATCCATACCGGGGGCACGCCCGTCCTACCTTCAACTGCCGGTAATGCCAAAGGCCCATTGCGCAGCAGCGCTATGCTAACCGCCAGGCCCTGAGCTTGACTTGTCGGCGACCCATAACGGCGGCACCTCCCTGCACCATTCATCATTTATGCCCGTAGCTTAAGCCTGCCCGGCGATAGGTCTGACAGCCCGCCACCCCCGCGGGCCAGCCTCATGGCGTTGTGTGAGGCCCCGCTCCGCTCGCCGTCAGGGCCGCGCACAGCATGATGGCTAGCCGTTCGACGTAAGGCAGGTCCGCCGTTTCGCCGACCACGGCGATGCGCCAGTAGATCGCCGCCCCCAGAAGATCGCTGGCGATCTCGTGATCGACGTCGCGGGCGAGCTCACCCCGTGCGACCGCCCGGTTGGTCAGCGCCTGCGCCCGCTTACGCCGCGCGGCCTGGAAGGGCCGGATGGCCGCCTCCAGGTCGGGCGAGCGGCCGACCTCGGCGTGGAGGTCGAGCAGGATGCGGCGAACCAGGGGATGGCGCAGCGCCCGGCGGACCCCAAGGAGCGCCGCGCGCACGTCGCCCAGGAGCGAGCCTGTGTCAGGGACGTCCGCGATCGCGACGCCCACGCCCGACAAGGCATCGCTCGTCATCGCCGCCTTGGAGGGCCAGCGCCGGTAGAGTGCGGCCTTGCCGACACCGGCCCGCTTGGCGACCCGCTCAAGGCTCAGGTTCGCGTACCCTG
>JAIEPJ010000287.1 GCA_019749835.1 Phreatobacter sp. | reverse complement strand
CCCTTGAGCCCGAGATCCATGGGGACGTGATAATCCGCGGGCACGATCTTGTCTCGCCCCGTCGGCGCGGGCCGCTCATGCGGGGACAGGACTTCCGGTGCGCGCCAGGAGCTTCCTGATCTCCGAGCGGCAGGAGCCGCAATTGGTGCCGGCCTTCGTGGCGCGGCCGACGGCGTCGATATCGGCCGCTCCGGCACCGATTGCCGCGGCAACGGCGGTGAGGCCGACCGAGAAGCAGGCACAGACGGTGGGGCCGGGATCGGGAAGGCCTTCGGCGGAGCGGCCGGAGAGCAGGGCTCGCCGGCTTGCCGCATCGAGAACCGGGCGGCCGAAAAGCGCCTGCACCCCGTTCCAGGCGTCGCGGGCGCCGGGACCTGCGAAAACGACCGCCTCCAGCCTGTCGCCGCAGAAGGCCGCCGCGCGATAGAGGCCGCGGGCGGGGTCGCTGACCTCCGCCACCACGGCCTCAGGCCCGGCGGCGCGGCGGATGAGGGCGGGGCCGTCGAGCGGCTCGGGGGCGGCGAAAAGGAATCCAGCGCCGCCGCCGACGGCGACCTTCGTCCATAACAGGCCGTCGATCCGCGGCGCCGCGCCGCGGCAGAGCAGGAAACCGTCCGCAGCCACGGGCACGCGCGCCAGCGCCACCCGCGTCGCCTTCATCTCCGGCTGACCGGAGAAAGGATCACTCGCCGCCTGCACCAGCGCGCCGATTCGGGCCGTCGCCGTCGTCTCTCCCGTCCAGTGGATGGGAGCGAAGACCTCGCCACGCGCCTGTCCTGCATCGAACGCGACGCGCAGACGAGCCGTGCCGTGGGCCGTGTCGAGCCGGGCCATGTCGCCGTCGGAGAACCCCGCGGCCTCGGCGTCGGCGGGATGGATCGCCACGCAGGGCTCGGGACTGTGGCGGCCGAGCGTCGGCGCCTTTCCCGTGCGGGTCATGGTGTGCCACTGGTCGCGTAGCCGGCCGGTATTGAGCAGGAAGGGCCGGGCCGGATCGGTGGCCTCGGCGAGGGCCGGCGGGGCGATCGCGACAAGACGGGCACGGCCGTCGGCGGTGAAGAAACCGCCGGACGCGAAAAAGCGCTTGTCCGAGCGGTCTGAATGCGTCCGGACCGGCCATTGCACCGGCTGCAGGGCCGCATAGTCCGCATCGGACAGGTCAGCGAGGCCGGAAATGTCGAAGTCGCGGGTGCCGCGGTTCTCGAAGCCCGAGAGCGCCGCATGTTCGCGGAAGATCGCGGCCGGGCCGCTCCAGGCGAAAGCCTCGCCGAAGCCGAGGCGTCGGCCGACCTCGGCGAGGATCCACCAGTCCGGCCTGACCTCGCCCGGCAGCGGCAGGAAGGACCGCTGGCGGCTGATCCGGCGCTCGGAATTGGTCACCGTGCCGTCCTTCTCGCCCCAGGCGGCTGCGGGCAGGAGGATATGAGCACCGGCATTGACCGTGTCGTTGGAGGCGACGTTCTCCGAGACGACGAGGAGATCGAGTCCGGCGAGGGCGCGGCGGACATGGTCGGCCCGCGGCATGCTGGCGGCGGGGTTGGTGCCCATGACCCACAGCGCCCGGATCGTGCCCGCTGCGACCGCCTCGAACATCTGCACGGCCTTGAGGCCCTCGCGCTCGGCCATCCGCGGCGCGGCCCAGAACCGGCGCACGCGATCGATGTCGCTCGGGGTGAAGCCCATATGGGCAGCGAGCATGTTGGCCAGCCCGCCGACCTCGCGCCCACCCATGGCATTGGGTTGGCCGGTAAGGGAAAAGGGCCCCATGCCCGGCCGGCCGATGCGGCCGGTGGCCAGGTGGCAGTTGAGGATCGACGAGACCTTGTCGGTGCCCTGGGCCGACTGGTTGACCCCCTGGCTATAGAGGGTCACGGCGCGCGGGGTTGCAACGAACCACGCGAAGAAGCGCGCCACATCGGCAGCCTGCAACCCGGTGGCCGAGGCCGTGGCGGCGATCGAGGGCACGATCTCGCGGGCGCGGATCAGGGCGGCGTCGAGGCCCTCCGTATGGGTCTCGACATAGGCGCCGTCGAGCGCGTCGTTCTCGGCGAGATGGACGAGGAGGCCAGCAAACAGCGCGCCGTCGGTGCCGGGCCTGATCTGCAGCACGAGGTCCGCCTCCGCGGCGCTGGCCGTCCGGCGCGGATCGACCAGCACGATGCGGGCATCGCGCGTCTTCTGGTTCGCCACCATCCGCTGCCAGAGGATCGGATGGCACCAGGCTGCGTTGGAGCCGACCAGGACCAGCAGATCGGCCTCATCCAGGTCCTCATAGGTTCCAGGCACGGTGTCCGAGCCGAAAGCGCGGCGATGACCCGCCACGGACGAAGCCATGCACAGGCGCGAATTGGTGTCGACATTGGCGGTGCCGACGAAGCCCTTCATCAGCTTGTTGGCGACGTAATAGTCCTCGGTGAGCAATTGCCCGGACAGATAGAAGGCGGTGGCGTCGGGGCCGGCCGCCCGGATGGCGCGCTGGAAGCCTTCCGCAACAGCATCCAGCGCTGTGTCCCAGGAGACGCGCTCCATGCTGCCGGTCCGGGTGCGCATCATCGGGTGGAGAAGGCGACCCTCGAGGTCCACGGTCTCTCCGAGCGTCGATCCCTTGACGCAGAGCCGTCCGCGATTGGCAGGATGCGCCGGATCGCCCGCGACCGTCACCTGTCCTGCCGCGCCGACACTGGCGACGACCCCGCAGCCCACCCCGCAATAGGGACAGGCGGTCGCGACGGGATTCGGAAGCGAGCCGTGGATGGCCATGTCAGGCTGCCTCCGCCAGCGCCCGGCCGAAGATCAGGCGGTCGCGCAGGGCACCGAGCGCCATGCCCGATCGGATCAGATCGAGATACCAGGGCGCGTCGGCGGTCTCCCCGCAGAGGATCGCACCGACGAGCCCGCCGTCCCGCAGGACCAGCTTGCGGTAGGTGGCAAGGCCCGGGTCACGCCAGACCATGCTCTCGGTTCCAGCCACGCCGAGAAAGTCCCCGGCTGAAAAGACCGGCACGCCGGAGACCTTGAGATTCGTCGCCAGCACCGTCCCCTCATAGGCGGCGGGCATTCCCGCGAGATGGCGGGCGAGGACGGCAGCCTGCTGGTAGGCCGGCTCGACGAGGCCGTAACAGGTGCCGCGATGCTCGGCGCATTCGCCGATGGCATGGATCACCGGATCGGAGGTCGTCAGATGGTCGTCGACGACGATGCCGCGGGCCGTTGCCAGGCCCGCCGCCCGGGCGAGCTTCGCATTGGGGCGGATGCCGACGGCGGTCACGACGATGTCGCAGGGCAGGTCCCGGCCATCGGCCAGGCGGACGGCCTCGACACAGCCCTCGCCCTCGACCGCAGCGGTGTCGGCGCCGAGCAGGACTGTGATCCCCCGCGCCTCGAGGGCCGCCTTGAGCAGGCTCGCCGCCTCGGCGTCGAGCTGGCGCTCCATCAGGCGGTCCATCAGATGGATCAGCGTCACCCGTGTCCCGGTCGCGGCGAGGCCACAGGCCGCCTCGATGCCGAGCAGGCCGCCGCCGATGACCACGGCCCGCGTCGCAGGGCCCGCTGCCGCCAGCATGGCGCCGACATCGTCATGGTCGCGGAAGGTGACGACGCCGGGCAGGTCCATCCCGGGCTTCGGCAGGCGGATCGGGTCGGAGCCGGTGGCGAGCACCAGCCGCGCATAGGGCAGTTGCGTCCCGTCCTCCAGCCAGACGTTCCGGCTGGCGCGATCGATGGCGCTGGCCCGCCGGCCATAGGCCAGCGTCACGCCCTGCGCCTTCCACCACGTCAGCGGCTTCAGCTCCGTATCGGCGACAGGCAACTCGCCGGCGAGAACGGAGGACAGCAGAACCCGGTTATAGGCGAGACGCGGCTCCTCCCCGACGACGAGGATGCTGTAGCGGCCGAGCGCGAGGCGACCGAGCTCCTCGACGAGGCGTACCGCAGCCATGCCGTTGCCGATGACGACGAGCGGTTCGGACATGGGCGTCGACCGTCAGGCCGCTTCGACGAAGGCATGACGCTCGTAGAGGAACTTCAGCACCGCCTCGCGCGCCTTGATGTAGGTGGTGTTGGTGACGAGTTCGAGCCGCTTGCGCGGGCGCGGCAGCGAAACCTCAAGGATCTCGCCGATGGTCGCCGCAGGCCCGTTGGTCATCATGATGATGCGGTCGGACAGCAGCACCGCCTCGTCGACGTCATGGGTGATCATGATCATCGTGTTCTTCAGCGTGGCGTGGATCTGCATGACGGAGTCCTGCAGATGGGCACGCGTCAGCGCATCGAGAGCACCGAAGGGCTCGTCGAGCAAAAGGATCTTCGGCTCCATGGCCAGCGCCCGGGCAATGCCGACACGCTGCTTCATGCCGCCGGAAATCTCGGCGGGACGACGGTCCCTGGCATGGGCCATGTGGACGAGGTCGAGCTTGTGCATGGTCCAGTCATGACGCTCGGCCCGCGATTTCGTCGCCCGGAAGACCTTGTCGACGGCCATGCGGACATTCTCGTAGACGGTCAGCCAGGGCAGAAGCGAATGGTTCTGGAAGACGACGGCGCGGTCGGGGCCGGGTTCGTTCACCTCCTTGTTGTCGAGGAGCACGCCGCCTGAGGTCGCCGGTGTGAGGCCGGCGATGATGTTGAGAAGGGTGGACTTGCCGCAGCCGGAATGGCCGATAATGGAGACGAACTCGCCCTTGTCGATACCGACATGGATGTCGGCGAGGACGTGGTTGGACGTGTCGCCGCGCGTGAAGGTCTTCTCGACGCCGTCGATCTGGAGATAGGGGGCCTGTTTCATCGCGGCGCTCCTCAATTCGCAGCCGTGCCGCGGGTGACGATGGTCGCGAGCCCTGCGATCAGCCGGTCGAGGACGAAGCCGATGAAGCCGATATAGACGAGCGCGACGATGATGTCGGAGAGCTTGGAGGAGTTCCACGCGTCCCAGATGAAGAAGCCGATGCCGACGCCGCCGGTGAGCATTTCCGCAGCGACGATGGCGAGCCAGGCGAGGCCGACGCCGATCCGCAGGCCGGTGAAGATGTAGGGCGCGGCCGAGGGCAGCATGATCTTCCAGAAGAACTCGATCTGGTTCAGCCGCAGCACGGCGGCGACGTTCCGATAGTCCTGCGGGATGTTGCGGATGCCGACCGAGGTGTTGATGAGGATCGGCCAGATCGCCGTGATAAAGATGACGAAGATGGCGCTGGGATTGGCGTCGCGGAAGGCGGCGAGCGAGATCGGCAGCCAGGCGAGCGGCGGGACGGTGCGCAGCACCTGAAAGATCGGATCGAGGCCGCGCATCGCCCAGGTCGACTGCCCCACGAGGGTTCCGACGGCGATTCCGACGAGCGCAGCCAGGCCGAAGCCGATGGCGACGCGCTGCAGCGACGTCAGGACCCGCCAACCGAGACCGATATCCTGGCTGCCGGCGACGAAGAAGGGATCGAGGATCAGGTCGCTCGAATCGCGCCAGACCTGGCTCGGCGAGGGCAGGGTCGCGCCGGCGCCGGAACACAGGATTTCCCAGACGAGAAGGATGAGCGCCAGGGTGAGGAGAGGCGGCAACACGACGCTCGCCGTGGAGATCAGCTTCGGCTTGAGCAAGGCGAGCCGGGGCGCCGATCGCGGCGGCGTCAACGTCACCACTTCGGCCGACGGGGCAGGCGCGGCGGCGGACGGCTGGGGCATGGTTTCGACGGCTCTCAATGCGGGTCTGGACATGAGCGCTCTCTTGCCGGAGGTGAGGGGCCGCCCGAACGGGCCGGGCGGCGAGGTTTTCGATCGGACCGCGCCGATCAGACCTGGGCGCGCTTGATCTTGAGGCCGCGCAGATAGGCCTGCGGATCAGCGGGGTCGAACTTCACGCCATCGAAGAAGGTCTCGACCCCGCGCGAGTCGGAGGTCGGGACGCCGGTGACACCGAGGGTCTTCGCCGCCTGCAGCCAGAGATCCGAGCGATTGGTCCGGTCGACCAGCGCCTTGATATCGGTATTGGGCTCGAATTTGCCCCAACGGATGTTCTCGGTGACGAACCAGGTGTCGAGGCTCTTCCACGGATAGGAGACGGCGCCGCCCTCGCCCCAGAATTTCATCCGCAACGGCGAATTCGCGACGGTCCGGCCGTGGCCGTAGTTGATGTTGCCCTTGAGCCGGCCGTTGATGTCGTTGACCGGAACGTTGAACCACTGGCGGCGGCCGACGATCTGCGCCAGTTCGTCCTTGTTCTCCATCTTCTCGCACCACTGCTGCGCTTCCATCACCGCCATCAGGATGGCCTGGGTGGCGCGGGGATGGGCGTCGACCCAATCGGCGCGCATGCCGAGGATCTTCTCAGGGTGCCTGAACCACAGCTCGCCGGTGGTGATCGCGGTGTAGCCGATGTTCTGGTTGACGAGCTGCTCGTTCCACGGCTCGCCCACGCAGAAGCAGTCCATGGTGCCGACCTTCATGTTCGCCACCATCTGCGGCGGCGGCACGACGATCACCTTGATATCGGTGTCCGGATCGATGCCGCCGGCGGCGAGCCAGTAGCGGATCCACAGGTCGTGGGTCCCGCCCGGAAAGGTCATGGCGGCAGTCAGGTCCTTGCCCTGCGCCTTCTTCCGCTCGAAGGCCGCCTTCAGCGGCGAGGCGTCCTTCTGGATGTTCAGGTCCTTGTACTCGTTGGATACAGAGATGGCCTGGCCGTCCTCGTTGAGGTTGAGGAGCGTGTACATCGGCACCGGCTGGCCGTTCTGCATCACCTTGCCGGTGCTGTAGAGATGGGTCTTCGGCCGGAGGATGTGGCCGCCGTCGATGCCATTGGCCCTCGTGCCGAGAGCCATGTTGTCGCGCGTTGCGCCCCATGAGGCCTGGCGGGAAATGTCCATGTCGGGCACGCCATGCTTGGCGTAGAAGCCCTTCTCGCGCGCGATGACGAGCGGCGCGGCGTCGGTGAGCGCGATATAGCCGAGCTTGGTGCCCTTCACCTCGGGGCCCGCCCCTTGCGCAAAGGCGCCGGCGGGCAAGGCCGCCTTGGCGGCGGCGAAGAGGGCGGCGGTGGCGGCGGTCCGTTTGAGGAAGGCACGGCGGCTGGTGCGCGCCGATGTGAGGGACTGTGCCTGGAAGGTCTTTGTCATCGTCAGGTCCCGGTTACGGTCAAGGAACAGGTGAATGGCGGCCGCGGCGAGCCGCGACGGGATGGGTCCTCATGCCGCCCGGCTGGTTCCGGGCACAAAAAAACCGCCGACAAAGGCCTCGTCGTCGCCGGTTCTCGATCGGAGAGCGGCACGTCGGACATTTGTCAGCGGCGTTGCTGAAGGGCCCAGCATTGGGCCGGGTTGCGACCCTCGGGCCAACCCTTGAGACAAAGGATATTCAAGGCTCGTGCCAAGTGCCTCCGGGGCCGGAAAGCGCCTGTCTTCAACGGTCCGGGTGGGGCAGGCCGACCGGGCGAGGCTGGAAACGTTCGAAACGACGGCAGATCGGCGAGGCGGTGCCGATTCGCTGTGCAGTGCAACAGCCGCTCAGGCAGGCAGCTTCGGCAGGCCGCGGGCGTCGAAACGGGCGAGATAATCGCCGAGAGCGGCGGGATCGAAGGGTGGCTCGAGGATGCTGCCGATCGGGTCAGCGAGGACGGCGGGCGGCGCTCCGCCCACCGCCGCGTCGAAGAGGTCGGTCCGGATCAGCGCGGCGATCTTGGCCGGGGCTTCCGGATCGAACAGCGTCTGCCCCCAGCGGACGATCTGCGCATAGAGCCAGGCATAGCGGCCGGCATCGGGACGGGCCGCGCCGGGCACATCGTAGCGGATGAAGTCGGCGACGGCGCGCGACGGCCCGCCCGGCGTGAAGATCAGCCGGCCCTCGATGGTGCGCAGCACGAGGGCGGCGGCAACGCTGAGATAATGCGGGGCCGAGAGCATGGCCGCCAGTTCGAGGGCATTGCCGGGATCGGCGCACCAGGCCGCTCCCTTGGCGGTCGCGGCGATGATGGCACGCAGCGTCTCCCGATCGCCGGCCGCCAGCGTATCGCCGATCACCAGCGTCTTCTCGGGGATGCGCGAGAAGAGCGCCGAGCTCGGGGCGAGGATATGGCCGGCGCCGCGGTCGACGGCCACCGAATTCCACGGCGAGCCGACGCAGAAGCCGTCGATCAGGCCCTTTTCGAGGGATCCTGCCATCAGCGGCGGCGGGATGACGACGAGCTGAACGTCGCGGTCCGGATCGATGCCGCCGGCGGCGAGATAGGCGCGCAGGATGTAGTTATGGGTGGAGAAGGGGAAGGTGCTGGCGAAGACCGGTGGATTCAATCCGGCACTTTCCCGCCGCCGGATGGCCGCGGCAATCAGCGGCAGGGCGGCCACCGGATCGTCCGGCAGGCCCCCCAGTTCGCGCACGAAGGCCGCCGACAGCGTGATGGCATTGCCGTTCAGCGCCAGCGTGATCGGTGCGATCAACGGCACCTTGACGTGGCCGATTCCGAGCGCGCTCGCCAGGGCCAGCGGGGTGAGCATATGGGCCGCATCGAGGAGGCCGATGGAGAGCTTGTCGCGGATATTGGCCCAGGAGACCTCGCGCACGAGATCGAAGGCAAGGCCTTCCTCCGCCGCAAAGCCGCGCTCATGCGCGGCGATGAGAGGAGCGGCGTCGGTCAGCGGGATGAAGCCGATGGTGATCCGTCTCATCCGAGCATCTCCAGACCGGTGACCACCGCCTGGGCGATGTCGCCCAGCTTTTTCTTCTCGTTCATGGCGCGGCGGCGCAGCAGCGTATAGGCCTCGTCCTCCGTAACGCCCTTGTGGCGCATCAGCAGGCCCTTGGCGCGTTCGACGATCTTGCGCTCCTCCAGGGCCGAGCGGGCCTGATCGAGTTCGTTCTGCAACCGCGCATAGGCGTGGAAACGGGCCATGCACATGTCGAGGATGGACTTGACCCGCTCCTTCTTCAGCCCATCGACCACATAGGCAGAGACCCCCGCCTCGATCGCCTTGTTGATCATGCCGGTATCGGACTGGTCGACGAACATGGCGACGGGCCGTTTCACCAGGCGGGAGACCTGGAACAGCTGTTCCAGCACGTCGCGGGACGGGTTCTCCAGGTCGATGACCACCACGTCCGGATCGGTGGCATAGAGCCTTGCAAGGAGATTGGTCATCTCCCCGATATGGACGATCTTCGAATAGCCGGCGTCGCGCAGCCCCTCCTCGATGATGGCGGCGCGGGAGCGGCTCTCGTCGACAATGGCGATGGTCAGACTGAGATCACTCAGGGCGCGGCTCCATCAGCGGGTGAGCCCTATGGTGCACCGCACAAGGAGGGGCGGCAAGGGGCGTCAATAGACCGCCCGGCCGCCGGAAATGTCGAAGACGGCGCCGGTGGAGAAGGCGCAGTCCTCGGAGGACAGCCAGGCGATCATCGCGGCCGCCTCATTCACCTGCAGGAAACGGTTCATCGGGATCTTCGACAGCATGAAGTCGATATGTTCCTGCTTCATCTGGTCGAAGATCTCGGTCTTGGCTGCGGCGGGCGTGATGCAGTTGACGAGGATGCCGGCGGTGGCGAGTTCCTTGGCCAGCGACTTGGTCAGGCCGATCAGCCCCGCCTTCGACGCCGAATAATGCGAGGCATTGGGGTTGCCTTCCTTGCCGGCGATGGAGGCGATGTTGACGATGCGCCCGTAGCCGGCCTTCAGCATGACGGGAACCACGGCGCGGCAGGTGAGATAGGGCCCGACGAGGTTGACCTCGACGACGCGCCGCCAGATCTCCGGAGAGAGTTCCCAGGTCTTGCCGTTACCGCCGGTGATGCCGGCATTGTTGACCAGGATGGCGATGCCGCCATGGGCCGCGACCGTGGCATCCGTGGCCGCCTGCACCGATGTCTCGTCGGTGAGTTCGACGACATGGGTGGAGACGCGGCCCTTTGCCGCGAGCGTCGCCGCAGCCTCCGCAAGCTTCGCCGCATCGACGTCCCAAAGGGCGACCTCGGCGCCCGACTCGAGCATCCGCTCGGCGGCGGCATAGCCGATGCCGCGGGCCCCCCCCGTGATGATGGCGGTCCGGCCGGCGAGATCGATGCGGTTCATAGGCGTTTCCTCGGCGTTTTTGTGTGTTGGGCAGGTGATGTCAGCGCGTAGCGACGATGAAGAGACGGGGGAAGGCGAGCAGGACCTTGCCCTCGGCATCGACAGGATAGTGCGGCGCGAGCGCAACGCGATAGGCGGCAAGATAGGCCTCGCGCTCGGCGGGATCGAGCAGGCCGAGATAGCTGCGCAGCCGCGAGCCCTTGAACCATTCGACGATGCCCTCGATGCCATCCAGCGGATGGTGATAGACCGTGCGCCAGACATCCACCCGCGCCGCATGGGGTTTGAGCATCCGGAAATAGGCGGCGGCCGGGGCGATCGGCGTATGGGACCCTTCGGCGCCGGCCAGCTTGTGCGACCATGGCCCCGCCTGCGCCGCCGCGCGCATGGCGACATGGCTTGGCTCGTCGAGATTGTCGGGCATCTGGACGGCGAGGCTGCCGCCCGCGGGCAGCAGGTGGACGAGCCGTGGCAGGATGGTCTCGTGGCCGGCGATCCACTGGAAGACGGCGTTGGAATAGATGATGTCGACCGGGGCGGCGGGGTCCGGCCGCCAGGTCGTGAGATCGGCCACCGCGAAGCCGATGCCACCGAGGCGGGTGCGGGCATGGGTGATCATGTCCGGGGAGGAATCGATCCCGATGACCTCGGCCCTGGGATAGGTCCGCAGCAGCAGTTCCGTCGTGTTGCCTGGCCCGCAGCCGAGATCGACGACGCGGCGCGGATCGCGCGTCGGGACGGCCGCGAGCAGGTCGCGGGCGGGCCGTATCCGCTCGTCCTCGAACGCCAGATATTGCTTCGCCGACCAGTCCATGACGGCCTCCAGCGCCAGTCGATCACCCCATGGTCCGGCGGGCAAGAGTGCCGCCGCGTCAGAAACGCATGCCCGGGATGGCGAGGGGATTGTCGGTCAGCGCCGCCCTGTCCGGCTGGTCGGGTCTGGCGATACCGAGAAAGGCGTCGTGGAGCGCCTGGATCACCGCGGGGTCCATGTCCTTCAGGATGAAGACGATGCGGGTGCGGGCATCGCCGTCGGGCCAGGAATCGAGCACCGTCGTCGGATGGAACACGTGCTGGGCGCCGTGGACGACCACCGGCCGGTCGGGAAACTCGGCGATCTTCACCACGCCCTTGACGCGCAGGAGGTGCGGACCGTGGGCGCCGCGCAGCAGTTCGAGGAACATGTCGAAGGCAGCGGAGCCCATGGCCTGATCGCTGGTCAGCGCGAAGGCGCGGATGCCGTCATCGTGGGTATGGGAGCCGTCGGCGCCGGCCAGCGCCTCCTCGTTGAGCCAGCGCGCCACATCGGGGATCTTGGTGACGGGATCGGTCAGGCCCGCGGCGAGCACCTGCGCGGGCGTCGCCTCGCCCTTCGCGGCATCGAGCCGGCGGGCGGCCGGAGCGAGGCCCGCAAGCCTGGCGATCAGCCGATCGAAGGTTGCAAGGGTCGGCGCATCCGTCAGCAGATCGGTCTTGGTCAGCACGATCCGATCGGCCACCGCCGCCTGCCGCACCGCTTCGGGATGGGTGTCGAGGGTGGCCATCCCGTTGATCGCGTCGACGACGGTGATGACCGCATCCAGCCGGTAGCGCATGGCGAGATAGGGATGGGCCATCAGCGTGTGGATGACCGGTATCGGGTCGGCGAGCCCCGTGGTCTCGATGATCACCCGGGAGAACGGCTCGACGCGGCCATTGTCGACCGCACGCAGCAGGTCTTCGAGTGCCGCCACCAGGTCGCCGCGAACCGAGCAGCAGACGCAGCCTGAGGACAGCATGACGATGCCCTCCTCGACGGTGCGCACCAGCAGGTGGTCGAGGCCGATCTCGCCGAACTCGTTGATGAGGACCGCCGTGTCCTTCATCCCGTCGTCGGCGAGAAGGCGGTTGAGGAGCGTCGTCTTGCCGGCGCCGAGAAATCCCGTCAGCACGGTGACGGGGACGGGCGGTCGCGGCCGGCGGGGGGCGGATTCAGCGGACATCGGGGGCGTTGGCGCGTGGCGTGACGGGCGGGCTCTCGCGCTTTAGCTCGGCAAGCGAGGAGGCGACGAGCGCGGCGAGGACGAGGAGGCTTCCCATCATCTGGGCACTGCCCAGCGTTTCGCCAAGGATCAGGCCCGCAAAGA
>JAIEPJ010000179.1 GCA_019749835.1 Phreatobacter sp. | reverse complement strand
TCACCGCGGGCGAGGGCGCGCGCGGCATGCCGCGGACACTCTTCGTGGTCGGCGACGAGAAACAGTCGATCTATTCGTTCCAGGGCGCGGTGCCACAGAATTTCAGCGCCCTGCGCGATGCCTTTGCCCGCAAGTTCGCCGCGGCCGAGCGGCCCTTCGAACGCCATATCCGCCTGAACTTCTCGTTCCGGTCGACCAAGGCCGTGCTGAGCGCCGTCGACCGTGTCTTCGCCGACGACGATGCGCGCAGGGGCCTGTCCTTCGCGCCTGGACCGCTGTCGCCGCACGAGGCGGCACGCCAGGCGGCACCGGGCCTGGTGGAGCTCTGGCCGGCCGCACTGCCGGAGCCCACCGAGGAACCCTCGCCCTGGACCGCTCCGGTCGACGCACCTGGCCTTGGCGATCCAGCGGAACGGCTCGCGGCCCGCATCGCCCGCCATATCCGTCTCTGGCTCGACGAAGGACATCGCCTGCCCGACCGCGACCGGCCGATCCGGGCCGGTGACATTCTCATCCTGGTGCGGCGGCGCGGGCCAATCTTCGAGAGCATCATCCGGGCGCTGAAGAATGCTGGCGTGCCGGTGGCCGGCGCCGACCGCCTGGTGCTGGGCGAGCATATTGCCGTGATGGACCTGCTGGCGCTCGGCGACTGCCTGCTGACGCCTGACGATGACCTGTCGCTCGCCGCCGTGCTGAAGAGCCCGCTGATCGGCATGAGCGAGGACGACCTCCTGGAGCTCGCCTCTGGCCGAAGGGGGTCGCTGTGGGACGCGCTGGTCGCCGATGCCCATCCGGCCGCAGCCCGCCTCGCCGGATGGCGGGAGGAGGCGCTGGCTCTGTCCCCGGCCGCTTTCTACGGCCGCGTGCTGGCGCGCGACCAGGGCCGGCGCGCCATGCTGGCGCGGCTCGGATCGGAGGCGGCCGACGCCCTCGACGAGTTCATGTCCATGGCGCTGTCCTTCGAGGCGGCGGAGATCCCGACCCTGCGCGGTTTCCTCGCGTCCATGCGGGCGGGCGAGGTCAACGTGAAGCGCGACATGGAGCTCGGCCGCGACGAGGTGCGCGTGATGACCGTGCATGGCGCCAAGGGGCTGGAGGCCGACATCGTCTTCCTCGCCGACACCATGGGAAAGCCCGGTGGCAGCCACGACCCGAAGATCTTCGCCATCCGGCCGCCCAATGCGCCGGTCGGCACGCCGCCGCGCCTCGTCTGGTCGCCGAGGGCGGCGGCCGACACACCCCTGGTGGAGGAGGCCCGCAGGGCGAGCCGCGACGCCCAGGTGGAGGAATACCGGCGGCTTCTCTACGTGGCGATGACCCGGGCGGCGGACAGGCTGATCGTCTGCGGAGCGCGACCGAAGAAGCCGAGCCCCCACGTCTGGTACGACATCATCGACCGGACCATCGGCAGCGAGGCCGTGGAGGAGCCGGCCGACGACGGCGACGGCGTGGTGAAGCGCTGGCGCAACGGGCCGGCGCTTCCCCCGGCACGGGCCACCGTCGCTCCGCAGGCGATCGTGCGCACGACCCTGCCGGACTGGCTCGAAAGGCCCGCTCCCGCCGTCGCCGTGCCGCCACGTGTCCTCACGCCCTCCGGGTTTGGCAGCGAGGCGGCCCCCGCCCGCTCGCGCGAGGCGCTGATGACCCGCGAGGCGGCGCTCCGCCGCGGCACCATCGTTCACCGCATGCTGCAGTCGCTGCCCGACCTGCCCTTCGACCGGCGCGCGGAGGCGGCCGCTCGCTTCCTCGCCGCCCAGAGCGACATCGAAGACGAGGCGGCGGCGCGGCTCGCCGAAGAGGCCATGCGGGTGATGACCGATCCCCGCGTCGCGGCCCTGTTCGGGCCGGACAGCCGGGCGGAGGTGCCGGTTGCAGGGCGGCTTGGCGGCAAGCCGATCTCCGGCCAGATCGACCGTCTCGTGGTGACCCCGGAGCGGGTGATCATCGCCGACTTCAAGACCAACGTCCCAGCGCCCGTGCGCATCGACGAGGTGCCGGAAGCCTATCTGGCGCAGCTCGCCATCTACAGGGCCCTGCTGGCGGCCATCGCGCCGGGACGGCCGGTGGAGGCATGGCTCGTCTGGACGTCGCTTCCCGACGTGATGGCGATCCCTTCCGACAGGCTCGACGCGATGATGGCGACCCTCGGCTTCGGTTGAGCCGGACCTTGCGACCCTCAGAGCGCGGCGAGCGGCGGTAGGTTCTCATCCTTGCCGGTGAGCGCCGAGGCATGCAGGCCGCGCACCCGCTGCTCGAGAAACTGGGCGATGGCCTTGCGGTCGGCGCTCGGATCGAAGGGCACGGGGTTGCCGAAGATGAGGTCGACGTCGACGGCGCCGTCCTTCAGCAGGGCCCAGGCGTGTGGCACGAGCTCGATGTCGCCGATCCAGGAGATACGGGGGCGATGCTGCCGGCCGGCGGGCAGGCCGTTGATCCGGCGATAGGCCAGCGCGATGGGCTGGATCCAGACGGTCTCGCCGGTGGCCCGGGCGAGGCTTTCGGCAGCCCCGACCAGGGCGGGGCGGAAGCGCAGGACGCGGTTGCCGTCGGAGGACGTGCCCTCGGCGAAGAGCACGACCGGTTCGCCCTCGCGCATGCGCGCGATCATTTCCTGCGCCGTCCGCGAGGTGGTGTGGCGGCGGTCGCGATCGACGAAGATCGAGCGTTGCAGCTTGGCGAGATAGCCGAAGAGCGGCCAGCCGGCGATTTCCGCCTTGGCGACGAAGGAGACCGGCGCGAAGGCGCCGAGCACCATGATGTCCATCCAGGTGACGTGGTTGGGCACGAAGAGCGCCGGCCGGTGCGTCGTCGCCTCACCACGCACGGTGATCCGCGCGCCGAGGGCCCTGAGCACCATGCGATGGAAGAGCATGGGGATGGTGCGGCGGGCATTGAGGCCGAAGCCGTGGGCGATCATCTGGGCCGGCAGCAGCAGCAGCGCCGCGGCGATCAGCAGGACCAGCCAGACCAGCGCCCGGATCGAATCAAAGATGCTCGGGCCGCCACGGCCGAATTCAGTGCCCGGCCTGTCAGGATTCTTCATCGAGCGGCACGCAATAGAGTTCGAGTCGATGGTCGACCAGGCGATAGCCGAGCTTGCGGGCGATCTCGGCCTGCAGCCGCTCGATCTCTTCCGACTGGAACTCGACCACCCGGCCGGACCTGAGGTCGATCAGGTGGTCGTGATGGGCTTCGGGGATCGTCTCGTAGCGGGCGCGCCCGTCGCCGAAGGCATGGCGGGTGATGATGCCGGAATCCTCGAACAGCTTGACGGTCCGGTAGACCGTGGACAGCGAAATGTTCGAGTCGACGGCATTGGCCCGCCGGTGCAGTTCCTCGACGTCGGGATGATCGGCTGCCGCCTCGATGACGCGGGCGATGACGCGGCGCTGATCTGTCATCCGCATGCCCTTGGCGATGCAGGCTTCCTCGATCGAACTGGACCGGTTCTCCATCCGGGGCGCTATCACCACGGTCCTCCTCAACGGCGACGGACCGATCCTATAGCTTTGCACGCCGGCCCCGTCACCCCCGCGCGATGGACACAGCCACGGGCGGCGGTGGCACGACCGCTTCGTCTGCGTCCTCGTCGTCATCCATCATCGCGATGGCGCCCCGACGGTCGGCGATCGAGGCGTTGAGGCGGTCAAGGGCAAGGGTCAGGGTGGCGAACTGGCTCGAGTCGAACCCGGGCTGCTTCGACGCCTCGATGGATTCGACGAAGATGTCGTCGGCACGCCTGGCGATCTCGTCGAGCACATCGTTATCGTCGGTGGCGCGGGCGTTGCGCAGGAGGAGCAGAACCTCCGGCAGGAATCCGGGATCGGCTTCGCGGCGCCCGATGCCGAAATAGCCGGCCGCCCCAGCGAGCGCCGAGCCACCGAGGGACAGGCCGAAGATCGCCAGGTACAGGACATCGCTGTATTTTTCGAGGAATGTCTTCTGTTCGCCCGTCAGATAGGCGAGAGCACCGGGATGGACCTGGATGGCCGAGCCCTTCTCAGTGTCCGGAACTTCAAGGCGGTTGGCGGCAGGGTACTGCGCGGCGAAGGAGGGGCGCAGCGTGAACAACTGCTGGGTGAATTCGGCCGCCACCGCGTCGTCGACGCTCCGGCGCGCCACCAGATAGTGGACGACGCCGAGGGTTGGGAAGTTCTCTACCGGCCGGGGCGGATTCGAGCCGAAGGAGCCGGCGACGATGTCCATCGACTCCAGGAAGGCGACGCGGTCGGCGACCGCCTCAGCCTCGCGCACGGGCACGAAAGTGACCTTGCCGTCGGGTGTTTCCCGCACCAGCCCGGCGATGGCATCGGCCACCGGTTTCGAGGAGGGAGGGCCGATGGTCACCAGCGCCTCGATCTGCTTCTTGCGGAAGACTTCTGCTGTTTCCCAGGGGAGGACCTCGACCATCCGGACCGCGGAGGGCTGAACGCCGTGTTCGCGCAGGATGGTCTGGATCAGGCGCATGTTGTAGCCGATGCCACGGCCCATGACACCGATCGTCTTGCCACCGAGATCGGTCCAGCGCTCGATGCCGGCGGCTGCCGGCGCAGCCAGGACAACGGGGTTGCGCTGCCAGGTCGCCACGGTCATGGCGCTAGGGGGGAACGCGATATCGGCCCTGACGATGGCGAAGTCGACGTCCCCGCGCTCCAGCTTGGCGGCACTGTCGGAGGGCGAATCGGAGGAGACCAGACGCAGTCGCACGCTGGACCGCTCCCGCTGGAGGGCCACACGGAACGCATCGATCAGGCGCGCCGCCTCGGAACCGGACGGCCCCACCGCGACGGTGACCGTCGTCGGGCGGTTATAGGTAAAGGTCGCGAGAGCCCCGCAACCGATGAGGGCGCAGACGACGGCGACGATGATGAGACGCGTGCGGGACATCGATGATCAGGTTCCGCAGAGATCATGGCGCTTTTGCGATGCAATGACCATCGTCTCGTACGGTCATGGTACCGGACGAGGTCAGCGGCGGCGCGGCCTGTCCTCGATCATGATGGAGGGCGTTCCCGCCGACAGAGACCGCGTGGCCGCGCGGTTGACCCGATCCCGCTCGGCCTCGGTCAGGGGGCCGCGCCGGCCCCGTCCCTGCACCGCAAGGCCGGGAGCGGTCCGGGCCTCGTCGGCCTCACGTCCGCGGCGGCGATCAGCGTCGCGCTGGCGCTGCTGGTCGCGCTGCTGCCGGCGCAGTGTTTCGAGATTGCGGTCGGCTTCACGCTGCTGGCTGCGCTGAAAGCTGTCGAACGAGCGCCGGTCGCTGTCCCGCTGGCGCAGGATATCGAAATGCTGCTGGGTCGGATTGCCGAAGGCGGGCGGAGCCATGCCTGGCGCGGGCGGCGGATAGCCGGCCTGGGCCGCGAGCGGGCCGCAACCACAGGCCACACCGGCGAGGGCAATGAGAACAGCCATCAGGGCGGAGCGGTTCTTCGGCATGGACTGATCCTGATCCTCCGGGCGTCAACGCCGCGATGCCGCGGGTGTTCCAGACCAGTCTGTCAGTCGATCGTGACCACGACGCGGCCGCGGATCCGCCCCTCGAGGATGGCCGAACCGGCCTCGATCACCGCTTCCAGCGGGATGGAGGAGGTGATGCGGGCGAGGCTGTCGCGATCGAGCTCCGTCGCGAGCCGCGACCAGGCTTCCAGCCGCAGTGTCTTTGGCGCCATCACCGAATCGACGCCGAGGAGGGATACCCCGCGCAGGATGAACGGCGCGACGGTCGTCGGGAGGTCCATGCCCTGGGCGAGTCCGCAGGCAGCCACGGCACCGCCATAGCGCGTCATGGACAGTACATTGGCGAGGGTGTGCGAACCGACGGAATCGATCCCGCCAGCCCAGCGCTCCTTGGCGAGCGCCCGGCCCGGGGCGGAGAGTTCGGCACGGTCGATGATCTCGGCAGCGCCAAGGGACTTCAGATAATCCGCCTCCTGCGGCCGGCCGGTGGAGGCGACGACGTGATAGCCGCGGCGGGCGAGAAGGGCGGTCGCCACAGAACCGACGCCGCCGGCCGCGCCCGTCACCACCAGCGGGCCACGCTCGGGGGTGATGCCGTGGCGCTCCAGCGCCATGACGCAGAGCATGGCGGTATAGCCCGCCGTGCCGATGGCCATGGCCTCTGCGGCAGTGAGGCCGTCGGGCAGCGGCACCAGCCAGTCACC
The DNA here is from genome assembly GCA_019749835.1 of Phreatobacter sp. GTDB lineage: Bacteria > Pseudomonadota > Alphaproteobacteria > Rhizobiales > Phreatobacteraceae > Phreatobacter. The sequence continues at coordinate 5,922 of JAIEPJ010000179.1, read as the reverse complement.
CTTGACGCGGGTCTTCTCGGCATAGGCGCCGAGATGGGTCTCACCGGTGCCCCAGCCGTTGAGGATGACAGCGTCGCCCGGCCTGAAGTCGGCATGGGCCGAAGTCTCGACAATGCCGGCGAAATCGATGCCGGGGATCATCGGGAAGCGGCGCACCACCGGTGCCTTGCCGGTCAGGGCGAGACCGTCCTTGTAGTTGAGGGTCGAATGCGAGACCCGCACCGTGACGTCACCGTCCATGAGGTCGGCGTCGTCGAAACGCGCCAGCGCCGCCTGTGTGCCGGTTTCGGTCTTGGTGACCACCACCGCCCTGAACGTTCCCATGGCCGTCGCCTCCCTGTCGCGCCGGCGACAGTCTCCCGCCCCGCCGCCGAGGGCAAGCGGCCGGAGCTCCGCCGAAGGACCGATGGGCAAGCATCCGCAAACAACCGGAGGGCTGCCCGCGCCGATTGTCGGCTACCGTCACGACGGGGATGGAACCATGGTCATCGACACCACCTCACCACCGGCCGACGACGCTCCCGGTTTTGCAGAAGCGCCGCATTTTCACGGCCATCGCGAGAGGCTGCGCAGCCGCTTTCGCGAGGCCGGAGCGGAGGCGCTGGCGGATTACGAACTCCTCGAGCTGATCCTGTTCCGCGCCATTCCGCGGCGTGACGTCAAACCCCTCGCCAAGGCGCTGCTGAAACGGTTTGGCTCCTTTGCGGACGTCCTCGCTGCGCCGGAGGCGCGGCTCGCGGAGGTGGAAGGCGTCACGACGACTGTCACCACCGAGCTCAAGCTCGTCCATGCCGCGGCGCGGCGCATGGGGCGCGCCGAGATCTCCCGTCGCCCGGTCCTGTCCTCATGGGCGGCGCTGATCGACTATTGCCGCACCGCCATGGCCTTTGCCGAGCGCGAGCAGTTCCGCGTCCTCTATCTCGACAGGAAGAACGCGCTGATCGCCGACGAGGTGCAGGGTGTGGGCACGGTCGACCATACGCCGGTCTATCCGCGCGAGGTGGTGAAGCGCGCGCTGGAACTGTCGTCCACCGCCGTCATCCTGGTGCACAACCACCCCTCCGGCGATCCGACGCCATCGCGGCCCGATATCCTGATGACCCAGCAGATCGTCGACATCGCCCGGCCGCTGGGGATCACCGTGCATGACCACATCATCGTCGGCCGCGACGGCCATGCCAGCTTCAGGGCACTGAAACTGATCGCCTGAGCCGGATCGGGCCTTGATTTCGCCGGTGTCGCCGGTCAGAGGACGAGGATGATCGCTCCTTTCCGCCTGCAAGGCGGCCTCGCCGCCGTCCTGGTGATGTTCGCTGTCGCTTCGGCCATCGCCCAGACGGCGCCGGCCCGCAGCTGGACCGAAGAAAAGTGCCATCGATACCGTCAGGCCTGGGACGATGTCCTGAAGCGCCAGGGACCGGCGGGCCTGTCGCAGGAGTTTCTCTCGGCCCATGGCCGGTTCGTCGCGGGCGGGTGCGACGGGACCCCGCGGGTCTGTCCGCGCTCGCCGCGCGAGACGGATCTCGCCAACATCATGACCGTCCGCGCGCTGAATGCCGGGATGGCGAGCACCTTCCTGCCCTGGGGCTGTCCCTGAGGCGCGGCGCGCCCTTCCCCTCGCCGGCGTTCTTGTTTAGTTCTGTCGACCATGTCCGCCCGTCTTGACGCCGAACTGACCGACGCGCTGCTGCTGCCCGAGCGGTTCGGCGCTTGGTTCGCCGGGCGTGGCTGGGCGCCGCGCGCCCATCAGCTCGACCTCCTGCGCCTCGCGCGGGACGGGCGCTCGGCGCTGCTCGTCGCACCGACGGGCGCCGGCAAGACCCTCGCAGGCTTCCTGCCCTCGCTGGTCGAGCTCGCCGACAAGCCGGCGCGCACACCATCGCAGGCGGCGACAAGCCCCGTCGGGCGCAAACCACCGCCGCGTCGGCGTGGGCTGCACACCCTCTACATCTCGCCGCTGAAGGCGCTCGCTGTCGACGTGGCGCGCAATCTCTACCGCCCGACCGAGGAGATGGGCCTCTCCATAAGGATCGAGACCCGCACCGGTGACACCCCAGCTTCGAAGCGGCAGCGCCAGCGCGCCGACCCGCCGGACATCCTGCTGACGACCCCGGAACAGCTCGCCCTGTTGCTGGCCTCCGCCGACGCGCCCTATCTGTTCGGGTCGCTGAAGCGCGTCGTGCTCGACGAATTGCATGCGCTCGTGACCTCCAAGCGCGGTGACCTTCTCGCCCTCGGCCTGGCCCGTCTCTTCACCCTGGCACCGGACCTTGTGACCGTTGGCCTGTCGGCGACGGTCAAGGACCCCGCCGACCTCGCAAGGTTCCTGGCGCCGCAGAGGCCGGGGGCGGCAGAGGCCATGGTGGTCATGGCGGCGGCGGGTGCCAGGCCCGCGGTGACGATCCTCGAGACGGCCGAGCGCCTGCCCTGGGCCGGACATTCGGCGCGCCATGCGGCGGGTGAGCTCTACGCGGCGATCAAGGCGCACCGGACGACACTCGTCTTCGTGAACACCCGCAGCCAGGCCGAACTGCTGTTCCAGCTCCTGTGGACCATCAACGAAGAGGACCTGCCGATCGCCCTCCATCACGGCTCCCTCGACGTCGCACAGCGGCGCAAGGTCGAGGATGCCATGGCGGCGGGGAAGCTGAAGGCGGTCGTCTGCACCTCGTCGCTCGACCTCGGCATCGACTGGGGCGACGTCGACCTCGTCCTCAATATCGGCGCGCCGAAGGGCTCGAGCCGGCTGATGCAGCGCATCGGCCGGGCCAACCATCGCCTCGACGAGCCCTCGCGTGCCGTCCTGGTTCCTGCCAACCGCTTCGAGGTGATGGAGTGCCGCGCCGCCCTGGAGGCCATCGATTGCGGCGCGCAGGACACCGAGCCGCTGCGCATGGGCGCGCTCGATGTGCTCTGCCAGCATGTTCTCGGCATGGCCTGCGCCGGTCCCCTCGATGAAGCCGCGCTTTTCGCCGAAGTGACGGCAGCAGCCCCCTACGCGACGCTCGATCAGGCCACGTTCCAGGACGTCATCGCCTTCGTCGCCACCGGCGGCTATGCCCTGAAGTCATACGAGCGCTTCGCCAAGATCCGTAAGGACAAGAAGGGCTTGTGGCGTGTCGCTCATCCTTCCGTCGCGCAGCGCTACCGCATGAATGTCGGCACGATCGTCGAATCGCCGATGCTCAAGGTTCGGATGGTGCGCAGCGCCCGATCGGCAAGCCGGGGCCCATCAGGTCCGCTCGTGCGGGGCGGCCGGGTGCTGGGGGAGGTCGAGGAATACTTCATCGAGGGGCTCGTCCCGGGCGATACTTTCCTCTTCGCTGGCGAGATCCTGCGCTACGAGGCGCTGGTCGAGAACGAGGTCTATGTCTCGCGCTCGACGGCACGCGAACCGAAGGTGCCGGCCTATGCCGGCGGCAAGTTTCCGCTGTCGACCTTTCTGGCCGCGGGCGTCAGGCGGATGCTGTCCGATCCGGCGGAATGGCGGAAGCTGCCCCCACAGGTCGCCGAATGGCTGGAGCTGCAACGCGCCGTGTCGGTCATCCCCGGCCCGGATCAGCTGCTGGTCGAGACCTTTCCGCGGGGCGACCGCTTCCACCTCGTCGCCTATCCTTTCGAGGGCCGGCTCGCCCACCAGACGCTTGGCATGTTGCTGACCCGGCGACTGGAGCGGCGCGGCTTGAGACCCATGGGCTTCGTCGCCAACGACTATTCGCTCTCTGTCTGGGGCCTGTCCGACCTCGGCGCGGCCATCCGCGCGGGAGAGCTGTCGACCGCGGCGCTGTTCGACGAGGACATGCTGGGGGACGACCTCGAGGCCTGGCTGGATGAAAGCCAGCTGATGAAGCGGACCTTCCGAACCTGTGCTGTCATTGCCGGCCTGATCGAGCGGCGCCATCCCGGCAAGGAGAAGACCGGTCGGCAGGTGACGATCTCCACCGACCTGATCTACGACGTGTTGCGCCGACACGAGCCGGGCCACCTTCTGCTGCGGGCGGCACGGGCCGATGCGGCGACGGGCCTGCTCGACATCGCCAGGCTCGGCCAGATGCTGTCACGCATTCGCGGGCGAATCGTGCACAGTGACCTCAAGCGTGTCTCGCCTCTGGCGGTACCGGTGATGCTGGAGATCGGCCGCGAGCCGATCTACGGCGAAGCCGGGGAGGCGCTGCTGGCCGAGGCCGAGGCTTCGCTGCTGGCCGAGGCCGGCCTTGCGGGACAGGCGTGACGACAATCGATTCGGATCAGGAATGACTGCGCGACCCGCACCCCGCTCGGACACCACGATCAGCCTTCTGGGCCGCGGCTTCGTCGCGGATCCGTCAGGCGCCTTGTGGTGCCCGGCGTCGCGGCTCGTCGTCGTGTCCGACCTCCATCTGGAGAAGGGCTCCGCGCTCGCGACGCGGCGGATGCTGCTGCCGCCCTATGACACGGCGCGGACCCTGGCGATGCTCGCCGCCGTCATCGCCCGCTACCAGCCGCGCACGGTCATCTCGCTGGGCGACAGCTTCCATGACCGGGCGGGGCCGAGCCGCATGGCCGAGGCTGATGTCGCGTCGTTGCGCGGCCTGCAGGCGGGCCGCGACTGGATCTGGGTCGCCGGCAACCATGATCCCTCGCTCGATGGCGCGCTTCCGGGGCTTTGCTGCGACGCGGTCAACGAGGGGGGAATTCGATTCGCCCACGAACCGACCTCGGCTCCGCAGGGTGGCGAGATCGCCGGTCACCTGCATCCCTGCGTCACGGTCACGGGACGCGGCGGCAGCGTCCGCCGCAAGGCCTTTGTTTCATGTGAAACGCGGATCATCATGCCAGCTTTCGGTGCCTTCACCGGTGGCTTGGACATCCGCGCGCCGGCGATCCGCTCGCTCTTTCCACACGGGATGGCGGTGTTTGCGCTCGGTCAGCAGCGCGCTTACCAGGTGGCGGCCTGAGCGATCAGGGGCGCTGGTAGACCCAGACCCGCGCCGGGGGAATGTTGCGCCAGATGCGCTCGGACGGCGTCACAATCAGCCCCGATCCCTTGATCGGGACCGGCGATGTCACTGAATAGGTGAACTGCACGAAGGGGGCGCCCGGCTTCATCAGGCCGAGAGCCTCATTCAACAGCTTCAACCGGATCGGCTCGGGGCGCGTCATCAGCGGCAAACCGGAAACGAGGGCGTCGGCGGGTTCGGCGAGGCGGCCAGTCAGGGTCCGGTTCAACGCATAGGCGTCACCATGGACGATGGTCGCCGTCGGAAAACGCTCGCGCAGCAGGCGGCAGAAGTCCATGGAATACTCGACCAGGACGAGGCGCTTAGGATCCACGCCATGGGCAACCAGGGCCGCGGTGATGGCCCCCGTTCCGGGGCCCAATTCGATGACGGGACCGGTTCCTGCCGGGTCGACATAGCTGGCCATACGGCGCGCCAGAACCGGACCAGAGGGCGCGACAGCGCCCATCCGAAGCGGATTTTTCAGCCAGCTTTTCAGGAACTTGCCGTCGTACTCCCGCCGTTTTTCCGGCCGGCGAAGCACGGCAACGCGACTCATGGGTGTCTGGTCGACCATTCATCGGCCCGATGAAGACGAGCTCCCCACGAGCCCTGTCACAAGGCCGTCATTCCTATCGGGATGTCAGCTAGGGGTCAAGGCAGAGGTGCGGCGGCCGGTCGCGGCAGCTGGTCATACCAGATCGCCTTATCACCGATTTCCTGGACGAAAGCAGCGTGAGCCACGATGTCTTCTTCGGTCAGCCGCGGCGGCAGAGGGACCGGCCGCTGCAGCAGGGCAGCCTGGCCCCGGGCCGCCCGTTGGGTCGCGCGGCCCGCATCGGCAAGGCCGAAAGAGGCCTGCCGGCCGCCGATCAGCTCGATATAGACGTCGGCGAGCAACTCGGCGTCGAGAAGGGCGCCATGCCGGGTGCGCCGCGAATTG
>JAIEPJ010000055.1 GCA_019749835.1 Phreatobacter sp. | reverse complement strand
GTGACTTGTTTGTTGTTGTTTTTGTTGTTGGTGGTGGGGGTGGTGGTGGTGGGGGTGGTAGCTCCTCTTCTCGAGTCTGCGGCATCCTTGACAGCGAGTGTCTCCTCCTCGCCGCTCAAACTCAGCAATCGATTCCCACCTGCACCGTTCCGTCGACGGCGGCCGACCCCTCCCCCGTCGCCAGGGTCCAGCCCTGCGGTCCGCGGCGCAGGGCCGTGACCTCCTGGTTGCCGACCATCGTCAGGCCGGCGGCCAGCCCCTTCGCGACGGAGCTCATCCCGGGCGTGCCGACATAGCCCTGGTCGCCCCAGGGGGCCGCCTGCCCGTTCGTCACCAGCGCGGCGACGACCTCGGAGAAGGGCGCACCGCGGGCGGTGAAGAACTGCGCGCCATGGTCGAACTGGAGGTCACCGGCGCGGCGCGTCGCCATGCGTCCACCAATGCCGCGGCTCTTGTCGAGGACGGTGACATCGTGGCCGGCGGCCACGATCCGTCGGGCCGCGGCCAGGCCGGCCATCCCTGCCCCGACGATCGCCCAATGTCTCCGCATGTTCGACATCCTGGTTCGATTCCCTGTGGCCGATTACGCCGGAGGCCGCGGTTGCGATCAGTCGGCTCCTGTATCAGCCGCGCAGGAGGATCCCGTAGCCGTCGCGACGGGCCTCCATGCCGGCTACCTTCAGGGCGCGCCACAGGCTCGCCTGGTTGGCGGTGACGACGGGCCGGCCGAGGGCCTTTTCGAGTGCATCAATGACGGCGACGCAGCGCAGACCGGTGCCCGCGAGCAGGATGGAATCGGCCTCGGCGGGACATTCCCTCACCACCTGGTCGAACAGCGATGGCGTGTCCTGGTCGGTCGCCATGCCGGCGGGATAGAGCCCGTCCGGCGCGATGCCCCGCCACCTGGCGAGCGGCTGGTAGCGCCAGGCATGGGGAACGGCGAGGCCGAAGCTGGCGAGATAGGCCATGGCCGAGGCGATGATGCCGTCGCTCATCCAGGCCGGCATGACGAGGAAGGGACGCCTGGCACCGAGGGCGGCCAGGGCGAGGCGCATGTCCAGCCCATTGGTCGTGGCCGTGGTTGCCGCCGGCAGTTCGGCGGAAAGGGCCGCAACCGCCGCCTCGTCCCATCCGGGCCCCCCGGCGAAGCTGCTGGAGGAATGGGCGAGAACCGCGACATCGACGGCCATGGCCGCAAAGTCGCGGCAGCCGCGGGCGAGGTCGGGGGCGAGCGCCGCTGCGCTGCGATCGCCGTTCCACGGTGCCCAGGGCGAGGCCGCCGTGACGCGCGCCGCATGGACCGAGACGCCTTCGGGCCGCATGGCCCACCACTCGGCCTCGGGCACCACCTCGCGGCCGACCACGAAGAGGCCGATGCGGGCGCGATCGCCCCAATTGTCCGCCGCCATGACACCCTGCTCTCTTTGAGGCCGCCACGCCTGCGACTGCCCCCACCATCCCTGACTACACCATCGCGCGGTCCGGATCGAAAGCCCGCGGCTCCACCCGACGGAGACTTGCGCTTCTTCTACGATGGTGGAATCATGGTCCACCTAACGAGAATGGATGACCGCCATGCGTTTCAGGAGGACCTCCGCCCTTGTCGGCGCTGCCGCTGCACCGGACTTCGCGCCGCGGCACAATGGCGGTCCACCGATCGAGGATTATGGGGGGCCGCCCTGGGGCAAGGGCGACCCGCATCTGTTCCTGCACTGGCAGCGGGCGCACCGGGCCGCCTGGAAGAGCCTGCCGCGAGAGGTCATGCTCTTCCGCATGGCGAAGGCCGACAGGCTGGGGCTGACCTACGCGGAATACACGCTCGAGATCCTGGAGCGGGGTCGCCATCTTCAGCTGGAGGACACGACGCGGATCGCCGAGATCAAGGCTTTGCGCAGGAGGCGGCGGCGGCCGGCATGACGGTCTGCATGCCACATGGCCTCTTCCCCCCCTTACCGTGACGGGGGCGGTCGTGGCAGCCTCGGCGGCGGGAGTGCTTTCATGACCGTCTATTCCACCGCCATCTCGGAACTCGATGCCTTCGCCCTTGCCGATGCCTTCCGGCGCCGGACCCTATCACCCGTCGAGGCCGCGAAAGACGCCCTCGACCGCGCCGAGGCGAGCCAGGCGAGCATCAACGCCTTCGCCCTGATCGACCGCGAGCGGACGCTCGCCTGGGCCCGTGAATCGGAAGCCCGCTGGTCGAAAGGCGCACCGCTGAGCCCGGTGGACGGGGTCGGCGTCACCGTGAAGGACAATATGGCGGTGGCAGGCTGGCCATCCCTCAAGGGCTCGAAGGTCGTCTCGCGCGATCCCGTGACCTTCGATGCGCCAGTGACGGCGCGCTGCAAGGAGGCTGGCCTGGTCATCCTCGGCACCACGACCATGCCCGAATTCGGCTGGATCGGCCTGTCCACCTCGCCGCTGACCGGCCATACGCGCAATCCGTGGAACCGCGACCGCACCGCCGGCGGATCGACCTCCGGCGGCGCCGCTGCGGCGGCCCTCGGCATCGGCCGTTTTCATCTCGGCTCCGACGGGCTCGGCTCTATCCGCATTCCCGCCGCCTTCTGCGGCGTCGCCGGCATCAAGGCGACCTATGGGCGGGTGCCGGCCTATCCGATCTCGGTCATGGGCGAACTCGCCCATCTCGGCCCGATCGCCCGCGATGTCCGCGAGGTGGCGGCCCTCCTCACCATCCTCTCCGGTCCCGATGCGCGCGATCCCATGGCCTGGAACATTCCGGCGCCGGACTACCGTATCGGCCTCGATGATGGCGTGCGCGGATTGCGCATCGCCTATTCGCCGCGTCTCGGATTCGTGAAGAAGCTCGATCCGCAGGTGGAGCGGGCGGTGGCCGCCGCCGCCGCGACCTTCGCGTCCATGGGCGCCATCATCGAGGAGGTCGATCCGCCGATCGACGACCCAGCGCCCATCGCCTGGGACATCTGGAACGCCGGCGCGGCTCTGGCGCTGTCCTCCTTCTCCGAGGCCCAGCGCCAGGCGATGGACCCCGGCCTCGTCGGCTGCGCCGAAACGGGGGCGCGCTTCTCGGCGGCCCAGCTCATCGACGCCCTGCTCTACCGGCGGACCAAGACCGTCATCGCCATGGCGGAATTCTTCACCCGCTACGACCTGTTGATCACCCCGACCATGCCGACCGGCGCCATCCCGCTCGGCGCCGATCTGCCGCCGGCCGGTTTCGCCGGGCAGGACCAGTGGGGCCCGCTCTGGACGGACTGGTGCCCCTACACGCCGCCGTTCAACGTCACGCAACAGCCGGCGGGAACGGTGCCCTGCGGCCTCGACGGCGACGGGCTGCCGATCGGCCTGCAGATCGTCGGCTGGAAGCGCCAGGAGGCCCTCGTGCTCAGGGCGATGCGGGCCTTCGAGTCGGAACGTCCCCCGGCACGCGTCCCGATGTCGCATGCGCGCGCCTAAGTCTCAGCCGGCTGCCCGGAATTTGCGCGACAGTTGCCTGCGCTTCGGGATTGACACCCTCGGATCAAGCATCGTCTGATCCGGTCTTCTCGCGGCCAGGGGTCGAACAGGGATCGGACCCGGCTGCGACGTTCCAGGGGAGAGTGGTCATGAAATCCGTCAAATTGTCCCGCCGCACCGTGATGGCCGGCGCCGCCGCCGCCGGTGCGCTGGCGAGTTCCACGGGCGCCTCCGCCCAGGGCTCGGCCAATGTGCTGCGCGTCGTGATGCACTCGGATCTGCGCATCATCGACCCGATCTGGACGACTGCCTATATCGTCCGCAACTACGGCTACATGATCTACGACACGCTGTTCGCCCTCGACGCCAAGGGCGAGGTGCAGCCGCAGATGGTCGACAAGTACACCGTCAGCGACGACAAGCTCACCTATACGTTCACGCTGCGCGACGGCCTGATGTGGCATGACAACCAGCCGGTGACGAGCGCCGACATCATTCCCTCGATCCGCCGCTGGGCCGCCCGCGATCCGCTCGGCCAGACCGTCATGGGCTTCATCGGCTCGATGGAGGCCAAGGATCCCAAGACCTTCGAGATCAAGCTGAAGGAAGCCACCGGCCTTCTCATCTTCGCCCTCGGCAAGCCGTCCTCGAACGTGCCCTTCATGATGCCGAAGCGCGTCGCCGAGACCGATCCGAACACCCAGATCACCGAATTCATCGGCTCCGGCCCGTTCATGTTCGTCCGTGACGAGTGGAAGCCGGGCGACCGGGCCGTCTATGTCAAGTTCGCCGGCTACAAGCCGCGCTCCGAGCCGGCCTCCGGTCTCGCCGGCGGCAAGGTCGCCAAGGTCGACCGCGTCGAATGGCGCGTCATCACCGACCAGCAGCAGGCGGTCAACGCCCTGCAGGCCGGCGAAATCGACCTCATCGAGGCGCCGAGCCACGACCTGCTGCCGCTCCTCAAGGCGGACCGGAACATCAAGCTGTTCAACTGGAACGTGCTGGGCAACCAGTACACGATGCGCTTCAACCACACGGTTGCGCCCTTCAACAACCCGAAGATCCGCCAGGCGGTGCTCTATGCGCTGAACCAGGAGGACTTCCTGAAGGCCACCATCGGCGACCCCGAATATTACAAGGTCTGCAAGGCCATGTTCGTCTGCGGCTCGCCGCTGGAGACGATGGCCGGCATGGAAGACAAGCTGGAATCGAACTTCGCCAAGGCGCGCCAGCTCCTCCAGGAAGCCGGCTACAACCGCGAGCCGGTGGTGCTCCTGCACTCCACCGACCTGCAGGTGCTCACCAACCTTGCCCCCGTCGCCAAGTCGCTGCTCGAGCGTGCCGGCTTCGTCGTCGACATGCAGTCCATGGACTGGCAGACGGTCGTCGCCCGCCGCGTGAAGCGCGATCCGCCGACCCAGGGTGGCTGGAGCGCCATGCTCACCTCGTGGGTGGCTGCCGACATCCTCAACCCGGTCATGGCCGGCTTCTTCAACGCCTCCGGCGACCGGGCGGCCTTCGGCTGGCCGACGGATCCGGAGATCGAGACGCTGCGCGCCCGCTTCGCCCGTGCCAACACGGTGGCCGAGCAGAAGCAGATCGCCGAGGCGATCCAGCGCCGCGTGTCGGAAGCCCCGACCCACGTCCATCTGGGCCAGTGGTATTCGCCGGGCGCCCATCGCGGCAATATCTCCGGCTGGCTCGAGGCACCGGCTCCGGTGTTCTGGAACATGGAGAAGGGCCGCGGCGCGTGAGATTCTGACGATCGGCGGCCGGGCAAGTCCCGGCCGCCGCCTTCTCATTGCAGTCAGGCCTAAGGTCCAATGATTTCCTATATCCTCCGACGCCTTGCGGCGACCGTGCCCGTGCTGTTCACCGTCGCCGTGATGGTGTTCCTGATGCTGCGCCTGACGCCGGGCGATCCCGCCGCGATCATCGCCGGCGACAATGCCACCACGCAGCAGATCCTCGACATCCGCACCAAGCTCGGCCTTGAGCAGCCCATCCTCCAGCAGTTCTTCATCTGGCTCGGCGGCCTGGCGCGCGGCGATCTCGGCGAGAGCTTCTTCTTCCGCAAGACGGTGTTCGAACTGATCTCGGAACGGATCGAGCCGACCCTGTCGCTCGCCTTCCTGACGATCGTCCTGGCTGTCGCCGTCGCCATCCCGCTGGGCGTGCTCGCTGCCTACAAGCAGGGCACCTGGATCGACCGCATCGTCATGGGCTTCTCGGTGATCGGCTTTTCCGTGCCGGTCTTCGTCATCGGCTACCTGCTGGTCTATATCTTCGCCATCAAGCTCGGCTGGTTCCCGGTGCAGGGCTATCAGCGCATCGGCAACGGCCTCGGCCCGTGGTTCCGCAGCCTCGTCCTGCCCGCCTGCACCCTCTCGGTCATCTATGTGGCGCTGATCGCCCGCATGACCCGCACCAGCGTGCTGGAGGTCCTTTCGGAGGATTACATCCGCACCGCCCGCGCCAAGGGGCAGACGGAAATGAAGGTTCTGTTCCAGCATGCGCTGAAGAATGCCGCCGTGCCGATCGTCACCGTCGTCGGTATCGGCGTCGCGTTGTTGATCGGCGGCGTGGTGGTGACCGAGAGCGTCTATTCCATCCCCGGGCTCGGACGCCTGACGGTCGATGCGGTGCTCGCCCGCGACTTCCCCGTCATCCAGGCCATCATTCTCGCCTTTTCCTTCGTCTATGTCATGATCAACCTGCTCGTTGACCTGTCCTATACGATCTTCGATCCGAGGATCCGCTATTGACCGCCCCCGCCTCCTCCGAGCCGGTCGCCAGCGCTGACGCGCCGATCGCCGCCCCCGCCAAGCCGACGGTCTGGCGCAAGCTGTTCCGCAGCCCGAGCGTGGTCATCGGCCTCGCCATCGTCCTGGTCATGGTGTTCATCGGCCTGATCGCGCCGCTGATCGCCACCGCCGACCCGACCGCCATCAATCCCGGCGCCCGCAACCGCGTGCCGATGGCGACCAGCACCATGCGCCTCGATGACGGCACGCGCGCCACCGTGACCCATTATATGGGAACCGACACGCTCGGCCGTGACGTGTTCTCGCGCGTCGTCTACGGCGCCCGGGTCTCCATCTTCATCGGCATTGCCGTGGCGCTGCTGTCGATCAGCATCGGCCTCGTCATCGGCATGATCGCCGGCTATATCCGGTGGCTCGACGGCATCATCATGCGGATCATGGACGGGTTGATGGCGATTCCGGCCATCCTGCTCGCCATCGCCGTGGTCTCGCTGTCGCGGGCCGGCATCGTATCGGTCATCATCGCCATCGTCGTGCCGGAGGTTCCACGCGTCGTGCGCCTGGTGCGCTCGGTCGTGCTCTCGGTGCGCGAGGAGCCCTATGTCGAGGCGGCGGTGGTCTCCGGCACGCCGACGGTGAAGCTCGTCCTCCGCCATATCCTGCCGAACACCGTGGCGCCGCTGATCGTCCAGGGTACCTTCATCTGCGCCTCCGCCATCCTGGTCGAGGCCATCCTGTCCTTCCTCGGCATCGGCATCCCGCCGGATATCCCGACCTGGGGCAACATCATGGCCGAGGGGCGCCAGCTCTTCCGCATCTTCCCCCACAACATCCTCTATCCGGGCATCTTCCTCGCCCTCACGGTTCTCGCCGTGAACATGCTCGGCGACGGGCTTCGCGACACGCTCGATCCGAAAATGGAGAAGCGCGGATGAGCGCCCCTATCCTCGACATCCGCAATCTCACGGTCGAACTGCCGAAGGGCGCCGACCGCCGCAACGCGGTGGAGAACGTCTCCTTCGCCGTCTATCCCGGCGAGATCGTCTGCGTGGTCGGCGAATCCGGCTCGGGCAAGTCGGTCTCCTCCCATGCGGTGATGGGCCTGCTGCCCAAGGGCCAGCTGAAGGCGACCGAGGGCGAAATCATGCTGGAGGGCGAGGACGTCCTCCAGGCGACATCGAGCCGCCTCCGGGCGCTGCGCGGCACGCGCATGTCGATGATCTTCCAGGAGCCGATGACGGCGCTGAACCCCGTCGTCACCTGCGGCGAGCAGATCGACGAAGTGCTGCAGATCCACACCTCTCTCGGCGCCAGCGAGCGCAAGGAGAAGGTGCTGGCGGTGATGGAATCGGTACGCCTGCCCGATCCGGCGAAGCTGTTCGACGCCTATCCGCACCAGCTCTCCGGCGGCCAGCGCCAGCGCATCATGATCGCCCAGGCCCTGGTGCTCGATCCCGTCCTGCTGATCGCCGACGAGCCGACCACCGCCCTCGACGTGACGACCCAGGCGCAGATCCTGAAACTCATCGCCGAAATGCAGGAGCGCCGCGGCACCGGCGTGCTCTTCATCACCCATGATTTCGGCGTCGTCGCGGAGATCGCCCATCGCGTCGTGGTCATGCAGCGCGGCCGGGTTGTCGAGACCGGCACGGCCATGGAGGTGCTGAAGAACCCGCAGCATCCCTATACCAAGATGCTGATCAACGCGGTGCCCACCCTCACCCCGCCGGTGCGCGAGGAGCGCACGGGCGAACTGGCGCTGGAAACGGTGAAGCTCTGCAAGGTCTATGGCGGCGGCGGCTTCTTCCAGAAGAAGCGCGAGGTGCGCGCCGCCTCCGACGTCGAGATCCGTGTCCGGCGCGGCGAGACCCTCGGGATCGTCGGCGAATCGGGATCGGGAAAGTCGACGGTGGCCCGCTGCATTGCCAGGCTGATCCAGCCGACCTCCGGCGGCATCGTCGTCAGCAATATCGACATCGCTAATCTCCCTGAGCGCCAGCTCCGGCCGCATCGCAAGCACTGCCAGATCGTCTTCCAGGACCCCTATCGGTCGCTCAACCCGCGCCGGTCGGTCGGCGCCTCGATCATCGAGGGGCCGATGAATTTCGGCATGAGCGAAGCCGCGGCCATCGCCAAGTCGCGCGACCTGATGAACCTGGTGGGCCTGTCGCCCGATGCGCTCGACCGCTATCCGCACCAGTTCTCGGGCGGGCAGCGCCAGCGCATCTGCATCGCCCGGGCGCTGGCCATGGAGCCGGAGATCCTGATCGCCGACGAGGCCGTCTCGGCCCTCGACGTCTCGGTCCAGGCGCAGGTGCTCGATCTCCTCGACGACGTGCGCAAGAAGTTCGACCTCGCCGTGCTCTTCATCACCCATGACCTCCGGGTCGCGGCGCAGATCTGCGACCGGATCGCGGTGATGCAGAACGGCGTCGTGGTCGAACACGGCAAGACCGCCGAGATCTTTGCCGCGCCCCAGCACGAATATACGCGGGCGCTGTTCGAGGCGGCACCGGGACGCAATTTCCAGTTCGCACGGGTCGCCTGACGCAGTTCTGGTCGCCACTGCTTCGGCCTGCATCCCCATCGCATCGCCTCGGCCCGATGGCCGAGGCGCCATTCCCAAGGGCAAGGCCGAAGCGCCGGCGCGGCGCCTCAGGAATCGGGTGGAGAGAACGGGTGTCGGCCGGCAACCGGCTGTGAGAGGGCTCCCGGCAGGAGACCCTGCCATGACCGATACGCGCCCCGCGCCGCCGCCCTCTGCCTTCGCCCGCCTCCTCGCCACGGCCGGCCTGGTCCAGGCCGCCGACCAGATCGCTCTCGCTGCCCTGCCCGTCACCGCCGTCCTTGTGCTTGGCGCAGGGCCGGGCCTCGTCGGCGCGCTGGTGGCGGCGCAGACCGCTGCCTGGCTCCTGGTGTCGCTGCCCGCCGGGGTGCTCGTCGACCGCCTGCCGCGCCGCGCCGTGCTGCTCGCGGCGCTGGCGCTCAGCCTCGCCGGATCGCTGGCGGCCCTGGCCGCCGCCGCCTTCGATCAGGTGGCCCTGCTGGCCGCCGCCGCCTTCCTCGCCGCCTCCGGCACGGTGACCTTCGTGCTCGTCCAGGTCGGGCTGGTGCCGCAGCTCGTGCCCATCGCGGCGCTGCCGCGGGCCAATGCGCGCATCGAGCTGATGCGGGCCCTGGCCGGCACGGCCGCGCCCTTTCTCGTCGGTTTTCTGGCGACCCGCGTTTCGCCCCTTGCCGGCTACCCCCTGGCCGCGCTGCTGGCCCTGGCCGCCCTGGTCTGCGCCGCGACGCTGCGTTTCGAAGCCATGCCGGCGCCGGCGGTCCGGCCTTCTGTCCGCGCCGCGATTGCCGAGGGCGCGCGTTTCGTCGTCGGCGATCCGCTGCTCAGGGCCATCGGCCTCTGCGCCATCTTCTGGAACTTCGCCTTCGTCGCCCTGATCGCTGTCTTCGTCCCCTTCGCGCTCGCCAAGCTTGGTACGGATGCCGCGGGGGCGGGGCTGGCCCAGGGGATCAACGGCCTCGGCATGATCGCCGGCGCGGCCGCCGCGCCCTTCATCGTCGCCCGGGTGCAGCCGCGCGCCGTGCTGCTCTTCGGCCCGATCTCCTCGGCGCTGGGCGCGGTCCTGATGATACTGTCGCCGGTCTCCGGCGGGCTCGCCATGGCCGCCCTCGCCTTCGGCCTGATCGGCTTCGGTCCCATGCTATGGCTGGTGATGCAGACCTCGGTGCGCCAGATCGTCACCCCGCCGGAACTGATGGGGCGGGTGACGGCCACGATCCAGGTGGCGATCTACGGGATCCGCCCGCTGGGTGCCCTCGCCGGTGGCGGCGTGGCGCAGGTTTTCGGCCTGGAGGCGGCGCTCGGCCTCGTGGCCGCCGCCTTCGCCGCCTCGGCCATCGTTTCCCTCGCCTCTCCCCTGGCGCGGCTCGTGGCCATGCCGCACCGCGCGCCCGCGGCAAGCGGGCTATGACCATCTGGCGCTTGGCGGTGCCGACCCTATACCCTAAGACATCGCCATCATTCGCTTGAAGGATCATTGCCATGGCCGTCGCCGCGCTCACCCCCGTTTCGGGCTCCTATGTGAAGGACAACGAGGACTTCAACTGGGAAGACCCGCTGAACCTCGACGGCCTGCTGACGGAAGAAGAGCGCATGGTGCAGGAGACGGCCCGCACCTATTGCCAGGAAAAGCTGCTGCCGCGCGTCACCTCGGCCTTCCTGGACGAGCGCTTCGACCGCGAGATCATGACGGAGATGGGCGAACTCGGCCTGCTCGGCTCGACGCTGCCCTCCGAATATGGCGGCGCCGACCTCGGCTATGTCTCCTATGGCCTCATCGCCCGCGAGGTGGAGCGCGTCGATTCCGGCTATCGCTCGGCCTGTTCGGTCCAGTCCTCGCTCGTCATGTACCCGATCTATGCCTATGGCTCGGAAGAGCAGCGCAGGAAGTACCTGCCGAAGCTCGCCTCGGGTGAGTGGGTCGGTTGCTTCGGCCTGACCGAGCCCGATGCCGGTTCCGATCCCGCCGGCATGAAGACCCGTGCCGTGAAGGTCGACGGCGGCTACATCCTCAAGGGTTCGAAGATGTGGATCACCAATTCGCCGATCTCGGATGTGGCGGTGGTCTGGGCCAAGACCGACGAGGCCATCCGCGGCTTCATCGTCGAGCGCGGCATGAAGGGCTTCACCACGCCGAAGATCGAGGGCAAGGTCAGCCTGCGCGCCTCGATCACCGGCGAGATCGTCCTCGACGACGTCTTCGTGCCGGCCGAGAACATGCTGCCCAACGCCAAGGGCCTGTCCGGCCCCTTCGGCTGCCTCAACCGCGCCCGCTACGGCATCGCCTGGGGCACGATGGGCGCGGCCGAGGATTGCTGGCACCGCGCCCGCCAGTACACGCTCGACCGCAAGCAGTTCGGCCGGCCGCTGGCCGCCACCCAGCTGGTGCAGAAGAAGCTCGCCGACATGCAGACCGAGATCACCCTCGGCCTGCACGGCGTCCTGCGCCTCGGCCGGATGATGGACGACCACAATTTCGCGCCCCAGGCCATCTCCTTGATGAAGCGCAACAATTGCGGCAAGGCGCTGGACATCGCCCGCATGGCCCGCGACATGCACGGCGGCAACGGCATCTCCGCCGAGTACCACGTCATCCGCCACATGGTGAACCTCGAGACGGTCAACACCTATGAGGGCGCCCATGACGTGCACGCGCTGATCCTCGGCCGCGCCCAGACCGGCATCCAGGCGTTCTTCTGAGCCCTGGCGACCGTTTCGTTCACGCAGAGCCCGGCCGTCGCGCCGGGCTTTTGCTTTTGGGGCGGCAGTACACTCACACCCGCCACCTCCGGCAATCCGGGTGCCAGAGGAAGGAGCCCGGGAGCGACGGGCGCCAGCTTCACCTCTCCCCGCCGGGGAGAGGTGAAGAGAGCGCCTCATGCGGAGAACAAGGGGCGATGAGGGCTCGTCCCCCTCACCTTCTCTGCGGGCGGGCGTTCGGCTCGGTCTGGATCGACGAGAGATAGGCGACGATGGCCGCCGCCCGGTCGGCGGAAAAGGTGAATTCCGGCATGGCGGGATGGCCGGCGGTGAAGCCCTCCGCCAGCGCCTCCTCCAGCACGTCGACCGGATAGCGCTTCGACAGGTCGCGAAAGAGCGGCGCGCCGGGATAGGGGCTGGCGCCGTCGCGCCCGACGGCGTGGCACAGGGCGCAATGCTGGCGCACCAGGGTCTCGCCGCGCTGGACGAGGACGCGCTGGCTCTGTGCCGTCGCAGCGGTGGCGACGAGGCCGGCCAGGGCGGCGACAAGGAGGGTCAGCGT
>JAIEPJ010000083.1 GCA_019749835.1 Phreatobacter sp. | reverse complement strand
ACCTGTCCGGATGTGGCGAAGCCTGCGGCCGCGCCGGCACCGAGCACCATCAGGGTGCGACGGTTCGGCTGCATGCCGCCCGTCCACAGACCGTTCGTGCCATGCTTCGTGTTGTCGGCCATCGTCCAGCCCCCCTTCCGTTGCCCGTGGCATGGCTGTGCCGTTCACCGGAAAGGAACCGGCGCCCGGCGGATCAGCGTCCGCAGCGTTCAGTGCTCTTGAATTGTCGAGAGCAAACTTCAACACTGCTAAACAGGGCTGTCAATGGCACCCCGCGCTTTGCTCGTCTGTTTGCGGAGATGATCTCCCGAGGCCGTCCGGATGGCAAAGACGAGACCAGTCAGGGGCCACCCCCGGGAAGGACGTCGCATGAGCGGTCGAGGCAGCACGGGTCGGGCCGGAGCAGCAGGGGCGAGTGCCACCGTCGCCGAGGACGATAGCGACCAGCGCCTCGGCGAGACCATCCGCATGATGCGTCAGCGCGCCGGGCTGTCGATCCAGGAGGTGGCGAAGACGACTGGCCTGTCGACAGGCATGATCAGCCAGGTCGAACGGGCGCTGGCGACGCCCTCGGTCCGGACGCTGCGTCTGCTCAGCATCGCGCTCGGCGTGCCGATCTCCTATTTCTTCGAGGATCACGAGCCGGTTTCGCCCGCCCGCTACATCGTGCGCAAGAACGATCGCCGTCTGCTGCGCCTCACCGCAAGTGGCGTCGTCAAGGAGGCGCTGACGCCGGCCGAGAAGGGGGAGATCGAATTCTACGAACTCACCCTCAATCCCGGCGGCTCGTCGGGGACGGATTTCGTCCGCCACAGCGGCGAGAAGGCCGGCTACGTGCTGGCCGGACGGCTGAGGCTCTGGCTCGACCACGAGGCCCATGTGCTCGAGCCCGGCGACAGTTTCCGCTTTCCCTCGACCGTGCCGCACATGTTCGACAACCCGACGCAGCAGGTCGCGCGGGTCATATGGGTGACGACGCTGGGGTGATGCCGGCCGATGTGCCGACCAAGGGCGACGGTCGGCATTTTCTCCGACATGCAGCAGCGCGCGCCCTAATGGATCGTCGCGAGGAAGGCCTTCAGCCGCGCGCTTGGCTGGTCGCGGAAAAAGGTCTCCGGGTCCGCCTCGCAGTCGACCTTGCCATTCTCCATCAGCACGACGCGGTCCGAGACCTGGCGGGCGAAGGCCATTTCGTGGGTGACCACGATCATGGTCATGCCGGAACTGGCGAGGTCGGCGATGACGTTCAGGACCTCGCCGGTCGTCTCCGGGTCGAGGGCGCTGGTCGGCTCGTCGAAGAGCATCAGGTCAGGCTTCATGGCGAGGGCCCGGGCGATCGCGGCGCGCTGCTGCTGCCCGCCGGAAAGCTTCATCGGGTAGGCATGGGCCTTTTCCGCAAGGCCGACGCGGTCGAGAAGGGCCATCGCTGTCGCCTCGGCCTCGGACCGGCGCTGGCCGAGGACGAGCATTGGTGCCTCGATGATGTTGTCCAGCACTGTCATGTGCCAGAACAGGTTGAACTGCTGGAACACCATGCCGATGTTGCGGCGCTGCGCGACGATGCGGCGATTGGGCAAGGGCACCAGTTTGCCACCACGGTCCTCGAAGCCGATGAGCTCGCCGCCGACATGGATGCGGCCCTTCTGATAGGTCTCCAGCTGGTTGATGCAGCGCAGGAAGGTGCTCTTTCCCGAGCCGGACGGGCCAATGATGGACAGGACCTCGCCGCGGGCCACATGAAGGCTGACGCCTTTCAGGACCTCGTTCTGCCCGAACCACTTGTGCACGTTCTCGGCGCGCACCAGCGCCGCATCTGCCCCCGTCATCAGCGGCGCTCCATCGCGGCATCGCCCCGGGGCCAGAGGTAGTAGCCGATCCTCGCCGTCAGGCTCGCCGGTTGCTCGTCGCGCTCGTGGCGGCGCAGGCGGGCCTCGATCAGCCCCTGGATGACGTTCCACACGGTGGTGAGGGCGAGATAGGTGATCGAGACGACGATGAGCAGCTCGAAGGTCTTGAAGGTCGTCGCCGACATGCTCTCGGTGAGCTGGAATATCTCCTGCACGCCGATGACGCTGGCGAGCGAGGTGGTCTTGAGCAGGTGGTTGAAGTCGTTGCCGAGCGGCGGGACGATGACCCGTGTCGCCTGCGGCAGGATGATGCGCCGGGTGAGTTGGAACGTGCCCATGCCGAGTGATTTCGCCGCCTCGATCTGGCCGCGCTGAACCGCCTGGATGCCGTTGCGCACGATCTCGGCCATGTAGGCGCCCTCGTGAATGGCGAGGCCCAGTACCGCCGCCTGGAACGAGGCGGACATGGTGATGCCGAAGAGGGTGATATCGGAAAAGCGGAAGAATCCGGCCGCCGCGAGGCCCGAGAAGAAGAAGACCAGCAGGACCAGAACGGGAATGCCGCGGATCAGCCAGACATAGAAGGCGCAGACCGCCCTGATGGGGGCGAATTTCGACAGCCGTCCGAAGCCGACGAGCACGCCGATGACAAGGCCCAGGAGCATGGCGAGGACGGCCATGAGGACCGTCCTGCCGAGTGCGATCAAATAGAGATCTCCCGGATCCGTGAGCCGGCTCCAGAAAAAGGGCCAGTCGAAGCCCATCAGAGTTCGGAGCCCTGCATGGCCCACTTGTCGATGAGACGCTTGTAGGTGCCGTCGGCGACGATCGAATCGAAGCTCTGCTTCATCGGATTGAGGAGTTCGGTATTGCCCTTGCGCAGGCCGATGCCGGTGCCGATGAGGCCGAAGGGTTCGCCCAGCGGCCGGAAGTCGTTCGGTCGCAGGCCGACATAGTAGGAGGCCGCCGTCGTCGTGGTGCCGAGCACCTCGATCTGGCCGGTGGCGAGCTGCTGGAAGGTCTCGGTCGTCGTCGGCAGGACGACGAGATTGATCTCCGGCTTGCCTTCAGCCTTGAGCTTGGCATTGGCCTCGTTGACCAGGTTGTGGATCGTGGTGCCGTTGGGCACGGCCATCTTCCGGCCCGAGAGGGCTTCCAGCGAGGTCGCCTGCAGCGTCGAGGCCTTGGTGGTGACGAGCCGCTGGCCGGTGCGCGAGAAGGGGATCATGTCGATGATCTCGAGGCGCTCCGGCCGGATGAAGAGTTCCTGCATCAGGGCGTCGCATTGCTGCGCCTGCAGCGCCGGAATGAGGCCGACGAAGCGGAGCTGCACCCAGTTGACCCGCAGGCCCATGCGCGCGGCAATCTCGGTGCCGAGTTCGACCTCGAAGCCGGTGGGACGCTGCTGGTTGTCGTAGAAGGCGCGGGGCGGATTATCGATGGTCGCGCAATAGGTAATGACGCCCTTGGCGGCGAGGGCCGCCGGCGGCTGGAAGCGCGCCTGCGCCATCGCCTTGCCGCCGACGAGCGGGGTGGCGACGGCCCCGGCAAGGCCGCCGAGAACAACGCGGCGGTCGAGGACGGGAATGCCCGGCTGCGCCGGCTTGGGGTTGGACTCCGACATGACGCTATCCCTCTGGCTTCAAGTGGCGTTGTTGGTTGTGATGCAGGAACGATCAGAATGGTGGTGTTTGTTGAGTGATGTTGTTCGTTCTGGCGCAGTCATGTCGTATAGACCCCGCCCGTCACGTTGACGCCTTGGCCGGTCATGAAGCGCGCCTGGTCGGAGGCAAGGAAAACGACGACGCCGGCGACGTCCTCGGGCTCCTCCAGCCGACCGAGCGGTGTCTGTGCGACATAGTCGGCAAGCACGGCTTGCGGGGTCATGCCGCGCAACTCGGCCTCCCAGAGCACCTCGCGCGACTGCATGCCAGTCCTCACGAAGCCGGGGCAGACCGCGTTGACGCGGATGCCCGCGGGCGCGAGCTCGCGCGCGAGGGCCTGCGTCCATCCGAGAACGGCAAACTTCGAGGCGGAGTAGTGGGCGAGCAACGGTGCGCCGACCTTCGCGGCGAGGGACGCGGTGTTGACGATGCAGCCGGCGCCCTGGGCCAGGAAATGGCGCGCGGCGATCTGGTTGGTCAGGAAGACGCCTTTGGTGTTGACGGCGAAATTGAAGTCCCAGTCGTCGTCGGTGAGGTCGACGGCCCGCCGCATGGTGGAGACGCCGGCATTGCCGACAAGAAGATCGCACCCCCCGGCCGTCGTGACGAAGCTTGCAAAGGCCTCCTCGACCCGCGCGCGCTGCGTCACATCGATCGCCAGCGCGAAGGCCATTCCGCCGATTGCCGTCGCCGTCGCCCTTGCAGCTTCGACGTCGATATCGGCGATACCTACGATCATGTCCTGCGCAGCGAGAGCCGTCGCTATGGCCCGGCCGATGCCGGACGCCGCGCCCGTGACGAGTGCCTTCCTGCCAGCCAGTTCGGGGTAGGAGGGGGCTGCAGCCATGGGTCCTCGAAGCTCCTCGCCGGCTCACTAGATACCAAACAATAACGGCCATCAAGGATGAAATTAACGTTTGATAATGTGCGATTGCGAGCTATGAGATGTCGAGGGGCGGAGCTTGGGTGATGGCGGCTCAACATGGACTGGACCGGTCGGGTGGAGAGGGCAGGGGCGCCGTGAGCCTGCTCGCGCCGTCGCGGAAGGCCGCGATCCTCGATGAGCTCGCTGCCGCGGGCACGGTCGTCGTTCGGACGCTGTCCACCCAGCTCGCGGTGTCCGAGATGACCATCCGCAGGGACCTGATCGAGTTGGAGGCCGAGGGACGGCTGCGGCGCGTGCACGGTGGCGCGCTTCCCGTCGCGCATCTGCCGCCGGCCGCCATGGACAGCGAAGAGCCGAGCTTTGCCTCGCGCCTGCGGCGCCAGCAGGAGGGCAAGGAGGCCATCGCCGCCGCGGCCGCCGAACTCGTCGCCCGCTACCGCACGATCGCCCTCGATGTCGGGACCACGACGTTCCTGATGGCGCCGCACCTCCGGTCGCTGGCCCATGCCAAGATCTTCACCAACAGTCTGCGGATCGCCGCCGCCCTCGACGGCGCGTCGCCGGACATTTATGTCGCAGGCGGTCTGGTGCGCGCCGACGAGATGTCGACCTACGGGCCTGCGGCGGTGGCGCAGTTCGAGCCGCTCTGGTTCGACGTCGCCGTTCTTGGCGTCTCCGGGATCACGCCCGAGGGCCTGTTCGACTATTCCGTCGAGGATGCCGAACTGAAGCGCGTCTATCTGCGGCGTTCGGGCCTCAGGATCGTCCTCTGTGACGCCTCCAAGTTCCAGCGGATGTCGCTGGTCAATATCGGGGCCCTCGCCCAGATCAACATCCTGGTGACGGACGCCCCGCCGCCGCCGGCCCTGGCGGCCGTGCTCTCGGCGAGCGGCATCGATGTCCGCATCGCCGACCCATCGAAAGCTCCGGCGTGAGCCGCTGCGCCTCATTTTCTCGGGAGTGAACGAATGGTCTTCGCGTGCTTCGGCGACAAGAAGAAGGTGGTCATCGCCATGGCCCATATCGGCGCCCTGCCGGGGACGCCGAACTATGATGCCGACGGCGGAATGGCCAAGCTGGTGGACGGCGTTCTGGCCGATGTCGAGAAGCTGCAGGCCGGCGGCGTCGACGCCATCATGTTCGGCAACGAGAACGACAGGCCCTATGTCTTCAAGGCGCCGCCGGAGGGCATCGCGGCCATGACAGCTGTGGTCGAAGCGGTGAAGCCGCACCTCGCCGTGCCGTTCGGGGTCAACTACCTGTGGGACCCGACGGCCAGTGTCTCGATCGGCGCCGTGACCGGCGCGAGCTTCGTGCGCGAGATCTTCACGGGGCTCTTCGCCTCGGACATGGGATTGTGGCAGCCCGACTGCGCCGCCGCTGCCCGGCTGCGCCGCACGCTCGGCCGGCAGGACATGAAGATGCTCTTCAACATCAATGCCGAGTTTGCCCATTCGCTTGACCAGCGGCCGATCGAACTGCGCGCGCGCAGTGCCGTGTTCTCCTCGATGGCCGATGCGATCCTGGTGTCGGGCCCGCTCACCGGCCAGCCGGCCGAGGCCTCGCAGTTGCGGTCCGTCTGCGAAACCGTCCAGGACGTGCCGGTCTTCGCCAATACCGGGGTCAATATCGACAATGTCGGCGACATCCTGGCCCTGGCCAGCGGCGTCGTCATCGGCACCCATTTCAAGGTCGACGGGAATACCTGGAACCCGGTCGAAGGGGCGCGGGTGAAGCGCTTCATGGACCGGGTGGCGAGCCTGCGCTGACAGGAGACGGCGATGGCCTGCGTCCTTGGCATCGATATCGGCACCACCTCCACCATCGCGATCCTGGTGCGTCTGCCCGGCGAGGTTCTAGGCCTCGCCTCGCGGCCGGTGACGTTGCACTCGCCCCATCCCGGCTGGAGCGAGGAAGATCCGGCCGAGTGGTGGCGCAATGTCTGTGCGCTGACGCGCGAGCTCATCGCGACCACCGGGATCGATCCTGCGGAGATCGCGGCGGTCGGGACGACCGGGATGCTCCCTGCGGTCGTGCTACTCGGCGCGGAAGGGGAGGTGCTGCGACCGAGCATCCAGCAGAGCGATGGGCGCTGCGGCGCCGAGGTCGAGGATCTGCGCCGGGAGATCGACGAGGCTGCCTTCATCCGGCGCGCCGGGAACGGCGTCAACCAGCAGTTGGTCGCCGCCAAGCTGCGCTGGATCGAGCGTCACGAGCCCGACGTTTTCGGCCGGATCGCAACCGTCTTCGGCTCCTATGACTATGTGAATTTCCGCCTGACCGGTGAGCGGCGGATCGAGCAGAACTGGGCGCTCGAAGCCGGGTTCGTCGACCTCGGGACGCATGCGGTGGCCGATGACCTCGTGGCCCATGCGCATGTGCCGCGCGCTGCGGTGCCTCAGAAGGCGCTGTCGCAGGAGATCATCGGCACAATCTCGGCCGCGGCAGCGGCCGAGACCGGGCTTGCAACGGGAACACCGGTGGTCGGCGGCGCTGCCGACATGATCGCCTCGGCGCTCGCCGCTGGCGTGACCGCCCCGGGCGATGTCCTGCTGAAATTCGGCGGCTCGGTAGACATCCTCGTCGCCACCGACAGGGTCCAGCCCGATCCGAGACTCTATCTCGACTACCATCTGGTGCCCGGCCTCTTCATGCCGAACGGCTGCATGTCGACCGGTGGCTCGGCGCTGAACTGGTTCGCGCGGACCTTCGCGGGCGGCGAGGTGGCGGCGGCTGCGAAGGCCGGTCTGACCATCCACCAGCATCTCGATCGTCTCGCCGCGGATCGGCCGGCAGGATCCGAAGGGCTGACGATCGTTCCCTATTTTCTCGGCGAGAAAACGCCCGTCCACGATGCCGACGCGCGCGGGATCATCGAAGGCCTGACCCTGAGCCATGATCTCGGCCATCTCTGGCGCGCCCTTCTGGAATCCTATGCCTTCGCACTGCTGCACCATCTGGAGGTGCTGCGGGACATGGGCCATGAGCCAAAGCGGTTTCTGGCCTCCGACGGCGGCTCGCAGAGCGCGCTCTGGATGCAGATCGTCGCCGACGTTATCGGCGCCAGGGTCGAAACCCTTGCCGGGCATCCGGGGTCCTGCCTCGGCGCGGCCTGGACGGCGGCCATCGGCGCGGGCTTGACCACCGACTGGAACGGACTCCAGGCCTTCGTCTCACCGGGCCGGAGCTTTGCCCCGGACAGCGCCAAGGCCGCGATTTACCGGCGGGGCTATGGCCGCTACCGCGACCTCTACCGTCGGCTGGCGGAGCGGCCCGCGTGATCCGCGCCATCGCCTGGGATATCGACGGGACGCTGGTGGACAGCGAGCCGCGCCATCATCGGGCCCTGCTGGCGGCATCCCGCGCCCTCGGCGTGGCTCTCGACGACCTGCCCGATCAGGCTTTCCGCGGCGTTCACATGCTGGACGTGTGGGAAGTCCTGAGACCGCGCTACCCAAGCCACGTGGGGCGGGAGCCCTGGCTCGATGCGATCAATCGCGCCTATGTCGCCGATGCCGCACCTCTGGTCGCCATTCCCGGAGGGAGCGAGGTGATCCAGTCCCTTCATGCGGCCGGACTGTCGCAGGTCTGTGTGTCGAACTCCAACCGGGTCGTGGTCGATGCCAATATCGTCGCCCTCGGGCTCGCACCCTACCTCGTGGGGTCGATCAGCCTCGATGATGTGGCCTGCGGCAAGCCGGATCCCGAGCCCTACCTGCTCGCTTGCGCGATGCTCGGTCTGGCCCCCCATGAGGTAGCGGCTGTCGAGGACAGCGCCACCGGCGCGGCTTCGGCGCGCCGTGCCGGGCTGTTCGTTATCGGTTTCGGCCCGGACCTCGGGGATGCTGGGGCCGATTGCCTCTGCGAGAGCCTGTTCGAGATACCCGGTGTGCTGGGCCAGGCGAGGGGGCTCCATCCGGGCTCCCCGCGGGCCGGCTTCAGACCGGCGTCAGACGGGTGATGCGGCTCGGATTGACCTCGGCCAGATAGAGCGTGCCGTCGGAGGTGCCCCAGATGCCATGGGCGCCGTTCAGGACCGGCCGACAGGATCCCACGAGATTGCCGTCGCGATCATAGCGCGTCAGCCGCGGCACCTGGTCCGTGACAAAGACCGAGCCCTCGGCATCGCTCCAGACATCCATGGCTCGCGGCAGGTCGGGCCATTGGGCCAGTGCCTCGCCCGCGGCCGAAAAGACCTGGAGCCGGTCGTTCTCGCGATCGGTGACGAGGATCCGGCCGTCGCCATCGACCCAAACGCCATGCGGTGTGCTGAACTCGCCGGGGTTCTGGCCGCGCTGGCCGAAACTGCCGAGACGATCTCCCGCTGCCGAAAAGCGCTGCACCCGGGAGGCGCCATAGCCGTCGGCGACATAGAAGCCGCCATCGGCCGCGAAGGCGACCGACGACGGATGCGAGAAGGGCTCGCCCGGGCGTTCCGGCGATCCGATTGTCTTCGTCACTGTTCCGTCGGGGCCGAAGAAGACGAGGCGATGAGCGTCGCGATCGACGACGACGATGCGGTCCTGCGGATCGACCGCCAGCATATGGGCGTCCAGAACGTCTGCGGCGCCGAAGGACCGGACAACCCGTCCCTTCGGGTCGAGCTCGATGACGGGGTCGCGCGGTTGATCGACCAGCGGATCGAGCCGCCGGAGAACGAAGACATGACCGCGGCTGTCGCAGGCGACGTCGCTGACCAGGGCGTTCCCACGGTCGAAGGCACCGAACGGCCTTTCGACCCGGTAGCGCTGCGGTCCCAGCGACACGAAGAGAGCCCTGGAGGCGGTTTCGGCGGACATGGCGATCGCCCCTGTGGGTTGTGACGGAACTAGATCGAGGCCATCCGCTTCAGGCCCACCAGCCGGTCGCAGACGATGAGTGCGACGATGGTCCCGAGGATGAGGAGCGCCGAGATGGCGGCGACCGTCGGATCCGGGGACATCTCGACCTGGTTGAGGAGCTGGATCGGCAGCGTCTTGGTGCGGACATCCACGAGGAAGATCGAGACGGGGTAATTGTCGAAGGAGGCGATGAAGGCGAAGAGCCCGCCACTGACGAAGCCCGGCAGGATGTTCGGCACCAGCACGGTCCAAAGGGCGGCGGGATAGGAGCGTCCGAGCATGCGGGCGGCATCCACCATGGCGAAGTCGAACAGCGACAGGCTCGCCAGCACCGTGCGCATGATGAAGGGCATGGTGATGACGACATGGGCGATGAGCAGGGTCGTGTAGGTGTCGCGCAGACCGAAATCACGCGCCGCCTGCAGGAAGGCGATGCCGAGGACGAGGCCGGGCAGCATCAGCGGCGAGGCCATGAAGGTCGCCACCGCCTTGGCGCCGGGAATCATGCCTCGCGTGATCGCGATGGCGCAGAGCGTGCCCAGGACCAGCGAGATCGCGGTGGAGAGGGCGGCGATCTGGGAGGAGAGCCAGACCGCCTGCAGAATCGAGTCGGCATTGCCGAGGGACGCATACCAGCGCAGGGAGAAGCCGGGCGGGGGGAAGGCGAAGACGGCCGAGGACGAAAAGGACACCGTCAGGACGATGAGGATCGGCAGGAACAGGAAGACGATCACGAGGCCGAGGATGAGGCGACAGAAGAGGGAACCGAAGAGGGCCATGGCTCAGCGCTTCTCCCCGCCCGGGGTGCGGACGAGATAGGACGATGCAAGGATCAGGGCGGCCGATATGACCAGCATGATGACCGCCATGCTCGCTCCGAGCTGGAAGTCGCGGATGTTGAGGTAGGCCTTAGCCATGACCTGCGACATGGTCATGAAGCGGTCGCCGACGAGCAGGCCGGGCGTCACATAGGCAGCCACCGATATGGAGAACACCAGGGTCCCTCCGGCGATGACCCCGGGCATCGTGAGCGGCAGGGTCACGCGCAGGAAGGTGTGGAGCGGGCCGGCGCCAAGCGAGGCGGAAGCGTCCATGAGCCGCGGGTCCAGCATCCGCATCACAGAATAGAGCGGCAGGATCATGAAGGGCAGGAAGACGTTGACCATGCCGAAATAGAGGCTGAACTCGGTGAAGACGAGCCGCATGGGCCGCTCGATGAAGCCCAGGTTGACCAGCAGGAAATTGATGATGCCATCGCGGCGCATCATGATCGTCAGGCCGAAGGTCTTGACGACGATCGACACGGTCAGCGGCAGGAAGATCAGCGCGAAGAGAATGACCTGCCAGACGCCCCTGATCCTGGCGAGGGCCCAGGCAGCGGGATAGCCGATGGCAAGGCAGACGCCGGTGGTGATGCAGGCGAGTTGCAGGGAATTGCCGATAATCCCGATATAATAGGGGTCGCCGAGCACCTTGCGGTAGCCTGCGAGGCTCAGGCCCTGGCTGTCGACGAAACTGTCGCCGACCAGCATGAGCACCGGGACGGCGAAGGCCAGCGCCATGAATACCAGGCCGGGCGCGGCGATCAGCGCCTTAGCATCGAATTGCCAGCGCGAAGCCGGAGCCGCCGGAACTGCAAGATCGTTGCGGGCGAGCGTCATCGGGCCGACTCTGTCGGCGCCGGGAAGACGCGGCTATCGTCGAGGCGCCAGCGCAGCGTCATGGCCGAGCCTGGCTCGACATTGTCGGGAAGCCGGTTGAGCTCGACATGCAGGCGATCGCCATCCTGCCCCGTCTGGAAGTGGAGCAGCGTGCGGGAGCCGAAATAGATGACTTCGGCGACGGTGCCGCGCACCGTGTTGTACTCGCCGGCCGGCCCTTCGCCAGCGGCGATCGCTTCGGGCCGGACGCCGACAATAACCTTGCTGCCGGTCAGAAAATGGCCGGGGGCACGGACCATGCCGAAGGGCGTGTCGATCTCGACCAGCCCTTCGTGAGTGCCCTTGACCACGCCGGCGATGCGGCTTGACTGGCCGACGAACTCCATCGTGTAGAGCGACTTCGGCCGGGCATAGACCTCCGAAGGCGTCCCCAGATGCTCGATCCGTCCCTCGTTCATGACTGCGATGCGATCGCTCATGACGAGGGCTTCGTCCTGGTCATGGGTGACGAAGATCGATGTGATTCCGAGATTGCGGAGAATGTGCCGCAGCTCGATCTGCATCGTCTCGCGCAGCTTTCTGTCGAGGGCGGAGAAGGGTTCGTCGAGGAGCAGGAGGCTAGGCTCCACCACCACGGCGCGGGCGACGGCGATCCGTTGCTGCTGGCCGCCGGACAGGGCGGTGACGGCGCGGTCCGCGAAGGCCTCCATCCGGACGAGGCCGAGGGCATCGTTCACCTTCTTCGCCTGCTCGGCCTTCGGCACGCCCTTGGCCCGCAGGCCATAGGCGATGTTCTCCGCGACGGTCAGGTGCGGAAACAGGGCATAGTTCTGAAAAACCACGCCGATGTTGCGCTTGTGGGCGGCAACGCGCGTGAGGTCGCGACCGCCGACCTCGATCGCGCCCTGGTCGGGCGCGAGGAGGCCTGCGATCAACCGCAGAAGCGTTGTCTTGCCGCAGCCCGATGGACCGAGCAGAGAGACGAACTCCGCCCGGCCGACCGAAAGGCTGAGCGTGTCGAGCACGGTGGCGGCACCGAAACGCTTGGTGACGTTGGAAACCGCCAGATA
>JAIEPJ010000241.1 GCA_019749835.1 Phreatobacter sp. | reverse complement strand
GGTGTGCAGCACGCCCTTCGGCTTGCCCGTCGAGCCGGAGGTGTAGAGGATGAACAGCGGATCCTCGGCGTTCATCTCCTCGGGCGGGCACTCATCCGGCACCGTGGCGGCGAGGTCGGCATAGTAGTGGTCACGGCCCGCGGTCATCGCGACGGGCGAGCCTGTGCGCTTCACCACGATGACACTCGACACGACGCCCGGAATCTTGTCGACGGCGGCGTCGACATTGACCTTCAGCGGCACCTTGCGGCCACCGCGCAGGCCCTCATCCGCCGTGATGACCACGGAGGTACCGGCATCCTCGATGCGGCCGGCGAGGCTGTCGGGCGAGAAGCCGCCGAAGACGATGGAATGCACGGCGCCGACGCGGGTGCAGGCAAGCATCGCATAGGCCGCCTCGGGGATCATCGGCAGGTAGATCGTGACCCGGTCGCCCTTCTTGACGCCCTGCGATTTCAGGACGTTGGCCCATTTCATCACCTCGGCATGGAGCTGCCGGTAGGTGATCTTCGCATCGTCCTTGGGGTCGTCGCCCTCCCAGATGATCGCCACCTGGTCGCCGCGCGTGGCGAGGTGCCGGTCGACGCAATTGTAGGAGACGTTGGTGGTGCCGTCCTCGAACCAGCGGATCGAGACATTGTGCGGGTCGTAGGAGGTGTTCTTCACCCGCGTGAAGGGCTTCATCCAGGCGATGCGCTTGCCGTGCTCGCCCCAGAAGGCGTCGGGCGAGGCCACCGAAGCCTGGTACATCGCCCGGTACTTGGCGTCGTCCACATAGGCGCGCGCGGCCCAGTCGCCGCTGACGGGATAGAGTTTGTCGGACATGCGGGTCCCCTCTCGATGGCGGCCGCCCGCAATGCGGGTCGGGCGGCGGCGTTTCCTGTCGCGGGCAGCCTGTTGTGGCCGGCTGCCTCGCAAATTTCGCCGAGACCATACGTCGGCAGCCCGCGATGGCTCAAGCCGGACCGATCTCACACTTTGGTCGCCCGCAGGGCGCAGCGCCACGGCTGGCGCTTCGGCCGAATTGACCCGGTGGCCGGCCCCGCCGAATGTGAAGACCGATCCCGCCGCCCGATTGGAATGCGCATGACCACCGCTCTCGACACGATCCTCAGCCAGGCGACCGCGGCGGGCGAGATCCCCGGCGTTGTCGCCATGGTGGCGAACCGCGACGGCGTGATCTACCAGGGCGGCTTCGGTACCCGCCGCCTCGGTGCCGACGCGCCGATGACGCCGGATACGGTCACCTGGATCGCCTCGATGACCAAGGCCGTGACCACGGCGGCGCTCCTGCAACTGGTCGAGGCCGGCCAGGTCGCGCTTGACGCCCCCGCCGCCACCTATGCGCCGGACATCGGTGCCGTGCAGGTTCTCCACGATTTCGACGCCGAAGGCCGGCCGCTGACGCGCAGGGCCGCCCGGCCGGTGACGGTCCGTCATCTCCTGACGCACACCGCCGGTTACACCTATGACTTCGCCTCCTCGGCGCTGCGAAAATACATGAAGGCCACGGGCCTGCCGGCGACCAATACGGGCAAGCTTGCGTCCCTCGGCGCACCGCTGGTCGGCGAGCCCGGCGAGGCCTTCATCTACGGCATCTCCACCGACTGGGCCGGGCGGATCGTCGAGAGGGTGACCGGAAAACCGCTGGAAACGGTGTTCCGCGATCGAATCTTCGCCCCCCTGGGAATGGCGGATTCGATGTTTCGCCTCGGCCCCGACCAGATGGCGCGCCGTGCCACGGTCCACGGCGTCACCGCGGACGGCACCTATGTGCCAACCGACATGGTCGTCGTCCAGGACCCCGAATTCGTCTCCGGCGGCGGCGGGCTCTATGCCACGGCCGGGGATTATCTCACCTTCCTGCGCATGATCCTGGCCGGCGGCACGTTGAATGGCGCCCGCATCCTGTCACCCGAGAGCCTTGCCGGGCTGATGACGGACCAGATCCCGGCTCTCAGCGTTCCGGCCCTTGGCCTGATGTCGCCAATGGGCCCGCGCAGCGCCGACTTCTTCGGCGGCAAGCCCACCGGCTGGACCCTCGGCTTCCAGCAGAACCGCCTGCCGACGGCTGAAGGCCGGTCGGCCGGATCGCTGTCCTGGGCGGGATTTGCCAATACCTTCTACTGGATCGACCCGCACAAGGGCCTCGCCGGGGTGTTCCTGACCCAGATCGTGCCCTTCTTCGACCCTCGGGCGATCACGCTGTTCCGCGCTTTCGAAACGGAAGTCTATCGGACGCTGGTCCAACCGTGAACCAGGCGCCCTGCCTTCAAATCAGCAAGGCACCGCCGCGATTCCGCCCGCCGCGGCTGCCATGTAGCATTGGCCCTTCCCCCGCCGCCTGCTGATTCGGGACCGATGCTGTCCAGGCACCTTCTTCTTGCCGCCGCCCTCACCCTCGTTCCCGCCGCGCCGGCTCTCGCCGAGCCCGCGACGCCGGCCGAGCGGGCGGATGCCGAGCGCCGCGAGCGCCAGCGTGAACTCGATGCGATCCAGGCGGACATTGCGCGCAACCAGGCCGAGCGTGCGCGCGTCGAGGCCGAGGTGACCGCCCTGCGCAACGACCGGGCGGCGCTGGTGCGCTCCAGCATCGACACCGCAACCCGGGTCCGCGCCGGCGAGGTGCGCATGGCCGCCATCGAGGACAATCTCGTCGTCCTCGATGCACGCCAGCTCACGGTGCGCCAGTCGCTCTATGACAGGCGACAGCTGATCGCCGAGGTTCTCGCTTCCCTGCAGCGCATGGGTCGCCGTCCGCCGCCGGCCATGCTGGTCGGCCCGGACGACGTGCTGAAGAGCGTGCGCACCGCCATGCTGCTTGGCACGCTCGTGCCGGACATGCGCGAGGCCGTGACGGTTCTGGCGCGCGACCTTGAGGAACTGTCGACCCTGCGCAGCCGCATCGCCACCGAGCGCGATCACCTGCGCCGCGAAGCGGTGACGCTGCGCGAGGAACGCGTCCGCCTCGACGCCCTCGCCGACGCGCGCCGCGGCCAGGTCGCCGCTGGCGAGCAGTCGCTGCAGGCGGAACGGGCGCGGGCCGCGACCCTCGCCCGCCAGGCCGCCGATCTCGAACATTTGATAGGACGGATGGAGACGGAGATCGCCGCCGCGCACCGCGCCGCGGACGCTGCCCGCACCACCTCGGTTGCCCGCGGCCCGGCGGTTCTCGACCGGCGTCAGCAGATGGCGGCGCTGCAGAATGCGGCGCGGATGAACCCCGCCATGCCCTTCGAACAGGCCAAGGGTGCCCTGTCGCTGCCGGTTCTGGGTGTCAAGCTCCGTGAGTTCGGCGATCCCGACGGGCTCGGCGGCGCCGAGCGCGGCCTGTCCATGGCGACGCGGCCGGGGGCCTCGGTCACAGCGCCCGCCGATGGCTGGGTGGTCTATTCCGGTCCGTTCAGAACCTATGGGCAACTCTTGATCCTGAACGCCGGCGGCGGGTATCATCTGGTCCTTGCCGGTATGGACAGGATCACGGTCGATCTTGGACAGTTCGTTCTGGCGGGGGAGCCGGTCGGTGTGATGGGCCACGCCCCGCCGCCAGCCTCCGCGGTGACGACGGGCTCTTCACAGCCCGTTCTCTACGTCGAGTTCCGGAAAGACGGGTCGAGTGTCGACCCAGCGCCCTGGTGGACCACAAGGACACCCGGCGTGCAGGCCACTGAAAGGGTTCGCGGATGATGCGCAGAGCTTCGATCCTCCTCGCCGGCGCCGCCATGGGCGCGCTGGCCACCGTCGCGGTCACGCAGCCCCGGGCGATCCTCGGGATGACCGCCAATGCCGCGGCCTCCGACACCTATCGGCATATCAACCTGTTCGGCGACATTTTCGAGCGCGTGCGCACCGACTATGTGGAGAAGCCGGACGACGCCAAGCTGATCGAAACGGCCATCAACGGCATGCTGACCGGGCTCGATCCGCATTCGAGCTTCATGGATGCCCGCAACTTCCGCGACATGCAGGTCCAGACGCGCGGTGAGTTCGGCGGCCTCGGCATCGAGGTGACGCAGGAAGAGGGCCTCATCAAGGTCGTCTCGCCGATCGACGACACGCCGGCCTCCAAGGCGGGAATCCTGGCCAACGATATCATCACCCATATCGACAACGAGCCGATCCAGGGCCTGACCCTGCAACAGGCGGTGGAGAAGATGCGCGGCCCGGTGGGCTCGAAGATCACCATCCGCGTCACCCGCACCGGCGCCCAGCCGCGCGACATCGAGATCACCCGCGACCGCATTGTCATCCGCGCTGTGCGCCATCAGGTGATCGGCGACGATGTCGGCTATGTCCGCATCACCCAGTTCAACGAGCAGACGACGGAAAATCTGCGCCGGGCGATCGAGGACATCAAGGCCAAGGTGCCCGCTGACAAGCTGCGCGGCTATATCCTCGACATGCGCAACAATCCCGGCGGCCTGCTCGACCAGTCCGTCTCCGTCTCCGACGCCTTCATGGAGCGCGGCGAGATCGTCTCGACCCGCGGCCGCAACGCCGAAGAGACCCAGCGCTGGAACGCCCGCGCCGGTGATCTGACCGCCGGCAAGCCGATCATCGTGCTGATCAACGGCGGCTCGGCCTCCGCCTCCGAGATCGTCGCCGGCGCGCTGCAGGACCACAAGCGGGCCGCTGTGCTCGGGACGCGCTCCTTCGGCAAGGGATCGGTGCAGACGATCATCCCGCTCGGCAGCCAGGGCGCTCTCAGGCTGACGACGGCCCGCTACTACACGCCGTCCGGACGCTCGATCCAGGCGCGCGGCATCGACCCCGACATCGTGCTCGAGCAGCCGGTGCCGGAGGCGATGCGCGCCCGCCTGCAGGAGAACCGCGGCGAGGCGGGCCTGCGCGGCCATCTGCGCAACAATGCTGATGGCGCCGAAGAGCGCTCGGCCTCCTCGGTCTATGTGCCGCCGGACCAGAAGGACGACGCCCAGATCGGTCGTGCGCTGGAATTGCTGCGCGGCACCGCGACGGACCCGGCCTTCCCGCCGAGCCAGCGTGCGGCTGCGGCCCCGACCCCGGGTGCACCTGCAGCTCCCGCTCCGGCGACGCCAACGCGCTGAGGCCCGCCGGCACCCACCTGCCTATTCAGAACCCCGGCCTGCGTGCCGGGGTTTTTCTTGCCTCCAGCCTTGCCAGGATCCTGTCATGTCCCTGTGTTCCTCCCAGACCCGGATGTTCGCGGACGAGGTGCTCGCCGCCTATCGTACCGGCCGGCAGATCACACCCCTGACGCGCCTCGAGCCGACCTTTGTCGTCGCCGACGGCGAGCGGGTCGGCCATGAGGTGGCGCGCCGAAGGGTTGCTGCCGGCGAGTCCATCATTGGCCGCAAGATCGGCTTCACGAACCGCACAATCTGGGAGGAATATGGCGTCTATTCCCCGATCTGGGGGCCGGTCTACGACACGACCTTCCACGATGTGGCCGGACCTGCGCGCGCCTCCATCCGCCATCTCGTTGAGCCGCGGATCGAACCGGAGATCGTGCTCGGCTTCAAGGCGCCAGTGACGGCGCAGATGGACGAGCGGGCAATCCTCGCCTGTGTCGACTGGGTGGCCCACGGCTTCGAGATCGTCCAGTCGCTGTTTCCGGGCTGGGTGTTCCAGGGCGCCGATTGCCAGGCGGCCTTCGGCCTCCACGGCGCGCTCCACTGCGGCCCGCGCACGCCAGTCGACGGCGATTCCGACGCCTGGATGGCCGCCCTGACCGGGTTTGCCGTGACCCTTTACCGGGACGGCGAGATGGTGGATCGCGGCATTGCGGCCAATGTCCTGGACGGGCCGCTTTCGGCAGTCCGTCACCTGGCCGGCGTGCTCGCCGCCGATCGCGAGGCGAGCCCCATTGCTGCGGGCGAGATCATCACCACGGGCACGGTGACGCGCGCCTTTCCCATTGCGGTGGGCGAGACCTGGTCGACGCAGGTCGAGGGGATCGCCGTTCAGCCGATGCGGCTGAGCTTCGTGTGATCGGCGCCGCCCGCACGCCGTGAGGATCTGTGCGGGCGCGGGGGCTAAGCCGACGTGATCGGCTTTGCTGCAGGCATGTCCTCGGCGCCCGACATGAACTGGGCCTTGGCGAGGGCGGCGAAGATGCCGCCCTGGGCCACCAGCTCCTCGAAGGAGCCGCTCTCGACGACCCGTCCCTGGTCGAAGACGAGGATGCGCGAGGCGTGCCGGATGGTGGCGAGGCGGTGGGCGATGACGAAGGTGGTACGCCCCTTCATCACCTCTTCCAGCGCCAGCTGTAGCTTCTGCTCGGTGGTGGCGTCGAGGGCGGAGGTCGCCTCGTCGAGGATGAGGACGGGCGGGTCCTTCAACAGGGCCCGCGCGATGGACAGGCGCTGCCTCTCGCCGCCGGAGAGCGAGCGGCCGCGCTCGGCCACCTCGGTGTCGAGGCCGTCCGGCTGACGCCTGAGGAAGTCCATCGCCTGGGCCCGCTCGCAGGCCTGCCAGATCTCCTCGTCGGTCGCCTCGGGGCGCCCGACCTGCAGGTTTTCCTTGATCGTGCGTGCGAACAGCATGGGCTCCTGGAACACGACGCCGATATTCCGCCGCAGCGACACAAGGCTGACGTCGCGGATGTCGTGTCCGTCGATGAGGACGCGCCCCGATTGCGGGTCGAAGACCCGGTGCAGCAGCGACAGCGTCGTCGACTTGCCCGACCCGGTCGAGCCGACCAGCGCGATCGTGTCTCCGGGATGGGCGACGAAGGACAGGTCGGCCACCGCTGTGCGCTTGCCGTCATAGGAGAAGGACACGTTCTCGAAGGCGACGGTCCCCTTGACCTGACCGATGTCGAGCGCATTCGCCCGATCGTGGACCTGCGGCAGGGTGTCGACGACGCGGAAGAAGTCCTGGATCTTCGGGCCTTCGAGGAAGACCGAATTGATGAAGCCGACGAGCGCCTCGAGGCGGCCGATCAGCATGGTGGCGAAGCCCATGAAGGTGACGATCTCGCCGATGGAGGCGAGGCCGTTGATGTGCAGCCAGGTGCCGACCAGGAAGATCGAGAGCACCGTCAGGGTCGCCGAGGCACGGGATGCGACGGCGGCAATCGCCCACCAGGACAGGACAGGGATCTGGGCGGCGAGCAGGGCGTCGATGGTCGAGCGCATGGCGCGGACCTCGGCCTCGATGCGGGTGAAGGACTGGATCACCGGGACGTTGCCGAGGGCATCGGTGGCCCGTTCGGCCAGGGCGTTGTGGTATTCCTGCACCTTCCCTTGAAGGTCTCCGTCTTGCGCAGCACCCAGCTCGTCAGGAAGAAGAAGAAGAAGACCATCACCACCAGCAGGCTGCCGAGCCGCCAGTTCACCCAGAGCGAGACCGGCACCAGGATGACCAGTGCGATGAGCGAGGCGCAATGCTCGCGCAGGAAGGACAGCAGCAGCCAGGCCATGGCGTTGGAGCCTTCCAGCATCTGCTTGAGCAGGCGGCCGGAATGGGCTCCCGAATGGTAGCTGAGCGGCAGGTTCAGCACGTGTTCGAAGAAGTGCTGCATGAAGGCGAGGCGTCGGCGGTGCGACATGCGGTCGGCATGGAGCGCGACGAGGACGCCGGCGGCGATGGTGAAGAGGCCAAAGGTGACCCAGGCCAGCACCAGCGGCAGGATCTCGCTCCAGGTCACGGTGCGTCCGCGCGCCTGGGCCGCCGACAGGGTGTCGATGATGCGGCCGAACAGGATGGGCTCGGCAAACATGATGCAGGCGAGGACGACGTTGCAGGCGAGCAGCGTCAGGCCCAGCCGCGTCTCCGGGCCGAGCTGCCTGAGGACGCGCCAATAGACATGGAGGAGCGACATGCGACGGCCTTTGCGGGGAGGCGGAATGCCCCGGAGAGTCGGTTGCTGTGATACACGCCCCTCAACGCGCGACAAGGGGGCTTGTTGCGCTAGGGCTCACAAGGTCCGGCCGGCGCCCGCCCAGGGGAGGCCGAGATGGGCCGCCACCGTCGCTGCGATATCGGCGAACGTCTCGCGCCGGCCGATCGGACCTGTAGCCTGGCCGGGGCCGAAGGCGAGGACCGGCACGTGCTCGCGGGTGTGGTCGGTGCCGGGATAAGTCGGGTCGCAGCCGTGATCGGCGGTGAGGATGCAGAGGTCGCCGGGCTGGAGCGCAGCGGTCAGCGCGGGCAGCCAGGTGTCGAAGGCCATCAGCGCGCGGCCGTAGCCCTCGGGGTCGCGGCGATGGCCATAGAGCGAATCGAAATCGATGAAATTGGCCATCAGCAGGCCGCCATCGGCGAGGCGCCCGAGCCCTTCGAGCGTGCGCTCGCCCAGCGCCGCATTGCCGGCGGCCTTCAAGACCTCGCCGGTGCCGACATGGGCGAAGATGTCGCCGATCTTGCCGACCGTGATCACCTGCCGCCCGGCCTGCGAGGCGACCTGCAGGACGGTCGGAGCGGGCGGCGGCACGGCATAGTCGCGGCGGTTGCCGGTGCGCACGAAGCTTGACGGGTCGGTGCCGGTGAAGGGCCGGGCGATGACGCGGCCGATGCCGAGCGGGTCGCAAAGCCGGCGGGCGATGACGCAGAGCCCATAGAGCCGGTCGAGCCCGAACGACCCCTCGTGGGCGGCGATCTGCAGGACCGAGTCGGCGGAGGTGTAGAGGATCGGCTTGCCGCCGGCGATGTGCTCGGCGCCGAGCCGGGCGATGATTTCGGTGCCGGAGGCATGGCAGTCGCCGAGAATGCCGGGAAGGCCTCCCTCCCGGATCAGGGCGTCCGTCAGATCCCGCGGGAAGCACGGGACCGTGTGAGGGAAATAGCCCCAGTCGAAAGGCACCGGCAGGCCGGCGATCTCCCAATGGCCCGAAGGCGTGTCCTTGCCCTTCGACGTCTCCACGGCGAAGCCCCAGCGCCCGGCGATGGGTTCGTCTGCAGAAAGACCGGGCGGCAGGCGGCCGGTCGAGGCGCGCAAAGCCGCGCCGATACCGAGACGGTCGAGGTTGGGCAGCGCGAAGGGCAGGTCCCTTTCCGCGAACCACTCCGCCACATGCCCCAGCGTGTCGGCACCCGCATCGCCGTAGTCGTCGGCATCCGTGCTGGCGCCGATGCCGACGGAATCGAGGACGAGGATCAGGGCGCGGGCCATGGTTCAGCCCGTGATCCGCGCCTGGACGAGGGCGCCGACGGCAGCGCCGCCCTCGCCGAGGGTGATGGCGTCGGCGATCATGGCAGCGGCTGCGGCCATGGTCGCCTCGTCGCGGCCGTGGATCAGCGCCAGCGGCTGGCCGGGCGCGAGGCTGTCGCCGAGGGCGACGAGGCCGGTCAGGCCGACCGCATGGTCGACCGGATCGGCGGAACGGGTGCGACCACCGCCGAGGGCAACGACGGCCAGGCCGATCCGCCGGGTGTCGATGGCCAGCACCGTGCCCGGAGCCCGAGCCGGAACCGGCCGCACCAGGGGCGCGCGCGGCAGGTGCTTGTCGGGGTGTTCGACGAGGTCATGGGGGCCGCCGAGGCTTGAGACCATGCGCTGGAAGATCTCGGCGGCGCGGCCATTGGCGAGGACGCGTTCGAGCTTGCCCAGGGCGGTGTCCAGATCGGGTGCGAGCTTGCCGAGGACCAGGAGTTCGGCGGCCAGCGCCAGGGTGACGCCATGCAGGCGCGAGACGCGGTGGCCGCCGGCGAGATGTTCGATGGCGATCCGGACCTCGAGCGCATTGCCGGCGGCAGGACCCAGTGGCTGGTCCATGGGCGTGACCAGGGCGACCGTCGGCAGGCCGGCACCAGAGGCTACGGCGGCGATGGATTCGGCGAGGTCGCGGGAGCCGCCGAAATCCGGCATGAAGGCGCCCGATCCCGTCTTCACGTCCATGACGAGACCGTCGAGGCCGGCGGCGAGCTTCTTCGACAGGATGGAGGCGGTGATGAGCGGCACAGACTCTACCGTCGCGGTGACGTCGCGCACGCCGTAGATGACCTTGTCGGCGGGGGCGAGATCGGCGGTCTGGCCGATGATGGCGCAGCCGACCTCCCGCACCGTGCGACGGAAGAGATCATGGGCCGGCGTCGCGTCATAGCCGGGGATCGATTCCAGCTTGTCCAGCGTGCCGCCGGTATGGCCGAGGCCGCGGCCGGAGATCATCGGCACGAAGCCGCCGGCCGCCGCCACCATCGGGGCGAGCATGAGGGAGACCGTATCGCCGACCCCGCCGGTGGAGTGCTTGTCGAGGACCGGGCCCGGGAGGTCGAGGTCGCGCCACGACAGGGTGCGCCCCGAGGCGGTCATGGCCCGGGTGAGCGCCACGCGTTCGTCCATGGTCATGCCGCGGAAGAAGGTGGCCATGCAGAAGGCGGCGACCTGGGCCTCGGTGACGGTCCCGGCGCCGATGCCGCCGACGAAGGCGGCGATGTTGCCGTCGCCGAGCGTCGCGCCGTCGCGCTTGGCCCGGATGATTTCCTGCGGGATGAAGGCGGAGCGTCGGTCGCTCATGGGGCGGCCTTTCCTGCGGCAAGGAGCTGGTCGAGCAGGCCGGAGGCCCCGAAGCGGAAGGTCGCCGGACTCGCCCAGCCAATCCCCATGACCTCATCGCCGAGGGCGAGATAGGTGCCGGCATCCGCGACCGTCCGGATGCCGCCCGAGGGCTTGATGCCGACCGTGCGGCCGGAGGCGCGGATTTCCTCGAGCATCAGGCGCACCGCCTCAGGCGTCGCGGAGACGGCAGTCTTGCCGGTGGAGGTCTTGATGAAATCTGCGCCGGTGCCGATGGCGATGCGCGCGGCGGCGCGGATGAGCTCCGGCCTCTGCAACTCGCCTGTCTCCAGGATGGTCTTGAGGGTGCGGCCCTGCGGCACCACCGCCCGGACGGCGCCGAGCAGGGCGCCCACCACCTCGTGGCGGCCAGCCATCAGCGCCCGCCAGGGCAGGACGACGTCGATCTCGTCGGCGCCGTCGAGCAGGGCCCAGCGGGCCTCGTCGGCGACGCGCATCACGTCGTCCTCACCGGCCGGAAAATTGACCACCGTGGCGATGCGGACCGGCGTGCCCTTGAGCAGACGGCGCGCCTGCGGCACGAAACCGGCCCAGAGGCAGACGGCTGCGACCGGCCCGAGCGGTGTCACAGCGCGGGCGCAGAGCCGCTCGACGCCCGCCTCGTCGAGGCCGTTCGACAGGTCGGTGAGATCGAGGAGCCCGATGGCGCGGCGGGCGAGGGTCGCGTCAGTCATGGCGGGTCCCGGTCCGGCCGATCTCCACGAGGAAGCCGCGGATGACCGCCTCCATGGCGGCAGCGCCGGCAGCCGCGACGGCCTTGGTCTCGGCATGGGAGGGGGCATCCGGCGCGAGGCCGGCGGCGAGATTGGTGATCATCGAGAGGCCGGCCACGGCGATCCCGGCATGGCGGGCGAGGATGACCTCGGGAACGGTCGACATGCCGACGGCATCGGCACCGAGGGTCCGCAGGGCGCGGATCTCGGCCGGTGTCTCGAAGCTCGGGCCGGTCACCCAGGCATAGA
Source organism: Phreatobacter sp. (assembly GCA_019749835.1). GTDB lineage: Bacteria > Pseudomonadota > Alphaproteobacteria > Rhizobiales > Phreatobacteraceae > Phreatobacter. The sequence goes on along the minus strand of JAIEPJ010000241.1, from coordinate 326 downwards.
CGCCTTCGAAGAGCGCGACATGCCGACGCGCGGCGCCGCCAGCGATCGCCTTGCGGAGGGTTGGGTCATAGGCGCCGTTCATCGGTACGAACCGGTCGTCGCCGGTCAGTCCGATGAGCGGGTTGGGCCCGAACAGGGCGATGTGGTCTTCGATCGCCATGATCGACCCGGGGAGCATGTCGGGCTTGAGCGATCCCGCGGCATTGGTGACGAGCAGGCGGGGGATGGAGAGCGCCGCGAGCGTGTCGATCACCGGCTTCATGACGCGGGGGTCGCCGCTCTCATAGGTATGGGCGCGGCCCTGGAGCACCGCGACACGGCAGCCT
>JAIEPJ010000049.1 GCA_019749835.1 Phreatobacter sp. | reverse complement strand
CGCGACGGAACGGCCGGCGTTCCCGCGCAGTCGCTGGCGGCCACGGCGCCCGCAGCCGACATCCACGAGAGCCACGGCTCGGCGAAGATGCGCGACGACCAGTGGCGCGAGATCGGCCTCGGCGCGCAGATCCTCCGGGATCTCGGTGCCAACCGCATCCGGCTGCTGGCCTCCAAGACCCGCCACTATGTCGGGCTCGGCGGATTCGGCATCGAGATCGTTTCGACCGAGATGCTGGAGGGCTGACCGGCCTCTCGGCTCCCGTTACCGGGAGCCGCCGCCGTCATTCCGGACGGATATTGGCCGCTGCCGCGATGGCCTTCATCTGCTCGATTTCCCTGGAGATCTCGGCAGGCCAGTCCGGAATGAGGCGGTAAACCGGTTCGAAGCCCGACTTCCGCATTTCGGCCTGGGCCGCCGGATCGCGCATCACGGCCGCCAGGGCCTCGCTGAGCTTCGCCCGCGCGTCGGCGGGAATGCCACTCGCCGTCACCACGGCGACCCAGGAGGAAAGGTCGATCCCGGCAAAGCCGAGCTCCTGGAGGGTCGGCACGTCCGGCATCATCGGCGACCGCGTCGCCGAGGTCACGGCGAGGGCGCGGACCCTGCCCGACTCGATCTGCGGCCGCGCCGCCACCACCGTGTCGACGAGGAAGGGGACGTGCTTGCCGACGAGATCGTTCATGGCCGGCCCGCTGCCCCGGTAGGGGACATGGACCATGCGGATGCCGGCGACCGACTTGAACCACTCGCCGGCGAAATGCGACACGGTCCCCGTCCCGAACGATGCCAGCGTCAGCTTGTCCGGCTCCGCCTTGGCCGCCGCGACCAGGGCCGGCACATCCCTGATCGGATGGTCGGCATAGGTCAGGAGAACGAGATGGGCGGTCGCGACCTGGGCGAGAGGCTCGAAATCGCGGGTCGCCACATAGGGAAGGTTCGGCATGATCGCCGGATTGAGGGTGAAGGTCGAGTTCGAGCTGAGCAGGAGGGTATAGCCGTCCTTCGGGGCCTGAAGCAGCGCCTGGACGCCGATGACGGTGCCCGCGCCCGGCCGGTTCATGACGATGACCGGCTGGCCGAGCTGGCTCTCGAGGGCCCGGCCGAGAAAACGGCTCAGCACATCGGCGGCCCCGCCGGCGGCAAAGGGCGCGATGATCTGGAGAGGCCGTTCGGGGAAGCGGGTCTGGGCCTGAGCCCCCAGCGGGGCCAGAGCCGCCAAGGTCGCCAGCAGGGTCGTCACAATGCGTCTGTTCACAAATGCTCTCCGCAACGGGGCCGCGATGGCCCGTCTCATTCAAGACGATCGGCGAAGGGTCAGCCCCGCCGGAACATCCCGTCGCAGCCGCGCGCGGCGGACAAGCCGGAATGATCCCAGCGGAAAATAGGCTGCTGATCGGCAGGGCTGCAAGCGACGACGGCCGCGCGCCCTGCGTGCAGAGCCGTCCGGCCCTGCGGCGAAACGTCCGCGGGCCAGGGTTCCGGAACCGCCGCCAGGCGATGGGGAAGGGCGGCAGAACGCCGGGCCGAGCTCGGCCAGGCCCGGACCGATGGCCGGGCCTCCGCGGGCGTCCTACTTCCGCGTCATGAAGGCCATGAAGGCCTGCCGCGCCTCGTCGCCCTTGAGGAGTTCGGCGAAGAGCGCGCCTTCCTCGTCCATCCTGGCGCGCACCTCCTCCGCCCCCTTGCGCATGAGACGGCGCGTATGGGCGAGGGCGATCGGCGGCTTTGAGGCCAGTTTCGTCGCGACAGCGAGGGCCTTCGCCTCGATCTCCGCCGACGGAACCACGGCATTGACGAGGCCCATGGCCTCGGCCTCCTGCGCCCCGAAGGCCTCGGCCAGCATGAGATATTCGGTTGCCTTCTTCATGCCGGCGAGCCGCGGAAGGAGCAGCGAGGAGGCGGCCTCCGGCACCAGGCCGAGATCGACGAAAGGCATGCGGAACATCGCTGCCGGGCTGGCATAGGCGAGGTCCATGTGCAGCACCATGGTGGTGCCGATGCCGATGGCGAGACCGTCCACCGCGGCGATCATAGGCACCTCGACGGTCGCCAGCGCCTTGATGAAATCGCCCGCCGGCGAGCCGGCGGAAGCCCCGCCCGCCGAGCGCTGCATGAAGTCGGCGATGTCGTTGCCGGAGGTGAAGACGCCGGGGCCGCCGGCGAAGACGACGGCGCGGGTGCCTTCGGCGGCTGCATTCTCGATGACGCCGCGCATCGTGTCGTACATGGCGCCGGTCAGCGCGTTCTTCTTGTCGAACCGGTTCATGCGCACGAGGACCACGCCCTTGTCGTGGCGGGTGACGGTGACGTGGTCGGTGCCGGCCTGCCCAGAGATGCCGTCCATGGAGGGGTCCTCAGCTCGCGAGCGGAATGTCGAGATCGGTGATCGAATGACCGCCGGTGACGATGGAGGCGCCGAGCCCGGGCGCCGCCGTGGCGAGATTCTCGGCGAAGAAGCGGGCGAGGCCCAGGGCCTCGGCGCTTTCGGTATCCGAGGCCCCGTTGCCACGCAACCGCAGGGCCTTCTCGGCGAGCGAGGTTCCGCCCAGCGCCAGGCCGAACAGCCGCGCATAGGGCGTGGCACCCGCCTGCGCATCGGCGGGGTCGGAGGCCAGCGCCACCAGCAGGTGCTGCGTCGCGGTCTCCAGCGCGTCGACCGCCGCGCCGAGCCGCACCGCGGTCTGGCCGAAACCGGTGGCGTTGGAGCCCTTCACCTCGGCGATGACATGGCGCATGCGGGCGATCTCGGCCGCGACGAGCCCGCCGCCGTCGATGCCGATCTTGCGGGTGACGAGGTCGATCGCCTGGATGCCGTTGGTGCCCTCGTAGATGGCGTAGATGCGTGCGTCGCGCATGTGCTGGGCGGCGCCCGTCTCCTCGACGAAGCCCATGCCGCCATGCACCTGCACGCCGAGCGAGGCGACCTCGTTGCCGATGTCGGTGGCATAGGCCTTGGCGATCGGGGTGAGCAGCGAGGCGCGGGCGTTGCCGGCCTTGCGCTCGGCTTCGCTGGCGCCGAGATGGGCGCGGTCGATCTCCGCCGCCAGCATGTAGCAGATCGCCCGTGCCGCCCGCGTCGAGGCGCGCATGGTCGCCAGCATGCGCTTGACGTCCGGGTGTTCGATGATCGCGCTGATGCCTTCGCCCTTGGCGCCAGGCGCCTTGCCCTGACGGCGCTCCATTGCATAGGCGACCGCCTGCTGCGTCGCCCGCTCGGCGATGGAGACGCCCTGCAGGGCGACGGCGAGGCGGGCATTGTTCATCATCGTGAACATCGCCATCAGGCCGCGGTTCTCCTCGCCCACCAGCCAGCCGATGGCGCCGCCCGCATCGCCATAGACCATGGTGCAGGTCGGCGAGCCGTGGACGCCGAGCTTGTGCTCGATGGAATGGCAGCGCACGTCGTTGCGCGCCCCGAGCGTGCCGTCGTCGTTGACAAGGATTTTCGGCACGAGGAACAGCGAGATGCCCTTGGTGCCGGGCGGTGCATCGGGAAGGCGGGCCAGCACGAGGTGGATGATGTTCTCGGTCAGGTCGTGCTCGCCATAGGTGATGTAGATCTTCGAGCCGGTGATGCGGTAGGTGCCGTCACCGGCGCGCTCGGCGCGGGTCCTGAGGCCCGACAGGTCGGAGCCGGCCGAGGGCTCGGTCAGGTTCATCGTGCCGGTCCATTCGCCCGACACCATCTTCGGCAGGTATTTCGCCTTCAGCGCGTCGGAGGCATGGGCCGTGATCGCCTCGATGGCGCCCTGGGTGAGCAGCGGGCCGAGGCCGAAGGCGCCCGAGGCAGCATTCCACATCTCGATACAGGCCGAGTTGATGACGCAGGGCAGGCCCTGCCCGCCATAGGCATCGGCGGCCATCAACCCGTTCCAGCCGGCAGCGGCCCAGTCGCCATAGACGTCCTTCCAGCCGGGCGGCATGGTCACGACGCCGTCTTTGAACGGGGTCCCGTGGCGGTCGCCGAGCTTGTTCAGCGGGGCGATGCGCTCGGTGGCGAATTTTCCGGCCTCCTCGAGGATGGCCGCGATGTCGGCGACGGTGAGATCCCCGTAGAGGCCGCTCGCCAGGGCTTGTTCGAGGCCGACCACGTGCTTCAGCGTGGCGAGCATGTCGGTCACGGGCGCGCGATAGGTCATGGGCAATCTCCGTACGACTTTGGTTCTAGGTCTGACATGGCCCAGCGACAAGGACGCCAAACGCATGATTGACCGTCGGTTCGCGGACCGTCCGGGGGTGCCTCCCCGGCAGCCCTGACGGATGGGGCCCAGCCCATGGACGGCCCGCGGCGGGATCGCGGGAGATGAGTTTCCCGTCCCGCCGTGCTAAGCGCTGGCCATGACGACCCTTTCGACCCTGCGCCTCGCCCCCGACGCTGCCGGCATCGCCGAAGCCGGCCGTCTCCTGCGCGCCGGTCGGCTGGTCGCCTTCCCGACCGAGACCGTTTACGGACTCGGGGCCGACGCCACCGACGGCCGCGCGGTTGCCGCCATCTACGAGGCCAAGGGGCGGCCGAGCTTCAACCCCCTCATCGCCCATATGGCGACGACCGAGGCGGCGCTCGCCCTTGGCCAGTTCAACGCCGACGCCCTGGCGCTCGCCCGCGCCTTCTGGCCAGGTCCGCTGACGCTGGTCGTGCCGGTCGCGCCGGGCGAGGCGATCGCGGATCTCGCCCGCGCCGGCCTCGACACGCTCGGCCTGCGCGTGCCGAGTCACCCGGTGGCCATGGCGCTGCTGGCCGCCGCCGGTCGGCCCATCGCTGCGCCCTCGGCCAATCTTTCAGGCCATGTCAGCCCGACCACCGCCGCCCATGTCCTCGCCGATCTCGAAGGCCGGATCGACGCCGTGGTGGATGGCGGCGCGACCGATGTCGGCGTCGAATCGACGATCATCGCCTGCCTCGACGGCCCGCCGGTCCTGCTGCGGCCCGGCGGCGTGCCGCGCGACGCGGTGGAGGCGGTGATTGGTCGGCCTCTCGCATCCGCCGCGGGGGAGGCGACCATCGCGCCGGGCATGCTGGCCTCTCACTATGCCCCCAAGGCGGCGATCCGGCTCGACGCCACCGGCATCGAGCCCGGGGAGGCGCTGCTTGCCTTCGGGCCCGAGGCCCCGTCCGTCGCGGCTGATGTCCTCAACCTGTCGCCGACGGGCGATCTCGCCGAGGCCGCCGCCAACCTTTTCCGCCACCTGCGCCGGCTCGACGCGTCGGGCACCCGGCGCATCGCCGTCATGCCGATCCCGGCGGAAGGGCTCGGCGAGGCGATCCGCGACCGTCTCGCCCGCGCCGCCGCGCCGCGCGGCTGATCCTCACCGGGTAAACGTCGCCACCAGTTCCACATGCGCCGACCAGGTGAACTGGTCGACCGGGGTCACCGTGCCGAGCTTCCAGCCCCCCGCGGCGAGGAGGCAGGCGTCGCGCGCGAAGCTCGCGGCGTTGCACGAGACGGCGACGATCCGGCCGATATCGGCCTTGGCGAGGATGGTGGCCTGCGTTTCCGCACCGGCCCGCGGCGGGTCGAAGACCACCGCGTCGAGACCCTTGAGGTCGGCAGCCATCAGCGGCCGGCGGAAAAGATCCCGGGTCTCCGCGTGGATCGGCTTCAGCCCTGAGGCCATGCGCACGGCCTGGGCCAGGGCGGCGATGGCGCCCGCGTCGGCATCCACCGCCCGCACCTTGGCCTGACGCGCCAGCCTGAGGGCGAAGGGGCCGACGCCGCAGAAGAGATCGGCCACGGATTTCGCCTTGCCGACCCCCGCGATCACCAGCTGAACCAGTGCCTCTTCCCCGGCTTCCGTCGCTTGCAGGAAAGCGGCGGGCGGCAGCGGCACCCGGTGGCCGTCGATCATGATGCTCGGCGGCTCGCGCTGCATCACGAGGTCACCGTGATTGGTGAGGCGGGCAAGGGGGACGGCATTGGCCGCTTCGATCAGGCGCAGCCTGTCCTTCTCGCCGAGCTTGCCGGGACCGCGCATGTCCATGTCGAGCCCCTGCAGCGTCGCGGTGACCTGCAGGTCGATCGGCTTGCCGACGCCCTCCAGCGCGCGCGCCACGAGCCGCGCCGCGGGAAGAGCCTTGTCGAGCGAAGAGGCGAGGAGCGGGCAGGCCTCGATGGCGACGATGGCGTGGCTGCGGGCGGCGGCGAAGCCGACATCGAGCCGCGTTCCCGTGCCGCGCCGGGCGTGGAGCGTGACGCGCCGCCGTCCTGCGCCCTCGGCGTCGATGGTGGGCGCCACCTCCGGGTGCAGCCCGTGCTGGGCCAGGGTCGCGACGACCAGGTCGCGCTTCCAGGCGAGATAGGGCGCCCGGGCCCAATGCTGCAGGGCGCAGCCGCCGCAGGTGCCGAAATGCGGGCAGGGTGGCGCAACCCGCTCGGGGCTGGCCGTGACGATGCGCGACGGGACGACGCGCTCCGCGACGCCCTCCACCTCCACCACCTCACCCGGCAGGGTGAAGGGGACGAAGCGCCCGTCGGCGACGCCGTCGCCGCGATGGCCGACATGGGAGATGGTGAGGCGGGTGGTCATGGGTTTCCGATCTTTGCCTCCCTGCACGGCAGAAGTGCGGGCTGACGGCAGCTCAAGGCCTCGCCCCGTGTATCAGAAACTCGCGATTGCCGTCGCCGCCGGCGATTGGGCTGTCGACGAGGCCGCCGATGCGCCAGCCCATGCGCTCGGCCTCAGCCCTGATGCCGGCGACTGCGCTATCCCGGGCGACGACATCCGTGACGATACCGTTCTTGCCGACATGGCCTCGGCCAACCTCGAACTGCGGCTTCACCAGTGCGATGAACTCGGCCTCCGGCGCGAGCAGGGCCGTCACGGCCGGCAGGACAAGCCTGAGCGAGATGAAGCTGACGTCGATCACGGCAAGATCAGGCGGGGTCGGCAGGTCCGACGACGTCAGGCGCCGGATGTCGGTCGCCTCCATCAGCGTGACGCGCGGATCGCCGCGCAACGACGTGTGGAACTGGTCGCGGCCGGTATCCACAGCGATGATCCTTGCGGCGCCTTCGGAGAGAAGCACGTGGGTGAAGCCGCCGGTCGAGGAGCCAACATCCAGGCACACCCTCCCGACGGGCCTCACGGAGAATGTCGCGAGTGCTGCGGCGAGCTTGATCCCGCCGCGCGACACCCAGGGATGCGGTGCCTGGGCGGTGATGTCGGCCGTGGACGCGATCTCTTCGGAGGCCTTCCGCACCGGCCGGCCCTCGGCACTGACGAGTCCCGCCGCAATCGCCGCCTGCGCCTTGGCGCGGCTGTCGAAGAAGCCGCGCTCGACCAGCAGGAGGTCGGCCCGCAGCCGGCGCGGGCTCAAGCCCTCAGTGCTCCGGTTTCGGCCGGGATGAACTCACGCCCCAGGGCTTCAAAGACCTTGCCGACGATGCCGCGCGCATCGAGCCCGCAGCGCGCATACATGGCCTCGGGCTTGTCGTGGTCGAGATAGACATCCGGCAGGACCATGGCGCGGACGCGGCAGGCGCCGTCCAGGAGGCCGCGATCGGCGAGCGCATGCAGCACGAAGGAGCCGAAGCCGCCGATGGAGCCTTCCTCCACGGTGATCAGCACCTCGTGCTCGCGCGCCAGCCGGGTGACGAGGTCGATGTCGAGGGGCTTGGCGAAGCGGGCGTCGGCCACCGTCGTGGACAGGCCGAGTGCGCCGAGATCCTCGGCCGCCTTCAGGCATTCGGCGAGGCGGGTGCCGAAGGACAGCAGCGCGATGCGCGAGCCCTCACGCACGATGCGGCCCTTGCCGATGGCGAGCGGAACACCCTCCACTGGGAGGTCGACGCCGACGCCCTCGCCGCGCGGATAGCGGAAGGCGATCGGCCCCGCGTCATGGACCGCGGCGGTCGCCACCATATGGACGAGTTCGGCCTCGTCGGCGGCGGCCATGATCGTCATGTTCGGCAGGCAGCCGAGATAGGCCACGTCGAACGAGCCCGCATGGGTGGCCCCGTCCGCGCCCACCAGCCCGGCGCGGTCGATGGGGAATCGCACCGGCAGGTTCTGGATGGCGACATCGTGCACGACCTGGTCATAGGCGCGCTGCAGGAAGGTCGAATAGATGGCGCAGAAGGGCTTGTAACCCTCCGTGGCGAGCCCGGCCGCAAAGGTGACCGCATGCTGCTCGGCGATGCCGACATCGAAGGTGCGGGCGGGATAGGCCTTCTCGAAGATGTCGATGCCGGTGCCCGAGGGCATCGCGGCGGTGATTGCGACGATCTTCCCGTCCTTCGCCGCCTCTTTCACCAGGCTCTCGCCGAAGACCTTCGTGTAGCTCGGCGCATTGGCCTTGGCCTTCACCTGGGCGCCGGTGACGACATCGAACTTGGCGACGGCATGCAGCTTGTCGTCTGTCTCCTCGGCGGGGCCATAGCCCTTGCCCTTCTGGGTGACGACATGGACGAGGATCGGGCCGAAATCGGCGTCCCGGACATTCTTCAGCACCGGCAGCAGATGGTCGAGGTTGTGGCCGTCGATGGGGCCGACATAGTAGAAGCCGAGCTCCTCGAACAGCGTCCCGCCGGTGACGAAGCCGCGGGCATGTTCCACCGCGCGTGTCACCGTCCGGTCGATCGTCCGGCCGAGCCGCTTGGTGAGCTGCTTGCCGATGTCGCGCAGCTTCAGATAGGTCTTGCCCGAGGCGAGACGGGCGAGATAGGCCGACATGGCCCCGACCGGGGGGGCGATCGACATGTCGTTGTCGTTGAGAATGACGATCAGCCGCTCCTGCCGGGCCCCGGCATTGTTCATCGCCTCATAGGCCATGCCCGCCGACATGGCACCGTCGCCGATCACCGCGATGACGGCATTCTTCCCGCCCGAAAGATCGCGCGCCACCGCCATGCCGAGCCCGGCCGAGATGGAGGTGGAGGAATGGGCCGCGCCGAACGGGTCGTACTCGCTCTCGGACCGACGGGTGAAGCCGGATAGGCCGCCGCCCTGGCGCAGGGTACGGATCCGGTCGCGACGCCCGGTCAGGATCTTGTGGGGATAGGCCTGGTGGCCGACGTCCCAGATGATGCGGTCACGCGGTGTGTCGAAGACATAGTGCAACGCCGTGGTCAGTTCGATGACGCCGAGGCCGGCACCCAGATGGCCGCCAGTGACCGAGACGGCCGAAATGGTTTCGGCACGCAGTTCTTCGGCGACCTGCCTGACCTGATGTTCGGGGAGCTTGCGGAGATCGGCGGGGATGCGGATCGTGTCGAGCAGAGGCGTGGCAGGGCGTTCAGTCACTCGTGTCACCGGCTAGTGGCGGGACGGATCAATGCGGTTCGCAAGGCCCGAGGGGTACACCACCGGACATGGCGGCGCAATGCAGCGGGGGGAGGGCGGCCGAATGGCGCAGCCGTGTCCTGCAATCGGCGCGTTGTCCGGAGCGACGCTCGCGATTATATGCGAAATTGAGAATGTGAAGAAGGAGCCTCAGTCATGACCAAGGTCTATCCCGAGATCACCCGGGACCTTTCCGCCGGATTGCGCGAATTGCGCAAGGAGGCCGGCGACACCATGGCCGGTTTCTCGACCCTGACCCAGGCCGCCATGAAGGACGGCGCCGTGTCGAAGAAGACCAAGGAATTCATCGCCCTGGCCCTCGGCGTCGCGGCCCGCTGCGACGGCTGCCTCGGCTATCACGCCGAAGCGCTGGTCAAGCTCGGCGCCACCCGCCAGGAGGTCGCCGAGGTGCTCGGCGTCGCCATCCAGATGGGCGGCGGACCCTCGCTCATGTATGCGGCCGACGCCTACACGGCCTTCCTGCAGTTCGAGGAGAAGGCAAGGGCCCAGGCCTGACGCCTCACGTCGGCAGGGGGATGGACTCCTCCTCGTCTCCCGGCACGGTGTCGAAGCGCTTCTGTCTCCAGTCCTCCTTGGCCTGGTCGAGCCGCTCCTTCGACGAGGAGACGAAGTTCCACCAGATGTGGCGGGGGCCGTCCATGGTCGCGCCCCCGCACAGGATGAGCCGCGCCGGCGTCACGGCGGACAGGGTGATGCGGTCGCCCGGGCGCAGCACGAGAAGCTGCCCTTCGCGGAAAATGTCGCCCTGCAGGTCGATCTCGCCGGAGACGACATAGAGGCAGCGCTCCTCGGTATCGGCATCGACGGGCAGCTTCGCGCCGGCCTCCAGCGCGATGTCGCCATAGATGGTGGGCCAGTGCTGGGTCGCCGGAGAGGTCGCGCCATAGAGCGTGCCCATGACGACGCGGACGGTCTTGCCGTCACCGATGATGACCGGAAGAGCCTGTTCCGCGACATGTTCGAAGCCGGGCGCCGTCTCTTCATGGGTCTTCGGCAGCGCCACCCAGCTCTGGATGCCGTGCAGCCTGTGGCCGCTCGCCTTCAGGGCCGGATCGGTGCGCTCGGAATGGACGATGCCGCGCCCGGCGGTCATCAGGTTCACCTCGCCCGGCCGTACCGGCAGATAGGTGCCGAGGGAGTCGCGGTGCTGGATCTCGCCCTCGAACAGATAGGTCACGGTCGACAGGCCGATATGCGGATGCGGGCGCACGTCGATGCCGCCGCCGTCCTTGAAGGTGGCGGGTCCCATATGGTCGAAGAAGATGAAGGGGCCGACCATCCGCCGCTTCACGAAGGGCAGGGCGCGCCTCACCGTGAAGCCGCCGATGTCGTGGGTGCGCGGCACGATGACCATGTCGATGGCGTCGCAGGCGAACCTGTCGCCGGGGGCCGGATCGGGGGTCGGGGCAAAGGACATCGCGGAACTCCTCTGGGATGGAGAACGATGCCTGAAGGCTAGCTCAGGACGCCGCCCGGGGCGACCGCGGCTGGCGCGAGCGAAGTTTGCGAGGATGCAACGAGCAAACCTTGGTCGGCCAGTTGCGACCGCGCCACCGCTTCACCTGTCCCCGGCGGGGAGAGGTGAAGCGGAGCCCGGCCACGCGGGGGCAGGTGAAGGCGGCCTGCAGTGGGAAACCGCAGACCGCTGTAGCGTTATCAGACGTTCTTGGTCGCGCCGCCGTCGACGCGGATCTTCGAGCCGGTGATATAGGCGGCCTGGTCCGAGCAGAGGAAGGCGGCGGTGGCGCCGAATTCGGCTGCCGTGCCGAGGCGGCCGGCGGGGATCGTGGCGATCGAGGCGGCCTGGATATCCTCCATCGATTTGCCCGAGCGCTTCGAATTGGCCTCGTCCAGCTCCTTGATCCGGTCGGTGGCGATGCGGCCCGGCAGGATCATGTTGACCGTGACATTGTCCTTGGCGACCTCGTTCGACAACGTCTTCGACCAGCCGACGATGGTCGAGCGCAGGGCGTTCGACAGGGCGAGGTTCGGGATCGGGTTCTCGACGCCCGACGAGGCGACCGTGAGGATGCGGCCCCACTTGCGGGCGCGCATGCCGGGGAGGACCTTGGCGGTGATCTGGAAGACCGGCTCGACCATCACCTTGAACAGCTTCGCCCATTCGTCCGGGGCGACCTCGGTCGCGGGCTTGGCCGGCGGGCCGCCCGTGTTGTTCACGAGGATGTCGATCTGGCCGAGGGTCTTCTCGGCGAGGGCGACGATCTCGTCCACGGCGCCGTCGGCGCCGAGATCGGCGGCCATGCCATAGGCCTTGCCCTTGCCGCGGGCGGTGATCGCCTCGGCATGGGCCTTGATGCGGTCGGCGGTGCGGCCGACCAGCATGACGGTCGCCCCTTCTGCAGCGAGGGCCTCGGCGATGCCGAGGCCGAGACCGCGGCTCGAGGCCAGAACGAGGGCTTTCTTGTCGGACAGGCCGAAATCCATGTCATCCT
>JAIEPJ010000191.1 GCA_019749835.1 Phreatobacter sp. | reverse complement strand
CCGCACGGGCGGTGGCGGCCCGGGCCGGCGCCGAGGCGGTGCAGCCGAACCACCAGCGGCAGGTCGCGCCGCTCGCTCTGCGCCATCGCCTCCGGCGCAATCCGATGGACGATGCCGGTTCGCGCCTCAGGGTCGAACGCGCCGTCGCGGAGGCCTGGGCGGCATGACCGGCACGTCCGCAGCCGACGACCGACAGGGCGACCCGCGTGCCGCGGCGGCCCTCGCCGCCGCCGCGCTGCTGGCCGTGGATCCGCACGGGCTGGGCGGTGTGCGGCTGAAGGGGCCCGCAGGAGCGATCCGGGACGCCTGGATGGCCCGCCTCCACGCCTTCCTCGCGACGGAAGCGCCGGTGGTCCGCATCCCCGCCCATGCCGGCGCCGGGCGGCTCCTCGGCGACATCGACCTCACCGCCACGCTTGCCAGCGGTCGCCCCGTCCGCGAGCGCGGCCTCCTCGCCGGCGCTGACGGCGGCATCATCGAATTGCGCTCGGCCGAACGCGTCGACCCGCAGATCGCGGCGATCCTGTCGGCGGCCCTCGACCGCGGCGTCGCAGCCGTGGCGCGCGAGGGCTTCATCGGCATGCCTGCCTGCCGCTTCGGTCTGGTCGCCCTCGACGAGAGCTGCGACGACGATCCGCCACCACCGGCCGCCCTGGTCGAGAGGCTTGGCCTGCGGGTCGATCTCGCAGTCTTCGGCACGCTGGTCCCGCCCGTTCCGGGATGGCAGGACCTCTCCGCAGCTCGGGCGCGGCTGTCGGGTGTCGTGGTGGGCGCGGATATGGTCGAGGCGCTGGTGCGGACCGGGGAGGCGCTGGGCGTCAGGTCCGAACGCGCCGTCATTCTCGCCGTTCGGGCCGCCCGGGCCGCCGCCGCGCTGGCCGGCCGGCTCATGGTCGCCGAGGAGGATGCCGAAATCGCTGCCGTCCTCACCCTCGCACCGCGGGCGACACGCCTGCCCGCGCCGGAGCAGGCGCATGAGCCCGCTCCCGATCCGGCGGAGGACGCGCTGCAGGACAGCGCGCCGGAGACCGACGACCGGACCGACGCGCAGCCGCCCACCGATGGCGGCGGGCGCATCGAGGACCGCGTCCTCGCGGCGGCGAAGGCCGCCCTGCCACCCCATCTCCTCGACCTGCTGATCGGCCAGGACAGCGTGAGACGGGGCGCACCTCCGGCCGCGGGACGCAAAAACCGCAACGAGCAGGCTGCCCAGCGCGGCCGCCAGATCAGCAGCGCGGCGGGCGACCCGCGCCGTGGCCCGCGCCTCGATCTCATCGCCACCCTGCGCGCTGCGGTTCCCTGGCAGAGGGTCAGGGCCCTCGACGCCACAGGATCCGGGCTGCGGTTTCGTGCGTCGGACCTGCGCGTGCGGCGCTACCGCGTCCACAAGGGCTGCACCACCATCTTCTGCGTCGATGCCTCGGGATCGGCCGCCCTTGACCGTCTCGCCGAGGCCAAGGGCGCCGTCGAGCAGATGCTCGCCAGTTGCTATGTGCGCCGCGACGAGGTGGCCCTGGTGGCCTTCCGGGGCCGCGATGCCGAAATCGTCGTGCCACCGACACGCTCGCTGCAGCGCGCCCGCACCTGCCTGGCGGGGCTTCCCGGCGGCGGCGGCACGCCACTGGCGGACGGCATCGCCACCGCCTGCCGGATGGCCCAGGAAACCGGCCTGCGCGGGCGAACCCCGACCCTCGTCGTCATCACCGACGGTCGATCCAATGTGGGGTTCGGCGGCGTCACGGGGCGCGAGCGTGCCACGGCCGATGCTCTGTCGGCCGCCCGCGATGTCAGCACGCAGCGGATCCGGGCCCTGCTGATCGACAGTTCCAGCCGTCCCGAGCCGCAGGCAAGGGCGCTGGCATCGACGATGGGAGCCCTCTACCTGCCCCTTCCCCATGCGAATGCTGCCACGCTCTATGGCGCGGTCAGGGCTGGCGCCGACGCGCTGATGGCGGTGCGGCCATGAAGAAGGCGCTCGACTGGCGACGCGACGGCCCGACCTGGCCCGGCCAGGCCCATAGCCGCTTCGTCAAGGCCGCCGGCATCGACTGGCACGTCCAGGTTTCCGGTGCCGGGCCCGTCGTGCTGCTGCTGCACGGCACCGGCGCCTCGACCCATTCGTGGCGCGGCCTCGCCCCCCTGCTGGCGACGCGCTTTACCGTCATCGCGCCGGATCTTCCGGGCCATGCCTTCAGCCGGACGCCGGAAGGCACATCCCAGTCGCTGCCCGCCATGGCCATGGCGCTGGCCCGCCTGATGAACGAGATCGGCCAGACTCCCGCCATCATCATCGGCCACTCGGCCGGGGCCGCCATCGCCATTCAGATGGCGCTGGACGGCCTGCTCGCGCCGCAGGCCATCGTCAGCCTCAACGGCGCGCTGCGACCGCTGGAGGGCTTCGCCAGCCGGTTCTTTCCGCCGATCGCCCGGCTGCTCGCCCTGCTGCCGATCGTCCCCAACATGTTCGCCTGGCGGGCGCGCGATCCCGGCGTCATCGAGGACCTTCTCAGGCAGACCGGCTCGCGCATCCCCGAGGAGGACCGCGCCCGCTATCACCGGCTCGCCACCACCCCGTCCCATATCGCCGCCGCCCTGTCGATGATGGCGAGCTGGGATGTCGCCGTGCTGGAAAAGGCCATGGCCCGACTGACCGTGCCGCTTCTGATGGTCGCCGGCACGGAGGACGGCATGGTGCCGGCGAGCGAGGCGACCGTCATCGCCCGCAGGCTGGCGCAGGCCGAGGTCGCGAAGCTGAAGGGCCTCGGCCACCTCGCCCATGAGGAACAGCCAGAACGCGTCGCGGCGATCATCGGCGACTGGGTCGACCGCGTGCTGCCGGCGACCCCCGGCGTCACGCCCTCTCTCGGAGCCGCCGCCCTATGACAGCGCCGGTCCGCCATCCCCTCCCCGTCGACGATCGCAGGCCCCATGCCATCGTGATCGGATCGGGCTTCGGCGGGCTCGCCGCAGCGATCCGGCTGTCAGTCCGAGGGTACCGGGTGACCGTCCTCGAGAAGCTCGACCAGGCGGGCGGCCGCGCCCGCGTCTTCCGCCAGGACGGCTTCACCTTCGATGCCGGCCCCACCATCGTCACCGCGCCCTTCCTCTTCGACGAATTGTGGGCGCTGTGCGGCAAGCGGCGCGCCGATCATGTCGATCTCGTGCCGCTGGAACCGTTCTACCGGCTGCGCTTCAACGACGGCTCGACGCTGGACTGTTCGGGCGATCCGGACGTGATGCGTGCCAATATCGCGCGCATCGCGCCGGACGACGTCGCCGGCTACGACCGGTTCATGCTCAAGAGCGAGGAAATCTGCCGGATCGGGTTCGAGCAGCTCGGCCATGTGCCCTTCGGCTCGGTCCTCGACATGCTGCGCGTCGCCCCTGACCTCATCCGCCTGTCGGGCCACCGTTCGGTGCACCATCTCGTCAGCCGCTATGTCAAGGACGAGCGGCTGCGCATCGCGCTGAGTTTCCATCCGCTCTTCGTCGGCGGCAATCCGTTCACGGCGAGCGCCATCTATGGCCTCATCGCCTTTCTCGAGCGGCGCTGGGGCGTTCACTTCGCCCGCGGCGGCACCGGCCGGCTGGTCTCAGGTCTGGTCGACCTGATCGAGGGTCAGGGCGGCACTGTCCGCCTCGGCGCCGACGTCGCGCGCATCGTCGTCGCCGATGGCCGCGCCACCGGGGTCGTGCTCGCCAGCGGCGAGGCACTCGCCGCCGATATCGTCGTGTCCAATGCCGATGTCGCCTGGACCTATGGCCGGCTGGTGCCTGAGGGGACGAGCCGGCGCTGGCGGCCGGCGAAGCTCGCGCGCGCGGCCTATTCGATGAGCCTCTTCGTCTGGTACTTCGGCACGGACCGGCAATATCCCGCGGTTCCCCACCACACCATCTTGCTCGGGCCGCGCTACCGCGCCCTGCTGGACGACATCTTCAGGCGCAAGGTGCTCGCCGACGATTTCAGCCTCTACCTGCACCGGCCGACGGCGACCGACGGCGCCCTCGCCCCGGCAGGCCATGACGCCTTCTACGTGCTGTCGCCCGTGCCCAATCTTCTGGGTGGCGAGGATTGGGGGACCATGGCCGAGACCTATCGCCGGCGGGTGGAAGCGCATCTGGAGGCGACGCTGCTTCCCGGCCTGAAGGACCACATCGTCTCGTCGCGCCTGCTGACGCCCGTCGACTTCCGCGATGAGCTGAACGCGCCGCATGGTGCCGCCTTCAGCCTTGAGCCGGTTCTCACCCAGAGCGCCTGGTTCCGGCCGCACAACCGGTCCGAGGACATCGCCCATCTCTATCTGGTCGGTGCGGGAACCCATCCCGGCGCCGGCCTGCCGGGCGTCCTGTCCTCGGCCAAGATCCTCGACGAGGTCGTTCCCCATGCCAGTGCTTTCGCGACCCGATAAAGACGACCTCGCGGCCTGCCGTGCCCTGCTCAGGGCCGGATCCAAGTCGTTCTTCGCCGCCTCGGTCCTGCTGCCGCCGCGCGTGCGTGAGACGGCAACGGTGCTCTATGCCTTCTGCCGGCTCGCCGACGACGCTGTCGACCTGTCGGGGGCACCGGAGGACGCGGTCGCGACCCTGAGCGCCCGGCTCGACGGCATCTATGCCCGCACGCCCATCGATCACCCGGTCGACCGGGCGCTGAGCATCGTGGTGGAGGGCCATGCCCTGCCGCGGGTGTTCTTCGATGCGCTGCTCGACGGCCTCGCCTGGGATGCCGGGGGGCGCACCTACCGCACGCTGTCCGAGCTCATCGACTATTCGGCCCGCGTCGCCGGGACGGTCGGAGCGCTGATGACACTCCTGATGGGCGGGCGCCATCCCGACGTGCTTGCCCGGGCCTGCGACCTCGGGGTCGCGATGCAACTCACCAATATCGCCCGCGACGTCGGCGAGGATGCCCGTGCCGGCCGCATCTACCTGCCGCTGGACTGGCTGGCGGAGGCGGGCCTCGATCCGGCCGCGCTGCTGGACGCTCCGGCCTTCGACGCGCGGCTTGCCGGCATTGTCCAGCGCCTGCTCGACGAGGCGGCGAGGCTCTACCGGCGCTCGGAGGGCGGCATCGCCCATCTGCCCATCGGATGCCGGCCGGCCATCCATGCGGCGCGGCTCATCTATGCCGAGATCGGCGTCGGCCTCGCGGCCAATGGCTATGACAGCATCTCCCGGCGCACCGTGGTGCCACGCGCGCGCAAGGTCGCGCTGCTCGCCCGCGCCGTGGTGGATTCGGGATTTGCAGCGCCCGGCATCGGCGCGACGGCGCTCGCCGAGGTGCAGTTCCTGGTCGATGCCGTGCAGGCGGCCCCGGCGCAGGCGACCCAGGGACTGGCGATCGGCGAAGCGCTCTCTCCCCTCGATCTCGATGCCAAGATGGCGCGGGTGCTCGACATGTTCGAGAAGCTCGCGCGCCGCGCGCCGGCGCGGCGGCCCGTGCGTGAGGTCCGCCGGCGGAGCGTGCGGACGAGCACGGTCCGAGGCGCCGGCTTGCCGGCATGACGCTGGGGCGCCCATGAGCAGCAACGCCCTCTTCGTCGCGGAATTCATGCTGACGGCTTTCGTCATCCTGGGGTTCTGCGCGCACCAGCTCTGGTCGCTCAACAAGCTCGCGCGCGAGCGGGCGGCCAGGAAGAAGCCTGAGGAGCCCCCGCCCGAAGGCTAGCGGCACGCCCGGCGCGGCATGCGGAACGGCAGCATGGCCTGCACGACGGGATGGGTGAAACGGGTCATGGACAGGCTCTCGTGAACGAGGGTCGCCGGCGATCCGTTCCAGGCTGTCTGGACGACCGACCGGGCATAGAAGGGCGTGTCCTCCAGCCGCCTGAGGAGCTGCGGGGCCTGTCCGGGATCGCTGCGCGTCCGGCCGGCGATGCCCCAGAGGCTGCGCTTCAGGCCGACCAGCGGCGGCGCCTCGACATCCCGCAGAACACCCTCACGGTCGAGAGCCAGTGCAAGCGCGGTGGTGGTGCCGTCGCAGCGCACCGCATCGTAGAGCAGCCGCGTCGACCGCGACCCGCCTTCCCGCGACCAGTCCCAGGCGAGGAAGTCGTTTGCGAGCGGCCTGTCGCCGTCATTGGTGTCGCAATAGCCGTGGCCGGACCAGGAGAGGGCGGGCGCAGTGAAACGGGCCTCGACGCGCGCAACGGGCGCGATCGGCTGCCAGCGATGGCGACCGGCGGCATCGAGCGCGAAGCCGCGGTTCGGCTGCGCTCCGGCATGGAGGACGATCTCCCCCCTGACACGCCGCGGCCAGGGGACCGCGACTTCGTCCAGGGTGATGGTCAGGGTGCCGTCCCGCCAGCGCAGGCTGCTGGGGCCGATGGAGAGGCTTTCGCGCGTGCGCGCGAGCGCGCCCGACCCGCGCTCGGTCATCGCCCAACGGTTCGCACCAGGGCCGTAGAGCGCGACGTTGACGGCGCAGAAGTCCTCGGGCGCGGCAGGACCGGAGCGCCGGTTCCAGGCGTAATAGGGCGAGAAGACGCTGCCGATGAAGGCGATGACGACCAGTCCGTGACGCCCGTCGTCGCTCAGCGCGTCGACATACCACCAGGCATAGCCGTCGGGATCGACACGGGCCGCGAAATCAGGTCCTCCGTCACGGTGCGCGCTGCGAGGCGACCGGAGATCGCCGCCATCGGCACGCCCGGACCCGGGTGCACGCTGCCCCCTGCCAGATAGAGCCGCGGGATCGCGGTCCGCGAGCCCGGCCGGCGGAACGAGGCCATCGCCCCATGCGTCGCCGTCCCGTAGAGGGCGCCGCCCGTTCCCGGGAAGAGCCGCGCGAAATCCCGCGGCCCGGTCACCGTCCTGCTGGTGATCTCCAGGCTCAGACCCGCGTCGCGCAGACAGTCCATCATGGTGGCTTCGCATCGCGCGATCTCCTCATCGGCCGGCCGGCCCGTATCGGCGGCAGGGGGGGCATTCACCAGACAGAAGAGGCGCTCGGGCCCCGTCGGCGGCGGGCCTTCTTCGGACCGGTCCTGCGCGCAGAGATAGACGGTGGGCCTGTCGGGAAGGCGCCCCCGGGCCATGATCGCATCGAATTCGGCGCGGTAATCGGCGGAGAAGAAGACGTTGTGGAAGGCGAGGGGAAAGCCCTCGGCCTTGGCGGCCAGGCACCAGGTGACGGCCGAGAGGGAGCGGGTCTGCGGATCGGTGGCAGGCGTGGCGCGAGCCACAGCGGGACCTGCCAGCCCACGCCAGAGCGCGCCGGCATCGCCGTTCCAGATGACCGCATCGGCGGCGATGGTCTCGCCGCCGGCGAGCCTCACGCCGCGTGCCGTGCCGTTCTCCACCACGATGGACTCGACAGCGGTCCCGTAGCGAAACTGCGCGCCGCGCGCCGCGGCCAGCCCTGCAACGGCCCGCGCCAGTCCCTGCATCCCGCCCCGGATGGTCCAGACCCCCGCCTGTTCGGCGTGAGCGACAAGCATCAGGGTCGCCGGCGCCATGAACGGTGACGAGCCGCAATAGGTGGCGTAGCGGCCGAAGAGCTGGTGCAGTCGCGGATCCTCGAAATAGCTGGCAAGCGCCCGCCACAGGGTCTCGAAGGGCCGGATGGTCAGCCCGGACAGGCCGAGGCCGGAGGCGAGGCCAATCATGGAGGGCCGCGGCGCCTGCATGAAGCGCGCGTCAAGAAGATCGAAGATGCGATGTGAATCGGCGGCGAAGCGGCGGTAGCCCCGGGCGCCTGCCGCGCCGGCGAAGCTGCCGATGGCATCGGCGGAGCGCTCCACATCGGCATAGAGGTCGAGCGAGGGCCCCTTCCCCCAGGCATGGCGGGCGAGAACGGCGAGCGGAGTGAGGCTGACGGCCGCATCGAGGCTTTCGCCGACGGTCTCGAACAGCGCGTCGAAGATGCCGCGCATCGTGAAGACGGTCGGCCCGGCATCGACGGGACCGAGATCCGTGTCGACCCGCCGCATCTTGCCGCCGGGCGCCGCCGCCGCCTCCACGACGGTCACCGCACAACCGCAATGGGCGAGTTCGAGCGCGGCGGCGAGACCGCCCATGCCAGCCCCGACGATGACGACCCTGTCCGCCTTCACGCCGATCCTCTCGATTTGCCGTTGACAGTGCCGCCCGTCAGATACAGTTTACTTGACAGTCTAATGTGTCAACTCAATTTGACATCAGGGGATGAGCCATGGATCTCGGCATTCGGATCGAAAAGGCCCTCGATATCGCCCTGGCCAAGGCGGAAGGGGTGGATTGCCCGCCCAAGCTCGCCGCAGCCCTGCGCTACGCCGTTTTTCCCGCCGGTCACAGGATCCGGCCGCGCCTGGTTCTCGCTGTGTCGGAAGCCTGCGGCGGCTCAGACCCCGATGCCGCCGACGCCGCGGCGGCAGCCATCGAGTTCCTGCACTGCGCCTCGCTGATCCACGACGACCTGCCGTGTTTCGACGATGCCGACGAACGGCGCGGCAAGGCCTCGGTTCACAAGGCCTACGGTGAACCGGTGGCGGTGCTCGCCGGGGACGCCCTCATCGTCCTCGCCTTCGAAACGCTCGCCCGCGGGGTGCTGGCCGACCCGCTGAAACTCGGCGGCCTGATCCGGCTGGCGGGCCAGGCCGTCGGCGCGCCCGGCGGCATCTGTGCAGGCCAGGCCTGGGAAAGCGAGGCGGATGTCTCCTTCGCCGCCTATCACCGGGCCAAGACGGCGTCCCTCTTCGCCGGCGCCACCGCAGCCGGGGCCCTTGCCGCCGGAGCCGAGCCGCTGCAATGGCGCGCCCTGGGCGAAAGGCTCGGCGAAGCCTATCAGGTGGCGGACGACATCAGTGACGTCGCCGCCTCGCCCGAACAGATCGGCAAACCCTGCGGCCGCGATGTCGCGCTCGGACGCCCGAACGCGGCGCGCGAAATCGGTCTCGCCCCGGCGATCGCCCTGCTCGAACGCATGATCGTCGAGGCAATTGCCTCGGTACCGCCCTGCCCGGGCCAGGCCCAGCTACGCGCCGCCATCCTGCTTGAGACGAAGCGCTTCCTGCCGGCGGGACTCGTCCGCCACGCGGCATGACGGCCATCGCGCCCCGCGAACAGCAGCAGCCGGTCCCCTGGGGAACCCGGTTGATGGGCCGCTGGCGGGACCTGCGCAACCGTCTCGTCGGCGATCCCGGGTTCCAGCGCTTCGCCGCCGCCTTCCCGCTGACGCGCCCCGTCGCGCGCCGCCACGCGGCGGCGCTGTTCGATCTCTGCGCCGGCTTCGTCTATTCGCAGGTGCTCTTCGCCTGCGTCCGGCTGCGCCTCCTCGATCATCTCGCCGCGGGCCCGCTTCTCCCCGACGACCTGTCGCGACGGCTGGGATTGCCGCCGGCCGCCGGTCTGCGCCTGGTCCGCGCGGCCGCGGCGCTCGACCTCGTGGAATGGCGGGGCGGGCATGTCGGGCTCGGCATGCGCGGGGCGGCCCTGCGCGGCAATCCCGGTGCCCTGGCGATGATCGAGCATCACGGCATGCTCTACCGCGATCTCGCCGACCCCGTAGCGCTGCTGCGCGGCGAGGCCGACCCGGCACAGCTCAGCCGTTTCTGGGCCTATGCCGGCGCAACCGATGCCGGCGCCACCGCGGAGGCCGCAGCCTATACGGCGCTGATGGCGACCTCGCAGTCGCTCATCGCAGAAGACATTCTCGACGCCTATCCGGTCTCGGACCACCGCGTCATTCTCGACGTCGGCGGCGGCGACGGGACATTCCTCGGTGCCGTCCATCGCCGCGCTCCCGGCGCTCGGCTGATGCTGTTCGACCTGCCGGCTGTCGCAGCGCTCGCCGCCGCGAAGCCGGACCGCCCCGATTCCCTCACCATCCATCCCGGCAGCTTCCGGGAAGAGGAGCTCCCTGTCGGGGCCGACCTGATCACGCTGATCCGGGTGGCCCATGATCACGACGACCATGTCGTGCGGCCGCTGCTGGCCCGTATCCACAGGGCGCTGCCACCTGGCGGCACGCTGATGATCGCCGAACCGATGGCCCAATCGGCTGCCGTCGCGCCGATGGCCGACGCCTATTTCGGCTTTTATCTCATGGCGATGGGCAGCGGGCAGGCGCGCTCGCCGCAAACCCTCGAGGCCATGCTGCGCGACAGCGGCTTCGATGACATCCGGCACCACAGGACGCGCCGGCCGCTGTTCACCGGTCTGATGACCGCCAGGCGGCAAAAAGAACTGTAAAAATAATTTGACACCTTCTAGCGTCATCTTAGAATGACACTTGCTCACCCTGAGGTGCGCACCGACCCTGGAGGTCGAACGTGAAGACCCTGGCAGTCATCCTGCGCGAGCCGCATCATCTGGATCTGGATCACGTCGATCTCGTTTCCCTGACCGAAACCGACGTGATCGTCGACGTCCTGTGGTCTGGAATCAGCAGCGGCACGGAGCGTCTTCTCTGGTCGGGCCGGATGCCTCCCTTTCCGGGCCTCGGCTATCCCCTCATTCCCGGTTACGAGACCGTCGGCCTCATCACCGGCGCTGGCGCCAAGGCCGCCCACCGCATTGGCGAGCAGGTTTTCGTTCCCGGTTCCCGTGGCTTCAAGGACGTGCGCGGCCTGTTCGGCGGTGCCGCCCACCGGCTGATCGTTCCGGCCGACAAGGCCTATGGCGTCGACCCCGCCCTCGGCGAGACGGCCGTGCTCTTCGCCCTGGCGGCCACAGCCTGCAGGGCCCTCGCGGTCGGCCGAAGGCCCGACCTAATCATCGGCCATGGCGTTCTCGGCCGTCTCATCGCCCGGATCGCCATGACGGACGGCCAGGCGCCGCCGGTCGTGTGGGAAACCCGGCCCGAGCGCCGCACCGGCGCGTTCGACTATCCGGTGATCGACCCGGCGACGGATCCGCGCTGCGACTATCAGGCGATCACCGATGCCAGCGGTGATGCCGGCCTGCTCGACACGCTGGTGGCGCGGCTCGGCCGCGGCGGCGAGATCGTCCTCGCCGGCTTCTACGAGAAGCCGCTCTCCTTCGCCTTTCCGCCCGCCTTCATGCGGGAGGCCTCGATCCGCATCGCCGCGGAATTCCGGGACCCCGATCTCGTCCGGGCCCGGGCCCTGGTCAGCGAGGGCCTTTTGTCGCTCGACGACCTCATCACCCATCGTTTTCCGCCGCATTCCGCCAACGAGGCCTATCGCACGGCCTTCGAGGACACGGACTGCGTCAAGGCTTTGATCAACTGGAGGGCCCTCGCATGAACTCCCCCGTTTCGGCCCTCGCCTCGCGCGAGACCTTCGGCCCCGGCCTCGAGGCCATGATCCAGGACGCGGAATCGACCGCATCGGCACCTGGAACCCGCAACACGCAGATCATCGCCATCTATGGCAAGGGCGGCATCGGCAAGAGCTTCACCCTGGCCAACCTGTCCTACATGATGGCGCAGCAGGGCCAGCGCGTGCTGCTGATCGGCTGCGACCCGAAGAGCGACACCACCTCGCTCCTGTTCGGCGGGCGAGCCTGCCCGACCATCATCGAGACCTCGTCGCGCAAGAAGCTCGCCGGCGAGGAGGTGAAGATCGAGGACGTCTGCTTCAAGCGCGACGGCGTCTTCGCCATGGAGCTCGGCGGCCCGGAGGTCGGGCGCGGCTGCGGCGGACGCGGCATCATCCACGGCTTCGAGCTGCTCGAGAAGCTCGGCTTCCACGAGTGGGACTTCGACTATGTCCTGCTCGACTTCCTCGGGGACGTGGTCTGCGGCGGCTT
Source organism: Phreatobacter sp. (assembly GCA_019749835.1). Classification (GTDB taxonomy): domain Bacteria; phylum Pseudomonadota; class Alphaproteobacteria; order Rhizobiales; family Phreatobacteraceae; genus Phreatobacter. The sequence goes on along the minus strand of JAIEPJ010000191.1, from coordinate 57 downwards.
CGGCCTGCCGATCGCCCGCGACATGTGCCAGAAGGTCATCGTCGTCGGCTCGAACGA
>JAIEPJ010000161.1 GCA_019749835.1 Phreatobacter sp. | reverse complement strand
CGAGCCGGGGGGGGGGTGGGGGGGCCAAGATCGTTGGGAGCCTCGCCCCCTCACCCGGCCTGCGGCCGACCTCTCCCCGCCGGGGAGAGGTGAAGGTGCGGCGCGGTCGCGCCCTCCATCGACCCCATCCGGCATATCGACCCAATCGACCATATCGCGTCATGCACGGGCCTGGTCCGGGCAGCCACGACTTCATGTCGCATGCAGGTGTTCAAGACGTGGATGGCGGGAACAAGACAGGCCCTGACCCGCTGGATAGAGCGCCCGGCCTAGAGCCGATAGGCTTCCTTCGCCAGCCGGTAGGCGAGGTCCACCGCCAGTTCCTGCGCCTCGTCCTCGTCGAGCCGGCCGTCGCCGACGAGCTCGGCGAGATGGGCGCAGTCGACCCGGCGCGCCACGTCGTGGCGGGCCGGGATGGACGGGAAAGCGCGGGTGTCGTCGTTGAAGCCGACGGTATTGTAGAAGCCGGCCGTCTCGATCGCCTGTTGCTTGAAGCGCTTCATGCCCTCCACCGAATCGAAGAACCACCAGGGCGGCCCGAGCCTCAGCGCCGGGTAGTGGCCGGCGAGCGGCGCGAGTTCGCGCGAATAGGCGGTCTCGTCGAGGGTGAAAAGGATGATGGTGAGCGAGGGCTCGTTGCCGACGGCGTCGAGAAGCGGCTTCAGGGCGGCGACATAGTCCGTCGGGCCGGGGATGTCGGCGCCCATGTCACGACCGAAGCGGGCGAAGATCCCAGCATTGTGGTTGCGGCGCGAGCCCGGATGGATCTGCAGCACCAGCCCGTCGTCGAGGCTCATGCGCGCCATCTCCGTCAGCATCTGGCCGCGGAAGATGTCCGCCTCCACAGCCGTCGCGGTGCCGGCGACGACCTTCGCGAAGAGCGCCTCGGCCTCCACCGGCGACAGGTTCGCCGTGCGCGCCGACGGGTGGCCGTGGTCGGAGGCCGTCGCACCATGCGCCTTGAAGAAGGCGCGGCGCTGGCGATGGGCCGCGAGATAGCCGATCCATGTCGCCGTGTCCTCGCCGGTCAGTTCGCCGAACCGGACGATATTGGCCCTGAAACCCTCGAAGTCCGGGTCGACCACCGCATCAGGCCGATAGGTGGTCACCACCCGACCGCCCCAGCCGGAGGCGGCAATGGCGGCATGCGATTGCAGGCCGTCGAGCGCCCCCTCCGTCGTCGCGATCACCTCGATGCCGAAGGTCTCGAAGAGGGCGCGGGGGCGATAGGCGGGCTGCCGCAACGCACCGTCGATCAGGTCATAGACGCGGTCGGCATTGGCAGCCGAAAGCCGCTCATCGAGCCCGAACAGGGAGGCGAAGGCATGGTCGAGCCACAGCCGCGTCGGCGTGCCACGAAAGAGATGGTAATGCGCTGCGAAACGCCGCCAGATGGCCCGTGGATCCGTTTCGACCGACGTTCCGTCTCGGGTCGGAACGCCGAGATCCTCCATCTTGACGCCCTGCGAATAGAGCATGCGGAATACATAGTGGTCGGGGACGACGAAGAGCGTCGCCGGATCGGTAAAGGCGGCGTTCTCGGCATACCAGCGCGGGTCGGTATGGCCATGCGGCGAAACGATCGGCAGGTTGGCGACGCTGTCGTAGAGCCGCCGCGCCACCGCCCGGGCCGTGGGATCGAGCGGAAGGAGCCGGTCGGGCGCGCAGATCCGGCTCGAGGGCGATGGCAGCCGCGACGGGGTCATGGATCCTCCCGCTCCGGATGGCCGCTTGATGTCGCGCCCTTCCTCCGATAGCCGCAGCAAACTAGTATGGTAGCTTGCGAAGTCAACGTGTCGGGGCTTGTCGCCGTCGCGACGATGGGGCACGGAGACCGCATGCGCACCATCACGCTTGTCGGCATCGGTGCCGGCCATCCGGACCACCTCACGCTTCAGGCGGTCGAGGCCATCGGCAAGGCCGAGGTTTTCTTCGTCATCGAGAAGGGCACCGCCGCCGATCAACTCGTCGCTCTGCGCGAGGCGATCCTCGCCCGCTTCGCCCGGAAGCCCGGCTGGCGGCTTGTGCGCATCGCCGATCCGCGCCGCGCGGCCGCGGGCGACTACGGCGCCGCGGTCGCCGACTGGCATGCCGCCCGCGCCCGCCTCTTCGCCGACGCGATCGGCCGCGAATTGCCCGACGGGAGCCATGGCGCCGTGCTCGTCTGGGGCGACCCGGCCCTCTATGACAGCGCCATCCGCATCCTCGGGGTGGTGGCGGCCGACGGCCTGTCGTTCCAACTCGATGTCATTCCCGGTATCAGTGCCCCCCAGGCCCTCGCCGCGGCCCACCGCATCCCGCTCAACCGCATCGGCGAACCCATCCATGTCACCACGGGCCGGCGCATCGCGCAGGGATTGTCGCCGGAGGTCGATTCGACCGTCGTCATGCTCGATGACGGCACGGGGCTCGCCACCATCGATCCACACGGCCTCGACATCTGGTGGGGCGCCTATCTCGGCACGCCTGACGAGGTGCTGATGGCCGGCCCGCTGACCGAGATCCGCGACGCCATCATGGCGCTGCGCGCCGAGCGTCGGGCCGCCGTTGGCTGGATCATGGACACCTATCTGTTGCGGCGGAGGGCCTAGCTCAGCCGGGGAGCCGCGCGATGGCGTGGAAGAACGAACCGGAGACGTGGCCCCGCACGTGACCGACCGGTCCCAGCACGGTGCCCTCGGCGTCCCGCGCCGTCCCCAAGACCCCCTCGGCAGCCGCCTGCGCGATGGTCGCATAATGGAACTCGTGGCCGGACAGCGCCGTGCCCGCGGGACCGAGGGCGCTGGCCGCCTCTGTCGTCACCAGCCGATAGCCGAGCGACATTTTCCGTTTGGCGAAGCTGGTCGTCACCGGCAGCAGCCCGGCCATGGGATGGGCGATGCCCTCGGCATCGACCAGCGCCTCGCCGAGGACCATGTAGCCGCCGCACTCGCCGTGGACCGGACGCGTTGCCGCGAAGCTGCGGAGCCCCGCCATGAACCCGCCCGCAGCAGCGAGCCGCGGCGCATGCAGTTCCGGATAGCCACCCGGCAGCCAGCAGGCGTCGCAATCCTCCGGCGGCGCCTCGTCGGCGAGCGGCGAGAAGGGCACGAGCACCGTCCCGGCGGCGCGCCAGCCCGCCTCCACATGGGGATAGATGAAGGAGAAGGCGGCATCGCGCGCCACCGCCACCCTCCGGCCGGGCGGCGGCACCGGCGGCCCGGTGAGCAGAGCGGCCTCATGCGTGGCACCGTCGGCGGCCGCCAGCAACGCGTCGAGGTCGACCGCCGCCGCCACGGCGTCGCCCAGCCTGTCGAGCCGGGCCTGGAGATCGGCGGTCTCGCCGGCCTGGACGAGGCCGAGATGGCGTTCGGGCAGGATCAGCCCGGCCTCGCGCGGCAGCGCCCCGAAGACCCTCATGCCGATGCGCTCCATGCCATCGGCGGCGAGCCGGCGGTGGCGCTCGCTCGCCACCTTGTTGAGGATGACGCCGGCAATGGTGATGCGTGGATCGTAGTGCTGGAAGCCGAGCGCCACCGCCGCCGCTGACTGGGCCTGGCCGGAGACGTCGATCACCAGCACCACCGGCCAGCCGAGCCGCGCGGCGATGTCGGCGCTGGCCCCGGTCCGGCCGGCGGCGACCTTGACGCCGTCGAAGAGGCCCATCGACCCTTCCGCGACGACGATATCGGCATCCGTGGCGGCCGCGCGCGCCAGGGCGGCGATCAGTCCGTCAGGCATGGCGAAACTGTCGAGGTTGCAGCTCGGCGCTCCCGTGGCGGCGGCATGGAAGGCCGGGTCGATATAGTCGGGCCCGCATTTCACGCCGCGTACCGCGAGACCACGCGCCCGCAAGGCCCGCTGGATACCGAGGGTGACGGTGGTCTTGCCGGAACCGGACCGCGGCGCGCCGATCAGGAGGCCGGGGGCGCTCATGCCGTGGGCTCCACCGCTGCCGTGGTGAGATGGGGCAGGATATCCCGACGCAGCGCCGCGATGGCGCCGATCGCCACGATGGCGGGCGAGCGGATCTGGCCGCTCCGCGCCATCACCGCGAGGTCGCAGAGCCGTGCCTCGGCCACCTCCTCGCGCTCCGTCGTCGCCCGGTGGACGACCAGCACCGGTGTCTCCGCCGCAAGCCCGCCGGCGATGAGCTCGGCGGAAATCGGGCCCATGGTCGACACCGCCATGTAGAGGACCAGCGGCTGGCCGCAGCGGGCGAGCGCCCGCCAGTCCATGGCGGCATCCCCGGCCAGGTGGCCGGTCGCCAGGATCACCGCATGGTTGCTGTCGCGCGCGGTGGCGGGAACGCCGTGGAGCGCCAGGCTCGCCAGGCCAGACGAAACGCCGGGCACGACACGGAAGCCGATCCCGGCGGCGGCCAGGGCCGTCGCCTCCTCATGGCCGCGGCCGAAGATGAAGGGGTCGCCACCCTTCAGCCGCAGCACCCGCCGGCCGGCCTGCGCCTCGGCGACGAGGCTGGCATTGATGTCGGCCTGACGCGGCGAGGGCTGGTGGCCCCGCTTGCCGGCATTGACCAGGCGGGCGCCGGGCCGCGCCAGCGTGAGAATCCGCGCATCCACCAGCGCGTCGTGGACCACGACATCGGCCTGGCGGAGGCCGTGCAGGGCCGTCAGCGTCATCAGGCCGGGATCGCCGGGACCGGCCCCGACCAGCCAGACGGTTCCGGGCGCCAGATCCGGCAGGAAGGGGAGCGGCGGCGGCAGTGCGGTCATGCCGCATCTCCGCCGCCGGGCCGGAACCTGCGGTCGTAGCCGTTGGAATAGAGGGCGCTCTCGCGGAAGTCCCGTGCCGACAGCGCCGGCCCGACGAGGATCAGCGCGGTGCGTTCGACACCCGTTGCCGCGACTGCCGCGGCGAGGCTCCCGAGCGTTCCTTGGATCACCTGTTCGTCAGGCCAGGAGGCCCGAAAGACCACGACTGCCGGGCAGTCGGCCCCGTAGAGGGGCATCAGCTCCGCGACCACCCTGTCGACCACGTGGATCGACAGGTGGATGGCGAGGGTCGCACCCGTCGCCCCGAAGGCCGCCAGCGTCTCGCCCGGCGGCATGACCGTGGCGCGACCCGAGGTGCGCGTCAGCACCACCGACTGGGCGACCTCTGGCAGGGTGAGCTCACGCGCCAGCACCGCCGCCGCCGCGGCGAAGGCCGGCACGCCGGGCGTCACCGTATAGGCGATGCCCGCCGTATCGAGCCGGCGCAGTTGTTCGCCCATGGCGCTCCACACCGAGAGGTCGCCGGAATGGAGCCGCGCCACGTCCTGGCCCGCCGCATCCGCCGCGGTGATCTCGGCCATGATGGCGTCGAGATCCAGCGGGGCGGTGTCGACGATCCGCGCCTGGGGCGGGCACCACGCGAGCATGTCGCGCGGGATCAGCGAGCCCGCATAGAGACAGACCGGACAGCGTGCGATCAGATCCCGGCCGCGCAGGGTGATGAGGTCGGCCGCACCCGGTCCGGCACCGATGAAATGGACGGTCATGGCCTATCCTGTCGGGGAGGTTTGCGGGCGAGGGCACAGGTGACCGGCCCGAGGGCGATGCGGGTGACGATCAGCACGGCATCCGGGCCTGCCGCCGCCAGCGCGGCGGCCTCCGCCACGGACCCGACGCCATGGAGGGCGACGACGCGGGCGGAGCGCGTGACGCAGCCGGCATCCATGCCGGCCAGCGCCGCCTCGGGGAGGCCAAGCAGCGGCAGGCCGAGCCGCCCGGCGAGCGCCGCCAGACCCGGTTCCGCCACGCGGGTGGAGACCGTTGCCAGACAGCCGAGATCGCCGGGGCTGAGCGACAACCGCGCGAGAGCAAGGTCGAGACAGGCGCGGATCGCGTCCTCGCCGGTGCCAGGCCGCAGGCCTAGGCCGGCGGCGATCATCGCGGGCCCGCTCATGACTTGGCGACCCGCCACTGCGTAACGGCCATGGCCGGCCGCCAGCCATGCATGGTCCCCACCGCATCGAGGCGCGATACCTGGATGCGGCGCATGGTGCCGCCATGGCGGAGGAAGAGGGCAGCGAGCCGCGCCTCGCCCTCCAGCGACACGACATTGGCAACGAGCCGGCCGCCGGGCCGCAGCGCCTCCCAGGCGGTGTCGAACAGGCCGGGTGCGCCGAGGCCGCCGCCGATGAACACCGCATCGGGCGCCGGCAATCCGGCAAAGGCGGCGGGCGCCTCGCCGCTGATCACCGTCAGTTGCGTGACGCCGCAGCGCGCAGCATTGCGGCCGATGCGGCCGGCCCGCTCGGCCCGCGCCTCGACGGCGATCACCCGGTTGTCCGGATGAGCCAGCGCCCATTCGATGCCGACCGAGCCGGAGCCGGCGCCAATATCCCAGAGGCATTCGCCGCGCCGCGGCGCCAGCGCCGCCAGCGTCACCGCCCGCACCTCCGATTTCGTCAATTGCCCGTCGCTCTCGAACAGCGCGTCGGAGAGCCCCGGCACCAGAGGCAGGACATCGGCGGCCTCGTCGGCAACCACCGCGACCGCGAGCGTGTTGAGCGGGTCGATAGTGGCGATGTCGAAGGTCGCAGCCCTGGCCTGGCGCAGCCGTTCACGCGGGCCGCCCATGGCCTCAAGCACGGTCAGGCGCGAGCCACCCATGCCGCGCGCCGCCAAAAGGGCGGCGACCTTCTCTGGCGTCGAGCCATCCCAGGACAGGGCGAGGATGCGGGCACCCGGCTGCAAATGCGGGATGATCCGCTCCAGTGCGCGGCCATGCAGCGAGACCAGCGCGCAGTCCTGCTGCGCCCAGCCGAGCCTGGCGCAGGCGAGCGCATAGGCAGAAGGCTGCGGAAAGACCTGCATCTCCGCGGGCGGAACGAGCCCGGCGAGTTGCACGCCGACGCCATGGTGGAAGGGATCGCCGGTGGCGAGCACACAGACCCTCCGGTCGCGATGGGCGAGAATTTCCGGGAAAGCGGCATGGAGCGGGCTCGGCCAGGCCAGCGTCCGCACCGAGAGCGGTGCCGCCAGCGCCAGATGGCGCTCGCCGCCGACGACGAGATCCGCCGCATTGAGCGTAGCGGCGGCGGCCGGGGCGAGCCCCGCCCGCCCATCCTCGCCGATACCGACCAGCGCGAGCCAGCGCCCCGGCCCCCGGCTCGACAGCGGCGCCGTCATCCGCGACACATCAGCCATGGCAATGCCTCCCGCCGAACCGAACCGACCGCTGCTCATTCTGGGCGGCACCACCGAAGCCGCCATGCTCGCGGCGCGGCTCGCCGCGGCGCATCCGGGCATCGCCGCCACCGTCTCCCTCGCCGGACGGACGCAGGACCCGCGCCCCCTCGCCCTGCCGATGCGGATCGGCGGTTTCGGCGGCGCCGGGGGCCTCGCCGACTATCTCGCGGCCTCCGGCACGAAAGCCGTGATCGATGCCACCCATCCTTTCGCCGCCGTCATGCCCTTCAATGCCACGGAAGCCTGCCGGTCGGCCGGCATCCCGCTTCTCGCGTTGCAGCGTCCGGAATGGGTCGCAAAGGAGAGCGACCACTGGACCCGCGTCGCCACCATGGCGGAGGCGGCCCTCGCGCTCGGCGATGCGCCGCGCCGGGTCTTCCTGACCATCGGCCGGCAGGAGCTCCCGGCCTTCGCCGCGGCGCCGCACCATGCCTATCTCGCGCGGGTCATCGATCCGCCGAACGGGCCCTTGCCGCCGAACCTGACCCTGCTTCGCCATCGCGGCCCCTTCGACACCGAGGCCGAGACCGAGCTGATGCGGCGGGAGAAGATCGGCATCGTGGTGGCCAAGAACGCCGGTGGCGAGGCCACCATCGGCAAGATCATTGCGGCGCGCCGGCTCGGCCTTCCGCTGGTCATGGTCTCCCGCCCGGCCAGGCCCGCCATGCCGACGGTCGCGACGGTGGAGGAGGCGATGGACTGGCTCGGCGCTCACGGCTGCCTCCCGACACGGCGCGGCGTGTAGAGATGCGAGGCGCCGTCGGCGCCCGTCACCAGCCGGGTCGTCGTGGCTCCGACGAGCACCAGCGTCGCCATGTCGGCGGAAGGCGCACGGTCCACCGCCTCCGGCAACGTCATGACCGTGACGCCCTCGTCGGGGCGCCCGACGGCCCGGGCGAAGGCGACCAGCGTCTCCTCCGACTTGATCTCAGCCGCGAGCGCCAGCGCCGCACCGAGCTGCCAGGGCCGCGCCCGCGATACCGGATTGTAGAGCGCGACCACCAGATCGGCGGCGAGGACGGCGCGTAGCCGGCTCATCACAACGTCCCAGGGCTTCAGATTGTCCGACAGCGACAGGGCGCAGAAATCCGCCCCGAGCGGTGCGCCGAGCCGCGCCGCCGCCGCCAGCATGGCGGTGATGCCGGGCTCGACGCTGACGCCGACCCCCTGCCAGCCCGGCCGTGCCTCCTCCAGCGCCTCGAACACTGCCGCGGCCATGGCGAAGACACCAGGATCGCCGCCCGAGACGACAGCCACCCTGCGTCCCGTGCCGGCGAGATCGAGCGCATGGCGGGCACGGTCGAGTTCGACGCGGTTGTCCGAGGGATGGCGGGTGAGCCCGGCGCGGTGCGGCACGCGGTCGAGATAGGGGCCATAGCCGACGAGGTCGCTGGCCGCGGCGAGGGCCGCGGTGGCGGCGGGCGTCCAGTAGCGCGGGTCGCCTGGGCCGAGGCCGATGACGGTGAGGGTTCCGGTCACAGCCGACGGCCCTCCCCCGGCACCAGCACCATGGCGAAATAGGGCGCCTCGTCGTCCCGCTTGTCCTGCAGCGGCAGGATCACCTGGCCCGCCATGGCGGCGCGCTCCACATAAATGGCCCGTTCGAGCAGGCCGGCAGCGGCGAGCGCCCGTCGCACCTTGGCAAGGTGCCGGCCGAGCTTCATCACCACCGCCGCATCGGTCCCCGCCAGGCGGCGGACGAGGTCGTCTTCCGCCAGGGTTCCGGGCAGCACGGTCAGCACGTCGTCGCCCCAGGTGATCGGGGCATTGGCCAGCGTCCAGGCGCCCGACATGCCGGTAATGCCGGGAATGACCTCGAAGGGATAGCGCGGTGCCAGCCGCCGCCACAGATGCATCAGCGACCCGTAGAAGAAGGGATCGCCCTCGCAGAGGATGGCGACCGTCCGGCCCGCCTCGGCCTCGGCCGCGAGCAGCGCTGCGCTTTCGGCATAGAAGATGGAGATGGCGCCGTCATAGCCCGCCTCGCCGACGGCGACCTCCGTCGTCACCGGATAGACCAGCGCAATCTCGCGGGCCGGGTCGGGGCCGAGGATGCGGTCGACGATGGTACGGGCATGGCCGCGCTGGCCGCGCTTGCAGAAGTGCACGAGACGGTCGGCCGCATCGAGAACGGCCCGCGCCCGCAGCGTCAGATTGGACGGATCGCCCGGGCCGAGCCCGACGCCGAAGAAGACTGGAGTGGACGGCAGGGTCACCGGCTCACTCCTGCGCACTGGCGAGGGCATTGACGGCTGCCGCGGCCATGGCCGATCCGCCGCGCCGCCCGCGCACGATGAGGAAAGGCACGCGCCCGTCGGCGGCCAGCGCCTCCTTCGATTCGGCCGCCCCGACGAAGCCGACCGGGACTCCGATCACCGCAGCCGGAAGCGGTGCTCCCCCATCCAGCATGTCGAGGAGGTGGAAGAGCGAGGTCGGCGCATTGCCGATGACCACGAGGCTGCCGGCCATCTCCTCGCGCCAGAATGCCATCGCCGCCGCCGAGCGCGTGGTCGCGAGCGTTCTGGCGAGCCCAGGCACCCGCGGATCATCGAGGGTGCAGATGACCCTGTTGCGCGCCGGCAGCCGCGTGGGAGTCACGCCGTTCGCCACCATTTTTGCGTCACACAGGATCGGGGCGCCACGCGCCAGCGCAGCTTCTGCCGCCGTCGCGAAATCCTCCGACATCACCACATCCCCGGCGAGGTCGGTCATGCCGCAGGCATGGATCATCCGCACCACGATACGTTCGGCGACCCCCTCGAAGGGTGCGAGATCGGCCTCGGCCCGGATGATGGCGAAGGATCGCGCATAGATGGCGGCGCCGTCCTTGATGTGATCGGAACGGGTTGCGGGAGTCATCGGCGAGGCCTTCCGGAATGTCTCGGCGGGATTGCCGGCCTGTGCGAGCAGTCTGGCGACGGCGGCGGCGTCGAGCCGCAGGCATGGCGGATCGGATGTTCGCCCGCCGAGAACGACGTCGTAGAGCCCGTCGCTGCCAACCAGCGTGACATCGGCGCGCCCCGGCCGGGCACAGCCCTTGGCGCAGCCGGAGACGTGAACAGACATGTGCGGGTCCCTGTCCGGTCCGAGGGCGGCAGCGAACCGGGCGGCGTCGGCCTGGGCCGGCATGGCGCCGCGGGCACAGGCGGGCGCGCCGGGACAGGCATCGACGGCCAGGCGGCCGTCGGACGCAGCGACGACGAAGCCAAGACCGGCGAGTTCCGCCAGTACCCCTGCCGCGTCGGTGAGGCCCGTCAGCGCCACCCCCCGCCACGGCGTCAACCTCAGATCGAAGGCGCCGTGCCGGCGCATCAGGGCGGCAAGGTCCGCCAGGCTGGCGGCGGCGAGACGCCCGAAGGGCGCGGCGGCCAGAGCCGCAGACATGCCGCCGGTCTCCGCGACAAGACCAACGCCCTTCCCTGCCCGGCGCGCCTGCGGCACCACTGTCGCCGGCAGGCCGAGCGATGCGACCAGGGCCGCAATCTCACCCGCACCGACATCCCTCAGCCGACGCACCGCCGGATCGGCCCGGTGGCGGATGGCCAGCCGGCCGAGCAGCACTGCCACGGCCTCGGCCGCCTCGCCGATGGTGACACGATAGCCACGGCCGCCCGCCACCAGCGCGAGTTGGTCGCTGCTGAGCGCCACGAGCCTCAGATCGGCCGACCCGGCTCCCGGCGAGAGGCCCCCGCCGTCGATCAGGACCAGAGTCTTGGCCGGCAGCCCGGCGACGGACCGCACCCGCGCCTCCACATCCCGCGCCAGGGCCGCGACATCGAGGAGGTCGCCACCATCCCGGCCGGCGAGCGGACCGGTGAGCACGGGCCGGTAGGGGCCCTCGCCTTCATCCGGCGCCACCAGCCCCGCCGCCAGCAGCGCGGCGACGAGCGGGGGATGGGTTTCCGGACGCACGCCGCGTATCTGGAGATTGGCGCGGGAGGTAATGTCCACGAGCCCGTTGCCATGGTCGGCCGCGAGTTGTGCGAGTTGCTGCAGCGCCTCGGCCGACAGCCGGCTGCCAGGCGGATGGAGGCGCACCAGCCAGCCATCGCCTGTTTCCATCGGCATGAGAGCCCCGGGGCACCCGCCGCGGCGCAGGGAATCGGGGCCACTCACTCTGCTGCCTCCCGGTGGTGCGTGGCGAGGGACACCTCCACCGAGTTGAGCCGGGTGACCCAGAGGCCCCGCCGCAAGGCCTCGGCGAAGCGCGCACGAATCGCCGCCAGCGCCGGACGGTTGGCCGCCTCGAGCCGTGCCACCCGCGCGGGATCGCCGAGCCAGGCCTGGAACAGCGTGTCGAAATGGCCGGCGGTAA
>JAIEPJ010000013.1 GCA_019749835.1 Phreatobacter sp. | reverse complement strand
ATGGCGGCGCCGATCCGGCCTATCGGATCAAGAGCCGCTCGGAATCCTACGAGCGCGCCGTGCGTGAATACGAGATCAAGGCGGCCTGACCGGCCCCTGCATGGCTCCCATGGTCGGCCGGCCTTGCCAGGCCGCCGCCTTCCGCCGCTGACTGTCGCCCGTCACGCGACGCAGCGAATGAGGCGCACATGCAGGACCTGACTCCCGAAGCGCTTCTTGAGGCCGTCCGCCGCTGGGTGGCCATCGAGAGCCCGACCCAGGACGTGGCGGCGGTCAACCGCATGGCGGACCATGCCGAGGGCCTGCTGAGGGCCGCCGGTGCGCGGATCGAGCGCAGTCCCGGAACTATGGGCTATGCCGATATCCTGATCGGCCGCATCGCCGGCGAGACCGAGGGTCCCGGCATCCTCCTGCTCGGCCATATCGACACGGTGCACCCGGTGGGCACGCTGGCGGCCGAACTGCCCTGGCGCATCGACGGCGACCGCGCCTATGGCCCCGGCATCTACGACATGAAGGGTGGCAACGCGATCGCCATGGCGGCGCTCGCCCATCTCCATGCCTCCGGTCGCCGGCCGCACATGCCGGTCACGATCATGTTCATTCCCGACGAGGAGGCCGGCAGCCCGTCCTCGCGCGCGCGCATCGAGGCCGAGGCGCGCCGCCATGCCATCGTGCTGGTGGCCGAACCCTCGGGGGAGGGCGGCAGGCTGACCGTCGCCCGCCACGGCATCGCCCGCTACCACCTGAAGACGACCGGCATTCCCGCCCATGCCGGCGCCTATCACGCCAAGGGCCGCAGCGCGATCCGCGAGATGGCCCGCCAGATCCTCGCCGTCGAGGCGATGACCGACTACGATCGTACCATCACCCTCAATGTCGGGACGATGGCGGGGGGCACCCACGAGAACATGGTGCCGATCCATGCCGAGGCCTGCGTCTATGTGCTGGTGCCGACGGCCGAGGCCGAGGCCGAGGTGCGCGCCAGGCTCCTGGCGCTGACGCCGCACGATCCCGACGTGAAGCTGGACGTCACGCTCGGCCTCTTCCGTCCACCCTACCGCAAGACGCCGGCCATCCAGGCGCTCTACGACCATGCCGCCGCTCTTGCCGGTGAGCTCGGTTTCGCGCTTGCCGGCGAGCGCGTCGCCGGCGGCGGCTCGGACGGCAATTTCACCGGTGCGCTCGGTGTGCCGACCCTGGACGGCCTCGGGGTGATCGGCGATGGCCCCCATACCCACCATGAGCATCTGCTCGTGTCCTGCCTGGTGCCACGCACCCGGCTCTATCTGCGGCTGTTCGAGACCCTGACGCCGGCCCTCGTCGCCGGTTGAGTATCAGCGGCCGGGACCGCGCGGCCTTTACTCGGCGGCCGCCGGCAGGGCGATCTGCGACCACCAGCCGTCGAGCGCTGAGCGCGTGCAGGGCAGCTTGACGTCCATGCCGCCGGCGAAAGCGTCCCAGGCGGGCTGAAAACGCACGGGCACGCCGATCAGCAGCGGCATCTCGGCTGCCACCGCGGCGCCGATCTCGGCGATCAGACCGCCGCCATCGGCTTCCATCCGGCCGAATTTGTTGACGACAACGAGATCCGCCGGCCGCTCCAGCGCCTGCCGCAGCGCGGCTGCGGCTTCCGCCAGCCCTGCCGGATCCAGCCGGCAGGCATTGGCGCTCCCCGGGCCGAGATCCTGGCAGATGTTGATCCGCCGGCCGGTCCCCAGCGCCTCGAGTTCCATGTCCAGCTCGGCGCAGCCGGCACCCGCATTGATCTGGATGAGGCCGGCGACCTTGACGCCCGCCGCCTCGCGCTCATGGGCAAAAGCGGCGAGCAGGGCGTCGCAGTCGTCGTCGGGGCCGTAGGTGACGGCGGCAATGAGGCTCATGCGACTGATCTCGGTTGGAACTGCGAGGATGGGACCTGGCCGCCGCGAGGTAAAGGTCCCGCGATGGGCTGGGTCGCCGGGGCTCGGCAGGAGGGCCAAGTCGTGGTTTGATGGTGCCGACTCAGGGCGGGCCGGTTTCGGCCCCATGGCAGGGATGGATGAACATGCTCAAGGTTCCGGTGGTCGCACTCATGGCCGCGACGGTCCTGGTCGTCGCAACCTCAAGCAGCGCCGACGCCCGCCATCGCGGACGGGACATGCACGGCTGGTGTCGTGCCGACGCGGCCCAGATGATGGGCCTGAGCCGACGCGCCGTTGTCCTTGAGCGCCAGGTGGTCCGCACGTCCGGCGGACGTTACGAGATCCGCGGCCTCGCCGCCCACGGCCGGTTCGGCAACCGTCCCTTCACCTGCCAGTTCAACCGGCACCGCGTCCTGCAGGGCGCTGTCTGACTCGTCTTACGCCTTGCGGACGAGGAAGGTCAGCGTGCCGTCACCCTTTTGCTGATCCTCGAGCACATCGCCGGTCTCCCTGAGGAGATTCGGGATGTCGATGCCCGCCATCGGATCCGTACAGACGACAGACAGGCGCTCGCCGGATGCGATCCGGCTGAGCGCCTTCCGCGTCTTGAGAGCGGGCAGGGGACATTTCAGCCCCTTGAGGTCGAGCAGGACCGCGTCAGCCGGGGCGCCGGCCCGATCGCTGAGGCCCTGGACGGGGCTGGTCACGGCGCGCCGTCAGCGCGTCGCGGAGGGCGCGCCCATGCCGTCCCAGGACTTGCCGACGAGATTGTAACCGGCCTCGGTACCGCGCAGCTGCGCACCCGAGCCGACGAAACGCGCATCGGCCGTCTGCTGGTATGTGGTGTTGAGAAGGTAGCCGGCTCCGACCGCCATGACGATGGCGACGGCGAATGCGAGCATGATGGCTTTCATGACGTTCCCCTCTAGGAAGCTCTTGTTTCGTCGCGCATTTTATCATGCGTCTGGAACCGTTCAAGCGTCGTGGCGTCGCGGCCCGCGCTATTCGATCACGATGGCCGGTGGCGGCTTGATGGTGACGTCGCCGGTGCCGGACAGGCTCGCCCAGACCTGCCTCGCGACATCGCGATAGACCAGAGAATGCGGGCTGGACGGATCGGTGGCGACGATCGGCCTGCCCGAATCGGATCTTTCGCGCAGGGCCATGTCCAGCGGCACCTCGCCGAGGAACGGCACGCCGAGCCGCGTCGCTTCCTTGCGGGCGCCGCCGTGGCCGAAGATGTCGTAGCGGTTGCCGGTGTCGGGGGCGATGAAATAGCTCATGTTCTCGACGATGCCGAGAATCGGCACCTCGGTCTTGCGGAACATGGCGACCCCGCGACGCGCGTCGATCAGGGCCAGATCCTGCGGTGTCGACACGATGACCGCACCGGCCAGCGGCGTCGCCTGCGCCATGGTCAGCTGCGCGTCGCCGGTGCCCGGCGGCATGTCGACCACGAGCACATCGAGTTCGCCCCACGCGACCTCACGCAGCATCTGGGTGATGGCGCTCATGACCATCGGCCCGCGCCAGATCATCGGCGTCTCTTCCTCGACCATGAAGCCGATGGACATGACCTTGACGCCATAGCCCTCCAGCGGCGCGAGGGTGCGGCCGCTCACCACCCGCGGCTTGCCGTGCAGGCCGAACAGCTTGGGCAGCGACGGGCCGTAGATGTCCGCATCGAGGATGCCGACCCGCAGACCGTTGGCCGCCAGTGCCAGGGCGAGGTTGCAGGCGGTGGTGGACTTGCCGACGCCGCCCTTGCCGGAAGCGACTGCGATGACGTGCTTGACGCCCGGGATCGTCGCGACCTTCGGCGAGGGCGCCTGCGAGGGACGGCCTGCAGCGACATGGGGCTGGGTGGACGGCGGCGGCCGCATCCCGCCGCTCCCCGGACCTGGAGCGCTCGGCCGGTCGGCGGTCAGCGAGACCAGGGCCTGGCCGACGCCTGGCACACCCCCGATCGCCGACTGTGCCGCCGCGCGCACCGGCTCCATCGCCGCGGCTTCCGTAGCGTCGATGGCAATGGTCACCATCACCTTGTCGCCGTTGACGAGGATGTCGGACAGGCGTCCGGAGGCGGTCAGTGACTGGCCGCTCGCAGGGAGCTTCACCTGTTCGAGTGCCCGCGCAACTTCTTCGCGTGTGACCATGATGCCCCCATCCGACACGCGGTCACATAGGGCATCCCGCCGGGTTCCGGAAGGGTGGCCGTGGCGTCAAGGCGTCACGGTCAGGCGCAGCACATAGGTATCGAGCGGCATGGCCCGGTTGACCGTCGACAATTCCCGCGGCGGCGAGACCAGCTCCCCGAAGGCGACGAAGCGGCCCTGGACCGGGACGAAGGGCGCGCCGAGATGGGCGGCCGGCGAAAGCCGGTAGGTGGGTGCCGCGGCCCCGACAGCCTCGATCTCGACGACCGGCGCGCCGGTGCGGGCGCAGCCGCGAGGAGAAAGGCAGACGCCGTCGGCCACGACCCGGCTGAACCGCAGCCTGATGATGCGTCCGCCGGCACCGGTAACCTCGACGGTCTCACCGCCGCGGATCTCGACCTGTTGCGGCTGTGGTGCCTGAGCCTTGGACGGTCCCGTCACCAGGAGAAGCACCGTGCTCGCGGCGAGGAACATCAGGGTGGGGGCGGCGATCATGGTGAGGTTCGCGATCGTTGGACTGGTCGCTGGCATATGCGGCTCCGGGTGTTGCTCCCGTGTGTCGCGATGACGGCGCGAATGGTTCAACCGCCGATATGGGCTCGCCCATGCTACCGCGCCGGGGGGGTGGCGCTCACGAATGCGCGAGCCGGGGCGAGGCCTTGGAGGGCGCCGCTGGCGGCGCATGGCAGGTCGGCCCGAATCCGCGTGACTGTCGCAATTCCATGTTGGACCTGTCACCGAGTCGTGGTAGCAGGCAACGCCAACCCAGAAGCGAGCCGACATCCCTCCTCCCGCCGAGTCGAGAGGCGGACAAGGCTTTACCTGCAGCGGAGTTGGCCATGGCCGTCATCAAGTCCATCGAGGAAGCCCTCACCTTCGACGACGTCCTGCTGCGGCCGGGCCTCTCCGATGTCATGCCCGGCGATGTCGACGTGAAGACGCGCATCACCCGCACCATCGCCCTCAACATCCCGCTGATCTCCTCGGCGATGGACACCGTCACCGAGTACCGCATGGCCATCGCGATGGCCCAGGCCGGCGGCATCGGCGTGATCCATCGCAACCTCGACCCCGAGATCCAGGCCGACCACGTGCGGCAGGTGAAGCGGTTCGAGAGCGGCATGGTGCTCAACCCCATCACCATCCATCCCGACGAGACCCTGGCCGATGCCCAGGCACTCATGCGCAAGCATAACTTCTCCGGCTTCCCGGTCGTCGAGCGCGGCCCCAACGGCAAGGCGGGCAAGCTGGTCGGAATCCTGACCAATCGCGACGTGCGCTTCGCCACCCGGCCGGACCAGCCGGTGTCCGAACTCATGACGCGCGACAGGCTCATCACCGTGGGCGAGGGCGTCACCCAGGACGAGGCCAAGCGCCTGCTGCATCAGTTCCGCATCGAAAAGCTTCTCGTCGTGGACGAGCACTACCGCTGCACCGGCCTCATCACCGTCAAGGACATCGAGAAGCAGGTCGCCAATCCCAATGCCTGCAAGGATGAGCAGGGACGCCTGCGGGTGGCCGCCGCGACGACGGTCGGCGAGCAGGGCTACGAGCGCACCGAAATGCTGATCGACGCCGGTGTCGATCTCGTCGTGGTCGATACCGCCCACGGCCATTCGCAGAAGGTCCTGGATCAGGTGACGCGCATCAAGCGCCTGTCCAACAAGGTCCAGGTCGTCGCCGGCAACGTCGCCACCGGGGCGGGCACGCGGGCGCTGATCGATGCCGGCGCCGATGCGATCAAGGTCGGCATCGGGCCGGGCTCGATCTGCACGACCCGCATTGTCGCAGGCGTCGGTGTGCCCCAGCTCACGGCCATCATGGAGAGCGTCGAGGCGGCGCAGGCGAGCGGCACCCCCGTCATCGCCGATGGCGGCATCAAGTTTTCGGGTGATCTCGCCAAGGCGCTGGCCGCCGGCGCCGAGGTCGCCATGATCGGTGGCCTGCTCGCCGGCACCGACGAGGCCCCGGGCGAGGTCTATCTGTGGCAGGGACGCTCCTACAAGAGCTATCGCGGCATGGGGTCGGTGGGTGCCATGGCGCGCGGCTCGGCGGACCGCTACTTCCAGGCCGAGGTCAAGGATGCGCTGAAGCTCGTGCCCGAGGGTATCGAGGGGCAGGTCGCCTATAAGGGGCCGGTCTCGACCGTGGTCCATCAGCTCGTCGGCGGCCTGCGCGCGGCGATGGGCTACACGGGGGCCCGCGATCTGGCCGATTTCCGTGCCAAGACGGAGTTCGTCAGGATTTCCGGAGCGGGCCTGCGCGAAAGCCATGTCCATGACGTGACCATCACCCGCGAGAGCCCGAACTACCCCAATGGCGGACGGGTCTGAGCCGGGTCGCACGGCCGCCCATTGCAAGCGGCCGGAGTCGAAAAAGGCGGCCTGGTGGCCGCCTTTTGTGTCTTGCATGGCGCCGGATCAGTCGCAGACGCGCACGCGTCGGACTTCCGGACCCCAGGGCGTGTCGACCCAGCGACGTTCGGACCAGCACTCCCGGTAAGGCTGGGAAGCAGCCGCCGCCGCGGCCCCGCCAATGATGAGCGCGGCAGCGCCAGCGCCGACCCAGGGACCCGGACCGCGCCAGCCGCGGCCGCGGTAGGGCCCGGGGCCAGGACGGAAGCCCGGTCGTCCGGCGAAACGCGGACCGCCACGGAAGCCGCCACCACGGAAGCCACCGCCGCGTCGCTGCATCTCGATCGGCTGGCCATGTCCGATTGTGACTCCGATGGCTGAGCGCTCGGTGAGGGGCGCGGCCGATGCCGACGAGGGGCTGAGGATTGCGCTGCCGAGCGCGATCGCGCCGACGGCAGCCGAGAGAGCGAGGCTCCTGAAGGAAATCTGACGCATGACGAAGTCTCCCCGAGTTCGCGGCGAGACGCCCGCCCGCCGGTCCTGACGCGATGGGTTGCACCTCCACCCATCTGATCGGTCAATGCCGATAAGGTCTTGACCGAACTCGCCACAGCATGCTCGGTTCCGCGGCTCTGGCAAGCCCGTGCTGCGTATTGCAGGGGCGAATGGAAGGGACTTGCGATGGGTTCGATGAATGCTGGCGGCCTGTCGCTGGTCTGGCCCGTACTTGCACAGGTGGCGCTGACCATCGTCATTCTCTTCGTCCTCGGCTATTTTCGCCGCCAGGCTCTCTATTCCCGTGAGGTGCGGCTGAAGGATATCGCCCTGTCGGGTGACACATGGCCGACCAAGGCCAAGCAGGCCGCCAACAATTTCACCAACCAGTTCGAAACGCCGATCCTGTTCTACGTGCTGGCGATCATGGCGATCCATGTCGGCGCGACGGGCTGGCTGATGACGGCATTCGCCTGGCTCTACGTCGCCACCCGGGTCGTCCACGCCTATGTCCATATCGGGTCGAACGATCTGCGCATCAGACCGCTTGTCTTTCTCGTCGGCTGCTTCGCGCTGATCGCGATGCTGATCGGGGTCTTGCTCGCAGCCCTCTGACGACAAGGACCCCGGTCTTGCGACCGGGGCCAAGGTCAGGAACGGGAGGGAGATCGTCTGCGGCTCACCAGCCGCAGACGTTGATCATGCGGCGCTGCAGGCCATAGGGCGTGTCGACCAGGCGGTAGCGGTAGCAGCTCGCCCCGACCGTCGCGATGCCGAGCCCGCCGACCCAGACGCCGTGGCGCCAGGCGCCGTGCCGGTGACGATGGCCGAAGCCGCGGTGGAAGCCGATGTGACGTCCGCCGAAGTGACGTCCACCGCCGAAATGCATGCCGCCGCCGCCGCCGCGGTGAAAGCCGCCGCCGCCGCCACCGCCGCGATGGCCGCGGGCTTCGGCTTCGGTCGTGGCGTAGAAGCTGAGGCCGGCAACGGCTGCGCCCGCGAGGGCCATCGTCTTGAGAGAGAACATGATCGTTGATCCTTGAGCTGGGGTTTGAGGGAGGAAGCCACCCTTCCACCATGGGTGTTCCCGGGCCCCGGAAAGGTTCATGGAAAAATGTCGGCCTGCTGCGCATGCACGCGTCACGCCGGCCCATGCCAAGGTGACGGCGGGCCACATGCCGCTGCTGCCTGTGGTGTGGCCTTTGCCTGATCGCCGTTGTCCTTGCGGCCGGGGGCCGTCAGCGGCTAACACCACGGGCTCTGGCGGGCGAAGACCCGCCCCGGAGCCGCCGTGACCCCTTCAGCCCGCCTGTCCGCCGCCATTGAGGTTCTCGCCGATATCGAGGCGCGCCGCCGCCCGGCGCCCGATGCCCTGAAGGATTGGGGCCTCGCGCACCGCTTCGCCGGCTCGAAGGACCGTGCCGCCATTGCCAGCCTCGTCTATGACGCGCTGCGCCGTCGCGCCTCCAGCGCCCATGTGATGGGGGAAGCTTCCCCGCGCGCCATTCTCCTCGGTGCGCTCGCCCTGGCCCGCGGTCTGTCGCGGGCCGAGATCGCCGCCCAGTGCAGTGGCGAGCGCTTCGCCCCCGCGCCACTGACGCCCGCCGAGGCCAAGGCGCTCGACAGGCTCGATCTCTCCAAGGCCCCGCCAGCGGTTGCGGGGGATTTTCCGGACTGGCTCACCGATGACCTGTCCGCCGCCTTCGGCGATGAGGTCGTCGCCGAGATGACGGCGCTCGCCGCCCGGGCGCCCATCGACATCCGCGTCAACACGCTGAAGACCGAGCGCCTGCGGCTGATCCCCGATCTCGCCCATCTCCAACCCGAACTCACGCCCCATGCGCCGACTGGTCTGCGTTTCGGCCATGGCGAGGACGGCCGCGGTCCGACGCTGCAGGTGACGCCGGAATTCCTCAAGGGCCTTTTCGAGATCCAGGATGAGGGCTCGCAACTCGTCGCCGCCATGACCGGCGCCGGCCCCGACATGCAGGTGGTCGATCTCTGCGCCGGCGGCGGCGGCAAGACGCTGGAACTGGCGTCACTGATGGACAATTCCGGCCAGATCTACGCCACGGATTCCGATGCCCGGCGCCTCGCGCCGATCCACGACCGGCTGGCGCGTGCCGGCGTTCGCAACGTCCAGGTCCGCACCCCGAAGGGCAGGGGAGACGAGCCGCTGGCCGACCTCGCCGGCAAGATCGATCTGGTCGTCGTCGACGCGCCCTGCACCGGCATCGGCACCTGGCGGCGCAATCCCGACACCAAGTGGCGCGTGCGCCCCGGCGCGCTCGACGAGCGCATGAAGGACCAGGACCTCGTGCTCGCTCGCGCCGAGCGGCTGGTGAAGCCCGGCGGCCGCATCGCCTATATCACCTGCTCGGTCATCCCGCGCGAGAACGACGTGCGGGTCGCCGCCTTCCTGAAGGCACACCGGGATTTCACCGCCGTCGACCCGCGCGAGGTACTGGCGCTCGCCCCCGACACCCTGTCCGAGCGCGACGACCTCGTTTCGCCGGCCGGCATCGGCCTGCAGCTCTCGCCGCTGAGGACCGGGACGGACGGGTTCTACCTCGCGCTCATGCGGCGGCGCGGGTGACCCCTGGCCGCGCCGGGCGGTTTTCCCGCCCGCCCGCTGACGCCCTGCTGCCATCTCTGTGTTGATGGCGCGGTGCTTGGGCTTGCGCCGTGCCCGGCATGGTCGTAACGCAGAAAAATGACCCAGCACGACACCATCCTCATCATCGATTTCGGCTCGCAGGTGACCCAGCTGATCGCGCGCCGCGTGCGCGAGGCGGGGGTCTATTGCGAGATCCATCCCTTCCAGTCGGCCGAGGCGGCCTATCGCAAGCTGAAGCCGAAGGGTGTCATCCTGTCGGGCGGGCCGGCTTCGGTGACCGAGGACTTCTCGCCGCGCGCCCCGCAGCTCATCTTCGATGAGAAGCTTCCCGTCTTCGGCATCTGCTATGGCGAGCAGACCATGGCCGAGCAGCTCGGCGGCAAGGTCGAGGCCGGCCATCACCGCGAGTTCGGCCGCGCCTTCCTCGACGTGAAGAAGCCCTCCAAGCTGTTCGACGGCGTCTGGGAACCCGGCTCCCGCCATCAGGTCTGGATGAGCCACGGCGACCGCGTCACCCGCCTGCCCGAGGGCTTCGAGGTCGTCGCCACCTCCGACAATGCGCCCTATGCCGCCATCGCCGACGAGGCGCGCAACTATTACGCCGTCCAGTTCCACCCCGAGGTGGTCCATACGCCGGATGGCGCCAAGCTGATCCAGAATTTCGTCCACCGGATCGCCGGCGCCAAGGCCGACTGGTCGATGTCCGCCTATCGCCAGGAGATGATCGCCAAGATCCGCGCCCAGGTCGGCAAGGGCCGGGTCATCTGCGGCCTGTCGGGCGGTGTCGATTCCTCCGTCGCCGCTGTGCTGATCCACGAGGCCATCGGGTCGCAGCTCACCTGCGTCTTCGTCGATCATGGCCTCATGCGGCAGAACGAGGCCAAGGAGGTCGTCGACCTCTTCCGCGGCCATTACAACATCCCGCTGGTCCACGTGGATGCCGCCGACCTCTTCCTCGGCGAGCTCGCCGGCGTCACCGACCCGGAGACCAAGCGCAAGACCATCGGCCGGCTCTTCATCGAGGTCTTCGAAAAGGAGGCCAAGGCCGTCGGCGGCGCGGAATTCCTCGCCCAGGGCACGCTCTATCCCGACGTGATCGAGAGCATCTCGTTTTCCGGCGGCCCCTCGGTCACCATCAAGAGCCACCACAATGTCGGCGGCCTGCCCGAGCGCATGAACATGAAGCTCGTCGAGCCTTTGCGCGAACTGTTCAAGGACGAGGTCAGGGCGCTCGGCCGCGAACTCGGCCTGCCCGACAGTTTCGTCGGCCGCCATCCCTTCCCGGGACCGGGCCTCGCCATCCGCATTCCCGGCGCGATCACGCGGGAGAAGCTCGACATCCTCAGGCAGGCCGACGCCATCTACCTCGACGAGATCCGCAAGGCCGGGCTCTACGACGTGATCTGGCAGGCATTCGCTGTGCTCCTGCCCGTCCGCACCGTCGGCGTGATGGGCGACGGACGTACCTACGATCATGTCTGCGCCCTCCGTGCCGTCACCTCGGTCGATGGCATGACCGCCGATTTCTACCCCTTCGACATGAACGTCCTCGGTCGCACCGCCACCCGCATCATCAACGAGGTGCGTGGCATCAACCGTGTCGTTTATGACGTCACCTCGAAGCCGCCGGGGACCATCGAGTGGGAATGATTTTTGCCCCTCCGGCAGTATCCGATTGTACGCCAGGGTACGGCATAAGTATCTGAAT
>JAIEPJ010000012.1 GCA_019749835.1 Phreatobacter sp. | reverse complement strand
GAAGAGGAAAACAGAACAAAATGGCAACATCAGTGCCGTGCCTGCCTGTTCCAGCCGAGGGGCGCACGTGACAGCAGCCAAGGAAAGACTGGTCCACGCCCATTGCGACGGGGTGGACTACACCTTCGTGAGAGCGAACAGGTTGACGTCGATCTGCTTCGGCGGTCCGCTCGAACGCGAGGTGACGGGCCTCGAGCACGGTCCCCGCCGGCTCCACGCCATCGGGTGCCTCAGCGCCAGCGTGATCCCCGCCTTGAGCCGTCCTTACATCTCCAGATTTCCCCTGATCTACGGCATGTGTTTCGACGGCTGCGAGATGATCTACCGGCTCGTGCCCAACGGCCCTGTCGAGGTGGTTCACATGTCCACCACGCGGTCACTCGACGACTGGCCCTACCGCGACTTCCCCGCCCTGCTGCCCTTCGTACCGCTGGCGCTCGCGACGGCGACACCGCGCAGCTATGCCGATTTCGCCAAGCGATTTCCCAACATGCCCGATCGACCCGAAGGACAACTCGTGGTCTGCGTGCCCCCGCCGGCCACTGTCGGCGTCTCGCTCTGGGGCTCGGGCGACTACGAAGGAGTGACGATCGTCTTCGACTGCGACCTGACGACGGCGACAGTGCACGCCTACAACGTGACGACGTGAAAGGAGGCGCCGGCGACGCTGCGGATGCGTTTTCCACGCTTCCGTGCATCGATCGGGCTGGCGCTTCCCCTCCCCCCGCTTGGCGGAGGGGAGGGGTGGGGGGTGACGACGGCTTGGGCAGGACTGCGGATGAGCCCCCCACCCGGCCCTCCGCTGTGCTCGGGCCACCCTCCCCTCCGCAAGCGGGGGGAGGGGACCGATGGGCGTCGGCGCGCCGCTTGAATCGATTGGCAGCCGTCGCCGGAGGGGGTCCGCAGGTCTCGACGGCGTCGTCAGACGCGGGCGCTTCCCCCGCCCCGCTTACGGAGGATGCGATCTGCGAGAAAATAGGAAAAGATACTTTACATAGGATAAAGAACACCGTAAGGACAGTTCCATCACCGGAGTTGGTCGATGGGACAAACAAACGTTGATTGGAGGAGTGTCCGGGCCGAGGCCGAAGAGCTCGCAGCCTGGAAGCGTTTCGCACTGTTGCTGGCATCGGCTCGCCGGGAAATCCTGCAGTTCAAGGCGCAGGTTCAGGGCTTGCGCCTTGCCCGGGCGATGGAGGCGTTTGGTCGGGCCGCCAGCGAGCGGGCGTTCAATCCCGATCAACCAAGGGTTCCTGCCGGCAACCCGGACGGCGGGCAGTGGACGAGCGTGGTTGGTGGCGCTCTGGGGCCGAGCTCGGACGTCGATTCAGATGAGGCGGACCAAGAATCAATCGAAGTTGCAGCCGATGGTCATCATTTTGTGCCGCGAGCGCTCTTCGAAAAGGAGACTCTCTCACCCGAGACACGACGGGTCTTCGAAGATGCCAAGACGGGCCGCCTTCGCGGCGGCCCTCACTATTTCGATGGCCCCCATCGGATCTACAATGCTGCTGTGACTGAACGGTATTCCGAATTTCTGAGGGAGAGAGGGTTACGCTCCGAGGACCTGACGCCAGCCCATGCCCGTCAGTTCGCGGACTCCATCCGAAATTCGACCGATCCTCGTATCCGTGACTTCAATCTATTCCTTTACAGGCGTGAGGCCTGGTACTGGATTCGTCGGCTTCGACTGCGGGAGTGACATCATGAAATCTGACGCAGAACGAGATGTGGAGGCTAGTGCGTTCGAAAGCCTCTATCGTGAAGTGCTCCAAGTGCTGTCCTCCTCCGGCCGCCATGACGGGCTGACGCCGGGAGACTACTATGTCCTTGGTGATTACTGGGGACACCCCCAGGTTCTCGTCAACGCCAATCTGAAGATGCTTCGCGGCGACGTGATTGGGGGCCTGCGTTTGCTGCTGGCCAGCCGTCCGGGGTGGGAAATCGTTTTTGCCCTCTGGGAGCCCGGAACGGAAAAGACCTGGCCGCGGATGGGTGTCCGTATCCGCCGTGATGAGGTTCTCGATGGCCTGAGACGCGAATTTCTTCCCGACCCCTACCGCAGCTTTTCCTGTGCGGACCTCAGGCTTCAGCGCCAAGACGAGATTCCGGTTCGGTAGGTCGTCGGCGTGGCGTGAATGGTGGCGTTCGGAGGAGGTAATGGATCGTCCTGGCAGTCGGCGTCCGCTTTGAGCAGATTTCCTGCCCCTCTACCTCTTCCTCGCCGTAAGCCCGATCACCGCCGACATCCCCGAATGCCCGGCGCCTTCCTGCAGCACCGTCTCCTCCTCGGTGATGGACAGCGCCGCGAAGTCGCCGAAGGCCTCCTCCAGCATGGCGCGGGTATAGAGATGCGCCAGGTCCTTCGGCCCGCCGGTGCCGTAGGCGAGCTGCTTCGGCGTGTAGCCGACGACGATGAGGAGGCCGCCGGGTTTGAGCGCCCGCCTCATGCCGGCCCATTTCAGCGCCCGTCCCGCCGGCGGTGAGAACTGGGTGAAGATGTCTGCCACCACGTCGAATTCGGCTGCCGGGTAGTCCCAGCCATGGGCGTCAGCCTCGACGAAGGTGACGGCGACGCCGTGCTCGGCGGCGAGCGCCCGCGCCTTCCCTTGCGCGGTCGGCGAGAAATCGGTCGAGACGACGTCGAGGCCCTGGCGTGCCAGCCAGACGCCGTTGCGCCCCTCGCCGTCCGCCACCGCCAGCGCCTTTCCGGACGCGGGCAGGAGCGGCCGGCAGCGGGCGAGGAAAGGGTTGGGCTCGCGGCCGAAGCGGAACTCCGCTCCGGCGAACCGCTCCTCCCACAACTCGAAGCCGGGCGGCCGCGTCATGGCCCCGTCCCTCACAGCACCTGATTGCTGGCCTTCACCGCTTCCGCCGTCTCGACATAGACCTTGGCCCCCATGGCGCGGAACTTCTCCGACATCTGCGCCATGCCCTCTTCCGCCGTCAGCGCATCGGCGCCGGCCACCGCCCGCCGCTCCGGATCGTTGAGGGTTGCCGCATAGTCCCGCACGTCCTGGGTGATCTTCATCGAGCAGAACTTGGGCCCGCACATCGAGCAGAAATGGGCGACCTTGTGTGCCTCCTTCGGCAGGGTCTCGTCGTGATAGGCCCGGGCCGTGTCGGGGTCGAGGCCGAGATTGAACTGGTCCTCCCAGCGGAAGTCGAAGCGGGCGCGCGACAACGCATCGTCGCGGATCTGCGCCGCCGGATGGCCCTTGCCGAGATCGGCCGCATGGGCGGCGATCTTGTAGGTGATGACGCCGACCTTGACGTCGTCACGGTTGGGAAGCCCCAGATGCTCCTTCGGCGTGACGTAGCAGAGCATGGCGCAGCCGAACCAGCCGATCATCGCCGCGCCGATCCCGGAGGTGATGTGGTCATAGCCGGGCGCGATGTCGGTGGTCAGCGGTCCGAGCGTGTAGAAGGGGGCCTCGCCGCACTCCTTCAGCTGCTTGTCCATGTTGATCTTGATCTTGTGGATCGGCACGTGGCCGGGCCCCTCGATCATCACCTGGCAGCCCTTCTTCCAGGCGATCTGGGTGAGCTCGCCCAAGGTCTCCAGTTCGGCGAACTGCGCTGCGTCATTGGCATCGGCGATCGAGCCCGGGCGCAACCCGTCACCCAGCGAGAACGACACGTCGTAGCGCCGCATGATGTCGCAGATCTCGTCGAAATGCTCGTAGAGGAAGCTCTCGCGGTGGTGGGCGAGGCACCACTTGGCCATGATCGAGCCGCCGCGCGAGACAATGCCAGTGACGCGCTTGGCGGTGAGAGGCACATAGGCGAGGCGCACGCCGGCATGGATGGTGAAATAGTCGACGCCCTGCTCGGCCTGCTCGATCAGCGTGTCGCGGAACAGCTCCCAGGTCAGCTTGACCGGGTCGCCGCCGCATTTCTCCAGCGCCTGGTAGATCGGCACCGTGCCGATCGGCACCGGCGAGTTGCGGATGATCCATTCACGGGTGTTGTGGATGTTGCGCCCCGTCGACAGGTCCATGACCGTGTCGGCGCCCCAGCGGATCGACCAGACCAGCTTGTCGACCTCCTCCTCGATGGAGGAGGAGACGGCGGAATTGCCGATATTGGCGTTGATCTTCACCAGGAAGTTGCGGCCGATGATCATCGGCTCGAGTTCCGGGTGGTTGATGTTGCAGGGGATGATGGCGCGGCCGCGGGCGATCTCGGAGCGGACGAATTCCGGGGTGATGAAGGCCGGGATCTCCGCGCCGAAGCTCTCGCCGTCGGCGATGGTCGCCTCGGCACCCTCCAGCATGGCCTTGCGACCGAGATTCTCGCGCTCGGCGACGTAGATCATCTCCTTGGTGATGATGCCGGCCCGGGCGAATTCATATTGCGTGATCGGCGCGTCGCCGACGCCGCGCAGCGGCGGATTGGCCAGCGGGAACGCACGGGCGAGATGCTTGCCGGCATGACCATTGTCCTCGGGGCGGATCTCGCGGCCCTCATAGGCCTCGACGCCGCCGCGCTCCAGAACCCAGGCGGCGCGGGCGCGCGAGAGGCCCTTCTCCACGTCGATGACGACATTCGGGTCGGTATAGGGGCCGGAGGTGTCGTAGAGCACGACATTGGGCTCGCCGGCGCCGGCCTGGAGCTGGATCTCGCGCAGCGGCACGCGCAGGTCCGGCGCCGCCTCAGGGATCGCGAAGATCTTGGTGGAGGCGGGCAGCGGGCCGGTGGTGACGGCGGCCTTGATGTCCTTGACGGGGGCGTTCATGGGGGTCTCCCGAGGGCTTGTTATGGCGTGGATGTCTGCGGCCAGTAGCCGGCAATGGTGAGAATGGCGCCGGGCACGAGCCAGGCAGCGGCGGCGACCTTCATCGTCCCCTCGCCCGCCATCCGGTGACGGGCGACGCCCGCCGCCCAGTCGGGGGCGATGATGCGCCAGGCGCCGAGCACGACGAGGGCAAGGCCGATCAGCGTGATGAGCATGCGCCAGTCGCCGCCGATGACCCGGTGCGACAAGAGGATGGCGAGACCGACCGGCATCATCATGAGGCCGGAGAGAAAGATCAGCGCCGAACTCCTGGCGAACTCGGCGGCGATGGCATGGAAGTCCGCCGGCCGGGCCAGCAGCCCGATCCCTACCGCCAGCATGACGGGCCCGATCAGGCGCGCCAGATAGACTGAGTTCAGCATGTGCGTCCCATCCCTCCGCCGGCATGACCCGGATCAGGTTCAAGGGTCGCTGCGGAGTTCCGGAACACGGAACGGTGCGGCCTCTCAGCCCCCTCGTCGGGGCCCCCCTTGGACAGACGCCAATCTGGACTCTTGGCCGGCGAAGTCAAGCGGGCGAGCCCGGCGGGCTGCCACGCGGAGGGCGGTGTCGTCGGTCCGGTCCCGGCGAAGGGCGGAACGTGAACAGGCGCACAGGGCGCCGCCGGTTCACCGCTCCCCGGCGGGGAGATGTGACGCGGCAGTGGGGGCCGACCAGCCTTGCCGCTCAACCCGCCAGCACAGCCTTCTCCAGCGCCATGAAGGCGCGGGCGCGGTGGGAGAGGCCGGCGCCCTCGGGCGGCAGGCCATGCTTTTCCATGGCGCTCATCTCGCCGAAGGTCAGCGTCTCGCCGTCGGGAAGGAACAGCGGGTCGTAGCCGAAGCCCTTCGTGCCGCGCGGCGGCCAGACCAGCGTCCCGAAAACGCGGCCCTCGAAGATCTGCTCGGAACCGTCGGGAAAGGTCAGCGCGAGGGCCGAGACGAAGCGTGCCCTCGCGCCGGTCGTGGCGACGCCGCGCAGGGTCAACTCCCGGTCGACCCGCGCCATGGCGGCGGCAAAATCGCGGGGCTGGCCGGCCCAGTCGGCGGTGAAGAGACCGGGCGCGCCGTCGAGCGCGTCGATGGCGAGGCCGGAATCATCGGCGATGGCGGGAAGGCCCGTGGCCTCCGTCGCCGCCCGCGCCTTGATCGCGGCATTCTCGGCATAGAGCGTACCGGTCTCGGCCGGCTCGGGCAGGCCGAGCGCAGCCGCCGAGACGAGGTCGATGCCATGGGGGCCGAGAAGGTCGCGGAATTCGGCCAGCTTGCCGGCATTGTGGGTGGCAACGACCAGCCGCGTGCCGGGGCCGAGCCGGGCGCTCATGCCACCGCCGTCTTCTGCAGGTCGACGAGACGGGCGCAGCCGCCGCGGGCGAGGTCGAGCAGGCTCAGAAGTTCCTCCTGGCTGAACGGGGTCTTCTCCGCGGTGCCCTGGATCTCGACGATGCCGCCCGCACCGGTCATGACGAAATTGGCGTCGGTATCGGCCTCAGAATCCTCGGCATAATCGAGGTCCAGGACCGGCGTGCCCTGGTAGATGCCGCAGGAGACCGCGGCGATATGGTCGCGCAGCGGGTTCACCTTCAGCATGGAGCGCGCCGTCATCCAGGCGATGCAGTCGTGCAGCGCCACCCAGGCGCCGGTGATGGCGGCGGTGCGGGTGCCGCCATCGGCCTGGATCACGTCGCAATCCACCGTGATCTGCCGCTCGCCCAGCGCCTGGAGGTCGACGATGGTGCGCAGCGACCGCCCGATCAGCCGCTGGATCTCCTGGGTGCGGCCCGAGGGCTTGCCGGAGGTCGATTCACGGCGGGTGCGCTCCAGCGTGGCGCGCGGCAGCATGGAATATTCCGCCGTTACCCAACCGCGGCCCTGGCCACGCAGCCACGGCGGCGGCTTTTCCTCCAGCGAGGCCGTGCAGAGCACGTGGGTATTGCCGAACTTCACGAAGCAGGAGCCCTCCGCATAGCGGGCGACGGCACGCTCCAGCGAGACGGGACGCAGCGCATCGGGGGCGCGTTTGGAGGGACGCATGGCGGGTTCCGTTTCACGAAAAAGGGTCGGCGGGTCATAGGGCTGAACCGCCGGCGGGGCAAGGACGGCGACAATCGGACGACGGGAATGGCGTCGATCCGCCATTCCCTTCCCGGACGCGCAGATGGTGCTTGATCAATGCCGCGACTGCTACCAGATTTGCCGTGGAGGTTGCCCCTTGTCCGCCGAAATCCCGCGTTCCGAACAGAAGCTCTCGGCCCTCGCCAATTCGGCGCTGGCCAGGCTGGACGAGCGCTCGCGCGAGATCTTCCGGCAGATCGTCGAGAGCTATCTGGCGACCGGCGAGCCTGTCGGCTCGCGCAACCTGTCGAAGATCCTCCCCATGACCCTGTCGCCCGCCTCGGTGCGCAATGTCATGCAGGACCTTGAGGAGGCCGGCCTCATCTATGCGCCACATACCTCGGCGGGGCGCCTGCCGACCGAGACCGGGCTGCGCTTCTTCGTCGACGCCCTGATGCAGTTCGGCGACCTCGCCGTTGACGAACGCAACGCCATTGAGGCGCAGGTGGCCGCCTCCGCCCGCGACCAGTCCTTCGAATCGGTGCTGGCGGACGCCACCCAGCTCCTCTCCGGCCTGTCGCGCGGCGCTGGCGTCGTGCTCACCTCGAAGAGCAATGTCCGGCTCAAGCACATCGAGTTCGTCCGCATCGAGCCGGAACGGGCCCTGGTGGTGCTGGTCTCCGAGGACGGCCAGGTCGAGAACCGCATCGTGCCGATCCCCGCGGGGCTGCCGCCCTCGGCGCTGATCGAGGCCTCGAATTTCCTCAACGCCCATATCCGCGGCCGCACCCTCGCCGAGGCGCGGGTCGAGATGCAGAAGAGCCTGGAACAGGCGCGCAGCGAACTGGACGGGCTCACCCAGAAGCTGGTCGAGGCGGGTCTCGCCTCCTGGTCGGGGGGTGAGC
This sequence comes from Phreatobacter sp., assembly GCA_019749835.1. Lineage (GTDB taxonomy): Bacteria > Pseudomonadota > Alphaproteobacteria > Rhizobiales > Phreatobacteraceae > Phreatobacter. The sequence continues at coordinate 3,496 of JAIEPJ010000012.1, read as the reverse complement.
CGGCCGAACGCAAGCTGATCGTCCGCGGCCAGGCGAACCTGCTCGGCGACCTCCGGGCGATGGAGGATCTCGAACGCATCCGGCTGCTCTTCGACGATCTCGAATCCAAGCGCGACCTCGTCGACCTGCTGGGCCGCGCCGAGACGGCGGAGGGCGTGCGCATCTTCATCGGCTCGGAGAACAAGCTCTTCTCGCTGTCCGGCTCGTCCATGGTGGTGGCGCCCTATCACGACAGCCAGAGCCGCATCGTCGGCGTGCTCGGCGTGATCGGCCCGACGCGGCTGAACTATGCCCGCATCGTGCCGATGGTCGACTACACCGCCCGGGTGCTCTCCCGCCTCATCACCTGACCGGCTTTGCCTCATTGTCGCCGGGCTGCAATCGGACCATGCTGTCATTGCCGCTGACGGTGGGGAATGCTCCCTCCGCGCGCAGTGATGGAGGAGGCCCCGCATGAGCGGCAGGTTCAACTGGAACGAGCTGATGACCAACGACATCGCCAAGGCGAAGGCCTTCTATGGCCAGACCCTGGGATGGACGTTCGACCCGTTCCCGATGCCGGACGGCGAATACTGGATCGCCAAGGCACCCGACGGCACACCCACCGCCGGCATCATGCCGATGGACCCTCAGGATACCGAGTCCCAGCCGGGCTGGCTCTCCTATGTTCAGGTCGACGACCTCGACCGGGCGGTGTCGGCGGTCACCGGCAGCGGCGGCCAGGTGCTGCAGGCCCCGCTCGACATTCCCAATGTCGGCCGCATCGCCGTCGTCGAGGACCCGGCCGGCGCCGTGCTCGGCCTGATGAAGCCGGTCAGCGCCGCCACGAGCTGACCGCAGCAGCCCGCAGGAGCGGGCTTCAACCAGTCCCTCCCCTCGACAAGCGGGGGGAGGGCCGCGGCGCGTGACCCGTGAGGCAGGAGCCGGGGCGTGTCGGCAGGCCGAGTGGGTGATCGCTCAGTCCGGTTTCGTCACACGCCTGAGCGTCAGGTTAATCCGCCCGCCATCCTTCAGCAGCGTGCTGGTGCCGGGCAGGAGACGGTCGACGCCGTGATAGGCAAGCCGCGCCGCCCCGCCGAAGACCAGCACGTCCCCCGAAGCGAGCTTGACCGGAACGGTCCTGCCGCCGCGCGTCGTGCCGCCGATCCGGAAGAGGCCGGTCTCCCCGAGCGACAGCGAGACGACGGGAGCGGCAAGGTCCTCCTCGTCACGGTCCTGATGCAGCCCCATGCGGGCGCCCGGCCCGTACCAGTTGACGAGGCAGGCCTCGGGCGGATGCGGATAGGCGGACACAGCCTCCCAGACGGCGAGGATCGATGCCGGGATCTGTGGCCAGGGCATCCCGGTCTCGGGATGGTGCGGCTGGTAGCGATAGCCCGCCCGGTCCGAGACCCAGCCGAGCGATCCGCAATTGGTCATGCGCACGGAAAAGGGCGTTCCGGTCCGCGGCATGACCGGCTGGAACAGCGGCGCCTGCCGCATCAGGTCGCGCAGCGTCGCAACCAGGCTGGCCTGATCGGCGGCGGAGAGATAGCCCGGATACCAGGTGCATCCCGGAACGACCGGGACGGCGGTCATTGCTGCGGAGCAGGCTGCGCCGGCGGGGGCCGCGGACGGGCCGGGCGGCGCGGTTGCTCGTCCGATGGCGGCCCGCCGACCCGTGCGGAGAGGTTCTCGGCGCGGGCTTCGGTGAATTTCAGGGCGCAGAAGGCGGGGCCGATATCGGAGGTGCCGTAATTGCGGCAGAGCCTTTCCCGGTTGGCGGGGAAGCCGGCCTGTTCCTGCAGGAAGACGCGCCCTTCGGGGGTCGTCCGCAACCGCGCCTGCAGGATCCGGCGCGCCTCGTTGAGCTTGCGTTCGGCGACGCCGCGGGCCCGCTCGATCTCGCTGTCGCGCGGGATCTCGCGATCGTTGGGACCCCAGAGGCCGGCGGGATCGACGACGCAGTCGTCGAAGGTGCAGGCGCCGCCGGGAGTCGCCACGAAGGCGGCATCGGCCATGAGGTCGAGGGTGATCGTGCAGCCCGGGAAGCTCGCCTCGAACCGGGCGAGCCCGTCGGGCCGGCCGAGCGGCTTGAGCGGGATGGGCCGGCCGCCGTTGAGGTCCGGCGTGCAGATGTTGCGGATATCATTGCCGCGCCGCCCGATCACGCCGTTCGCGACGATCGTGTAGGTGGGCTGTGCGCCGGTGCCGGCGCGGTTGATGACGAGCGACCCGTGCTGGCCCAGGAAGCGCAAGGTCTTGCCTGGCAGGCCTTCCTCCCAGCGGCGCAGCGGCGGCCCGGAAACGGTGCGCGCGGCCAATGGGTTGTTGGCATCCCCCGGCGCCTGCGGACCGGGCGAACGCCCCTGCGGCGCCGTCGCGCCCTGCGGGGTCGGGGCAACCGCGCCGGGCAGTTGCAACTGCGCCGCGGCACGCTCGCCGCTGGCGGCGGCGAGGGCGAGAGAGAGCAGAAGGACGACGCGGCGCGACATGATTCATCCGGTGATGCGGAGCCGACACATAGCCTGCCGGACTGCGGCGGTCACCAACCCGTAACGCAACGGGACTCATGGCGGCACCGATGTTGCGCCAAGGACGCACCTGCCCCGCCACGTCGTGTGCCGGAGAGTCAGTGCGATTCCTTCACGGCGATGTGACGGTGACGCTTGCGGCGCCATGACGCCCCTCCTATATCCGGCCCAACCGGCGGAAAGCGGCGATGTCTCGTGGCTTTCCGCCATGCGATCACCAGCTTGCAAACCCCACATGACGAAGGGGTCGGCGCAGGCGGTCCGGGCGGAAATCCCTCTTCGTCCGCGGGCCGTCAGCCTCACGGGTGCTTCGGGCCCGGCCGACCCGCTTGAAAAGGAGAAGACCATGGGCAAGGTCATCGGCATCGACCTCGGAACGACCAATTCCTGCGTGGCGGTCATGGAAGGCACCACGCCGAAAGTCATCATCAATTCGGAAGGCGCCAATACGACGCCGTCCATCGTCGCCTTCACCGACGAGGAGCGCCTCGTCGGCCAGCCGGCCAAGCGCCAGGCGGTGACCAATCCCGAGCGGACCATCTTCGCCGTGAAGCGCCTCATTGGCCGCCGTTTCGACGACCCGACGGTGACCAAGGACCAGAAGCTCGTCCCCTACAAGATCGCGCGGGCCGGCAACGGCGACGCCTGGGTCGAGGCCGAGGGCAAGACCTATTCGCCCTCGCAGATCTCGGCCTTCACGCTGATGAAGATGAAGGAGACCGCGGAGGCATATCTCGGCCAGACCGTCGATCAGGCCGTCATCACCGTCCCGGCCTATTTCAACGACGCCCAGCGCCAGGCCACCAAGGACGCCGGCAAGATCGCCGGCCTCGAAGTGCTGCGCATCATCAACGAGCCGACCGCGGCGGCCCTAGCCTATGGCCTCGACAAGAAGACCGCCGGCACCATCGCGGTCTATGACCTCGGCGGCGGCACCTTCGACGTCTCGATCCTCGAGATCGGCGACGGCGTCTTCGAGGTGA
>JAIEPJ010000281.1 GCA_019749835.1 Phreatobacter sp. | reverse complement strand
GGCGAGATCGACACCGTCGGCAATGGCCTCGCGGGCCTTGAAGGCCTTGCGCGCGGCCTTCTCGTCGGCGACGAGAAGCGTGACCGCCCGCTTCTTGGCAGCGGTCTCGCCGTCCTTCTTCTTCGTCTTGTAGCGGTCGAAGCTGTAGAAGCGCAGACGCAGGCCGAGAGCGAAATCGGCGGCCTGGTCGGCATCGAGCGGGCCGGACGCCGTGGACAGGATCACGGTCGCCTCGGTCGATGCCTCCGGCAGGCGCGCGCAGACCGCGCCGCCCAGTTTGATGACGTCGAGTTCCTTCCAGTCGGAGGGCTTGCCGATCCCGGCGGCGATCAAGCGCGAGGCCGCGACCTTCTCCGGTGCGATAAGGTCGAGAAAGGATCCCGCCTTGCCCTTGAAACCGTCTTCGGCGGCGGCACGGGCCAACAGGTCACTGGCCGGGGCCAGAAGGGCCGCCGTCTCGCTGGACAGGGCGACATCCTCGCCGACGAGGCAGACCACAAGGCCGGTTGCGGCAGCGGAGAGCGGAGCGAAACTGATCTTCAGAGTGTCGGGCATGGGGCCAACTTGCTGTGGATGAGAATCGGGCGCAATGCCCTGATGCATCACAGTAACGCGACGTTGTGGCCCGCGGGAGACGCAGCGGCGGGAATCCGCTTTGCGGAACGTCGCCACCTTGCCGCCGCCATGATCCGCTCTTAACGCTGTTGACGTCACAAGCGCGGGTTGGCGGACCCTGCACCAGCATGAGCCGGGAATGGGATCCCTCGAACGCTATATTTTCCGGCAGGCAGCCCTCGCCTTTGCGGCCGGGCTGTTCATCCTGACACTGGTCGTCTGGATCACGCAGGTCCTGCGGCAGCTCGACCTCGTGACCAATAGCGGCCAGACCATCGCCCTGTTTTTCATGATGACGAGCCTCGGCATCCCGGTGCTGCTGGCCCTCATCGCGCCGATCGCCCTGTTCATCGCCGTCGTGCAGACGCTGAACAAACTGAACAGTGATTCCGAGCTCATCGTGATGTCGGCAGCCGGTGTCTCTCCCGCCCGCATCGCCCGCCCGCTTTTCATCCTGACGGCCCTCGTCAGTCTCTTCGTCGGCTCGCTGTCGCTGTGGCTGACGCCAACCTCGATCCGGCACTTCCGGCTGCTGCTCACGCAGGTCCAGGCGAACCTGCTCACAGCCATCGTGCGTCCCGGCCAGTTCACCCAGGCCGATCGCGGCCTCACATTCCATATCCGCGACCGCGCGCCCGGCGGCGTTCTGCTCGGGATCGTCGTCGCCGACACCCGCGACCCCCAGGTGCACATGATCTATGTGGCCGAGCGCGGGGTCATCACCGAACAGCCGCAGGGCACGTTCTTCGTCCTCGAAAACGGCAATCTGCAGCGCCGGGAACTCAAGGACGGCAACACGTCGATCGTCGTCTTCGACCGCTATGCCTTCGACCTGTCGCAACTGACCCAGGCGGCCGAAACGATTTATAGACCATCGGAGCGCTATACGTCCGAACTCATGAACCCCGACCCTGCCGATCCCATGCTGGAACGGTGGCGTGGGCGGTTCCGTCAGGAGCTGCACGACAGGTTTGCCGCGCCGCTCTACCCACTGGCCATGTTGTGTATTGCGTTCGCCATGCTGGGACAGGCCCGAACGACGCGGCAGAGCCGCGGAGCCGCGATCGCCGGTGCGATCATCATCATGGCTGCCTTCCGCGGCGGCGGCTTTGCCGTGTCCGGCGTCGTGGCGGCGCGCCCCTTGGCGGTGCCGCTCGTCTATCTGCTGCCGATCGCGACGATCCTGTTCTTCGGCGCCGTGTCGCTGGGCTACGTCAAGGTCAGGTCGCCTGCGGTGCTGACGCGCCTGTCGAACGACATCTCCGACCGCATCTCCCGCCTGATCGCCGCGCGACTGGCGCCGCGGGGCAATGCCTGATGGTGTCGACCTTCTCCCGCTACATGACGCGCAAGTTCCTCGCGGCGGTGGGCGGCACGTTTCTCGGGACGTTCGGTCTGGTTCTCATCGTCGACTTCGTCGAGCAGTTGCGCCGCGTCGAGGATGCGACGCGGGCGCCCACCCACCTCGTGGCGCTCCTGACCATCTATCGCGTTCCCGCCTTCATCGAGATCGTGCTGCCCTTTGCCGTGCTGGTCGGGGCCATGCTCTGCTTCCTTGGCCTGTCGAGGAAACTCGAGCTGGTGGTGGCGCGGGCCGCCGGATTGTCCGCCTGGCAGTTCCTGACACCCCCCGTCGTGCTGGCCGTGCTGCTCGGCGTCTTCGCGGCCGCGATCTACAATCCGGTCGCGTCGGATTTCCGCGAGCGCAGCTTCAAGCTGGAATCGGACCTGTTCGGCCGCGCCGTCTTCGTCGACCAGCGCACCAATTTCTGGCTCCGGCAGGCGACCCCAGGCGGCCAGGCTGTGATCAATGCCGCCTCCGCCACCGAGCGCGGCCAGCGGCTGACCGGCGTCAGCGCCCTCGTCTATGGCACGGACGGCACGTTCAAGGAGCGGATCGATGCTGAAGGCGCCGATCTGGGCGACGGGTTCTGGCTGCTGCGGAAGGCCGTCGTCACGCCGGTCGGGGCCGAACCGGTGAAGCACGAGACCTATCGTCTCGCGACCCAACTGACGGCAGACCAGGTCCGCCAGAGCTTCGTCATGCCCGAGCAGGTGTCGTTCTGGGAACTGCCGCAGTTCATCGAGCTCGCCCGCCGCTCGGGCCTGCCAACGGCCCGTTTCGAGCTGCAGTACCAGCTTCTTCTGGCCAGACCCCTGCTTCTCGTCGCCATGGTGCTGGTGGCGGCCGCAGCGAGTTTGCGCTTCGCCAGGCTCGGCGGGCTGGGCAAGACGATTCTGGGTGGCGTGGTCGCCGGATTTTTGCTTTACGTGGGTTCCGAACTCGCCGGCAATCTGGGACGCTCGAATCTCGTGCCCCCGGTCCTTGCCGCCTGGTCGCCTGCATTTATCGGTGCGTTGATGGGTTTCATGGTTCTTCTGAAGCTGGAGGATGGCTGATGCTTCGCGCAGCACGCCGTCCGGCGGCTTCTACGGCCCGAATCGCCCGCTCTGCCCTGACCGCGACCGCCAGCCTGCTGGCCCTGGTCGTCGCGGCGGGCGGATTTGCGCCCCTGCGCGCCCAGTCGGCCGGGGACCCGACCGCGGCGCGGCCCTATATCCTCGATCCGACCCAGGTGCAGAACCAGCCGGCGCAGCGGCCGGCGGCGCGGCCCGCCGGCCCCCTTCCGACGGTTGGACCGACCTTCAGCTCGACACCGCCCGGCACGCCGATGCAGGTCAATGCGGGGCAACTCGTCTATGACGAGCGGACCAGCAGGGTGTCGGCGCGCGGCAGTGTCCAGATCTATTATGATGGCCGGACCATCGAGGCCGATGTCGTCACCTACGACCAGCGCTCCGGCCGCGTCCGCGCCACCGGCAATGTCCGCATCACCGAGCCGTCGGGCAATATCGCCCACGGTCAGGACATGGAATTCGACCAGCAGTTCACCAATGGCTTCATCCAGTCGCTGAACATCGAGACGCCCGATCGCCGCTTCATTGGCGCCGCGCAGGTGACGCGGGAGGGTGGCGACATCACCACCTTCGAGCGTGCCGCCTATACGGCCTGCGCCTCCTGCCGCGCCGACCTGTCGAAGCCTCCGACCTGGGTCATCAAGGCCAAGCGCATCATCCACCGCGAATCCGAGCGCACCATCTATTTCGAGGATGCGCGATTCGAGATGTTCGGGGTCCCGATCGCCTATATGCCGCGCTTCTGGGCACCCGATCCGACGGTCCGCAAGGCCTCCGGTGTCCTCGTGCCCGGCATCGCCGGCTCCAACCGCACCGGCGTCGGCTTCGAGATCCCCTATTTCTGGAACATCCAGCCTAACTACGACTTGCTGATCGCGCCGCGCTATTATTCCCGCCAGGGCTTCATGCCGCTGGTCGAATGGCGCCACGGGTTCGAGAGCGGCTTCTATTCCATCCGTGCGGCCGGCATCCGGCAGAACGACCCGAGCGTCTTTACCTATTCAAGCGGCCTCAACGAGGTCGGCAATCGCGAGTTCCGCGGGATCCTGCACACGACCGGCATGTTCCGCATCAACGAGCGCTGGTCCGTCGGCTGGGACCTCAACCTCATGTCGGACACGGCCTTCCTCAGGGACTATTCCCTGTCGCTGCCGGGCCAGACGGAGGCCAATTCCCGCCTCTTCCTGCGCGGACAGGGGCCGCGGAGCTGGTTCGACCTGTCGGCGACGCGCTATGTCGGCATCACCGCCACCGACGTCAACAACAAGATCCTGCCGACCTCGCATCCGGTGCTCGACTATTTCCGGGTCCTTGACCGCTCGGTCGTCGGCGGTGAGTTCTCGTGGCGGACCAGCGTGGTCAGCCTGAGCCGCGAACAGGCCGACGTGGCCTCGCGCAACTCGACTTTCACCGAGGTGGTGGGTGGCACCGCCTTGCCGCTGTTCTGCTTTGCGACCCTGCCGCAGGGACCGCAGCCGACCTATGTCAACCGCATCGACCCGCGGAACTGCCTTGTGAACGGCATCGACGGCAATTATTCGCGGGCCTCGGTCGAGGTCGCGTGGCGGCGGCGCATCACCGACGCCATGGGTCAGGTCTGGGAGCCCTTCGTCTCGGTGCGCGGCGACGTGACCTATCACCTGCTCAAGGACAGCAGCCCGCTGCTGGGATCGTTCTCGCGCCTCTCCCAGGACGATCGGATCTACACGCGCTTCATGCCGACCGTCGGTATCACCTACCGCTATCCCTGGATCGCGGCGACCGAGTACGGGACGACGACGGTCGAGCCGATCGTGCAGTTCATCGCCCGGCCGAACGAGACCAATATCGGCAACATCCCCAACGAGGATGCGCAGAGCCTCGTCTTCGACGACACCAACCTGTTCCAGGTGAACAAGTTCTCGGGCTGGGACCGGATCGAGGGTGGCGGCCGGATGAACTATGGTCTGAACGTCACCCACCGCTTCACCAACGGGACCTGGGTGAATGTCATGTTCGGCCAGTCTCTGCACCTGTTCGGCATCAACTCCTTCTCGGCCGGCGCCCTCTTTGACATGGCGTCGACCGGCGCCAATTCCGGCCTGAACAAGCAGCGGTCGGACTATGTGGCGCGGTTTCAGTACCAGATGGACCGCAATTTCCGCGTGTCGGCCTTCGGGCGCTTCGACGAGCGCAACTTGGCCATCCAGCGTGGCTCGGTGGATGCGACCGGCCGCTTCGGCAATTTCGCCCTGACCGGCACCTACGGCTTTCTCGCGCCGCAACCCGAACTCGGTTACCAGGTCGCGCGCAGCGCCATCGGCGCCGCGGTGTCCTATACCGTGGCGACGAACTGGACGGTCTACGGCGCTGCCCGCTTCGCCTTCCAGCGGCAGAACCTGGCGGCGACGGTCGTGGCGGATCTGACCGAGCGGAACAAGGTCGAAGGCCTCACGGTCGGCGTCAATTATCTCGACGATGCGATGCAGCTCGGTTTCTACTATTCCCGCGATTTTGCCGCTGATGTCGTGACGCTGAACAATGTCGCGACGACGCGTGACGTCCACCGCTTCATGTTCAGGTTCAACCTGCGCACGATCGGCGAACTGAGCCTGTCCCAGAACGTCTCGAACTGGTTCAATCCGCCCTCGCAATGAGCCCCCTGCCCTGATTGCGCCACCCTCTTGGGCGAGGGAGCAGGCTCGGCATTCGTCCCATCCCCAAGGAGGCGCCACCATGGTCCCCGTGCGACCCTTGCTCGTCGCTGCTCTCGCCATCGCTGTTTTGGCGGGTGGCCTTACCGCCACGACTCCCGTTCGGGCGCAGGAAGGCCGCGTCATCGCCACGGTGGGCGGCGTTCCGATCACCAGTTTCGACATTCCCCAGCGCCAGCGCCTGCTGCAGATCCGCGAAGGACGGCCGCATTCGGCCGAACAGGCGCTGCAGGACCTGATCAATGACCGCATCAAGTTCGCCGAGGCCAGGCGCTTCCGTGTCGAGGCCAACGAGCAGCAGGTCGAGGCCGCCTATGCGCAGGTCGCCCAGCGCTCCGGCATCGATCCGCGCGGCTTCGATCAGGTGCTGCGCTCGCAGGGGATCGAGCCGCGGGTCTACAAGGGCAAGCTGCGCGCCGACCTGTCTTGGTCGAACCTGATCGGGGCGCGCTTCGGGCGGACGATCTTCATCACCGACACGCAGCTCGTCGACGCCCTGGCGCGCCGGCAGGGGGCGACGCGCCCGGTCAATTTCGTACTGCGCCCGATCGTGCTGCTGGTGCCCGCAACGGCCCCGGCTGCCCAGGTGCAGCGACGGATGGGCGAGGCCAATGCGCTGCGCGGCCGTTTCTCCAGTTGCGCCACCGATCTGGAACAGGTCGGCCGCATTCCCGACGCCGCCGTGCGCGAGCAGTTCCGCCGTCTCAACACCGATCTGAGCCCGGCTTTCCGCCAGGTGCTGGACCAGACCGCCGTGGGCAAGCTGACGCCGCCGAGCCGCACCCAGCAGGGCATCGAGATGATCGCCGTCTGCGCCAAGGAAGAGGCGAGCACCAGCGACACCGCCGCCCGCAACCAGGTGCGCGAGGAGATGACCACGGCGGAGATGAAGCGGATTTCGGACAGCTATCTCGCCAGGATCCGCCAGACCGCGGTGATCACCTATCGCGACGGCCGCGGCGAGCGGCGCTGAACGGCCGGCCATGATCCTGCCTCTCGCCATCTCCATGGGGGAACCGGCCGGCATCGGTCCGGACATCGCCCTCATGGCCTGGCGGGACCGGGCGGCGCATCGCCTGCCGCCCTTCTACGTCATCGGCGACGCGAGCCTGATGGAGGCGCGGGCCTCCCGCCTCGGCATCGGCGTTCCGGTCGTGCCCTGCCTTCCGGAAGAAGCGGTCGAGACCTTCACCTTCGGCCTGCCGGTGCTCGATATCGGCGAGGGCATCGCCGACAGGCCCGGCGCGCCGACAGCGGAGACGGGTCTCGTCGTCATCGAGGCGATCCGCGCCGGGGTCGACCATATCCGCGCCGGGCGGGCCGGGGCCATCGTCACCGCGCCGATCTCCAAATCGGTGCTGGCCGAGGCCGGTTTCGCCCATCCGGGCCATACGGAATTCCTCGGTGAACTGGCCCGCGCCTTCCGCGTCGGCCCGGTCCGGCCGGTGATGATGATCTGGAGCGAGACGCTCGCTGTCGTCCCCGTCACCATCCACATTCCCATCGCTGCGGTGCCCGCGCGCCTGACGACGACCCTGATCGTCGAGACCGGCGCCATCGTCGCCCACGACCTCGCGACCAAATTCGGCATCGCCCGCCCGCGCCTCGCCGTCTGCGGCCTCAATCCCCATGCCGGCGAGGACGGCCTGATCGGCCGCGAGGACATCGAGATCGTGGCGCCGGCGGTGGCCGAGCTCAACCGTCTCGGCATCGCCGCCACCGGCCCGCATCCCGCCGATACGCTGTTCCACCCTGAGGCGCGCTCAACCTATGATGCCGTGCTCGGCATGTATCACGACCAGGTGCTGGCGCCGGTGAAGACCATCGCCTTCGACGAGGGCGTCAACGTCACCCTCGGCCTGCCGTTCATCCGCACCTCGCCCGATCATGGCACGGCCTATTCCCTCGCCGGAACCGGCAAGGCCCGCCCGGACAGCATGATCCAGGCCATCGCCCTGGCCGGCCGGCTCGCCCACAAAAAGCCCGCCGCTTGAGCGCCACCGACCCCCTGCCGCCGCTGCGCGAGGTCATTGCCCGCCACGGGCTGATGGCGAAGAAGGCGCTCGGCCAGAACTTCCTGCTCGACCTCAACCTGACCGGCCGGATCGCGCGCGCCTCCGGGCCGCTGGAGGGCGCAACCGTCGTCGAGGTGGGGCCCGGGCCCGGCGGCCTGACGCGGGCGCTGCTCGCCGGCGGCGCGGGCCGCGTCATCGCCATCGAGCGCGATGCGCGCTGCCTGCCGGCGCTGGCCGAGATCGCTGAAGCCTATCCCGGCCAGCTCGAGGTGATCGAGGGCGATGCGCTGCAGGTCGATTTCGGGTCGCTGACGGCTGGCGCTCCCGCCCGCATCGTCGCCAACCTGCCCTACAATGTCGGCACGAACCTGCTCACGGGCTGGCTCACGGGGGAGGCCTGGCCGCCCTGGTACCAGTCGCTGACGCTGATGTTCCAGAAGGAGGTGGCCCAGCGCATCGTCGCCGCCCCGGGCTCGGACCCCTATGGCCGCCTCGGCGTGCTGGCGGGATGGCGCACCACAGCCCGGATCATGTTCGACGTGGCGCCCTCGGCCTTCGTGCCGCCGCCGAAGATCACCTCCTCGGTCGTCCACCTCGTGCCGCGGGCGGAGCCCCTGCCCTGCGCGGTCAGGATGCTGGAGCGGGTGACGCTCGCCGCCTTCGGCCAGCGCCGCAAGATGATCCGCCAGAGCCTGAAGGGCCTCGTCCGCGATCCCATGCCGCTGATCGAAGCGGCGGGGCTCGACCCGACCGAGCGGGCGGAGAACCTCACGATCGACGACTTCTGCCGGCTGGCGCGGCTGGCGGCGGGGTGATCAGGCCCGGAGGGCAGCGGCCATGGCGGGTGGAGGATCGCGGTCGAGGTGCTGTGGAGCGGGGCGATAGCAGGCGTAGCGCAGTGTGAAAGAGCCCCGTCCTCCTGATAGCGCCCGAAAGCTGTTGCTATAGCCGAAGAGGTTGATGAGCGGCACAAGCGCCTCAAAAATGGCCGGCTCTCCATCATGCCGCCGTGCCAGAACGTCGGCGCGTCGGGTCCCCAGATCTGCGAGGACCACGTCGGCACAGCCATCGGGCACGGTCACCGTGACATCCATGATCGGCTCCAGAAGGATGGTGCAGCCCCGCTCTATCATTTGCCGCGCCGCGATGGCGGCGACCTGCCGGAGCGTGGCGGGCTCGACAAAGCCTTCGGCGGCCGGAACCGAGATCGCGACGCCTACAATGGGAAAGCCCCAACCCAGGCCTTTGTCGAGCACCTGCTCGATTCCCTCCCGCAAAGCCGCCACGCCGTCATCGCCGGTAACACCTTCTCCGCAGCTGATCGTTACCGACAGGTCCGCCATCGGCTTGACACGCAACGTCAGGCTCACAAAGCCCTGTCCGACACGTTGCCGATACTCCACCTCTGAAGGGCTTGCGATGGTTTCCCGGAAGGCGACAGTCGGCGCGCCACACATCACGTCGATGCCATGATCTCGTCGCAGGGCGGCGATGGTGGCGTCGAGGTGATCCTCACTGAGGCCGCCGAGCTGGATCTCGGCAGGGGGTTCGCCTGAGACGTGAAGGCGCTCGTCCTCTGCCGCGAGAGCCCGCAAAGCCGCGAGAAGACGCTCCCCCTCGCCCGCGATGCGCGGCGCAAGGGACAGGCTGATCAGCGGCCAGGGCAGGGTCTCGGCTTCGCTCATGCCGCGAAATGTGGCAGCCGACACACGCGTCAGCAAGCGACTTGCCTCAGCCGGGAATACGGCCGCTCCCGAGAATGACGTCGAGATCGCGGCCGAGCTCGGCGATCAGCGCCTCGAGCTTCGGGCGGCGGCGCTGCTTCAGCCGCTCGGCGTGGAGGATGGCGCGCAGCTCGGCGAAGGCACGGCCGAGATCATCGTTGACCAGGATGTAGTCGAAATCCGCCCAGTGGCCGATCTCGTCGCGCGCCGTGCGCAGGCGCTTGAGGATGGCCGCCTCGTCGTCGCTCGCCCGCCGCTTCAGCCGGGCGACCTGCTCGGCGACGGAGGGCGGCAGCAGGAAGACGGTGGCCATGTCCTCGCGCACCATGGCGGCGAGTTGGCGCACGCCGGCGACGTCGATGTCGAAGAGCACGTCCTTGCCGGCGGAGAGCGCCTCCTCCACCGCCTTGCGCGGGGTGCCGTAGCAATTGCCGTGGACCTCGGCCCATTCGAGCAGGTCGTTCGCCTCGCGCATGCGCTCGAAGGCGGGACGATCGACGAAATGGTAGTGCACGCCGTCGATCTCGTCCTTGCGGCGCGCGCGCGTCGTCACCGACACGGACAGGGCGATGTCGGTCTCCTCGGCGAGGAGCTGGCGCGTCAGCGTCGACTTGCCCGCCCCGGACGGCGAGGTGAGGATCAGCATGAGGCCGCGGCGGGCGGTGACGGGGTCGGCCATGGCCTACTCCAGATTCTGGACCTGCTCGCGGAACTGCTCGACCACCGCCTTGAGCGCGAGGCCGGTGGCGGTCAAGGTCACGTCGTTCGCCTTCGAACAGAGCGTGTTGGTCTCGCGGTTGAATTCCTGGGCGAGGAAATCGAGCTTGCGACCGACCGCCCCGCCTTCGGCGATGAGCTTGCGCGCGGCGGCGACATGGGCGTCGAGGCGGTCGAGCTCCTCGCGGATGTCGGCCTTGGTCGCGACCATCAGCGCCTCCTGGTGCAGGCGGTCGGGATCGAAGTTGCGGCCCGGCTCCAAGAGCGCGGCGATCTGCTCCCCGATCTTCGCCCTGATCGCCTCGGGGCGGCGGCAGGGATTGTCCTCGGCCTCGCGCTTCAGGGCGGCGATCTCGTCGAGACGGTCGGTGAGCACGGCGCCGAGGGCCGTGCCCTCGCTGCGGCGCATGTCGAGGAGGCGGGCGAGCGCGATGTCGAGCCCGGCAAGGACATCGGCGGCGAGACGGGCCTTTTCCTCCTCGCTCTCCTCGGCCTCGACCACGTCGATGACGCCGCGGATGGCGAGCAGGCCGTCAATGGCGGGGGCGCGGGCATCGATCCGCTCGGCGATGAGGCGGGCGGCCTCCGCCACCTGCGCCAGTACCGCCTCATTGATCCGCACCTCGGTGGTGGCGGTCTCGCGTTTGACCGCGAGGGAACAGAAGAGCGAGCCGCGGACGACGGCGGCAGAGACCTTCTGGCGGATGGCGGGCTCGGCGGCATCGAGGCTCGGCGGCAGCCGCAGCTTGACGTCGAGGCCTTTGGAATTGACGGATTTGATTTCCCAGGCCCAGAGGGCACTGCCCGCCGCGCCTTCGGCACGGGAAAATCCCGTCATGCTGGACAGGGCCATGGCTTCCTCTGCGGCGGACTGACCTGCAGGGCGTTAAGTCGGAGCCACGGCGAGGTCAAGCGCCGTGGTCGCGGGCGGGATCAGCGGGTGGCGCGCGCCGGCGCGCCGGCGGGGGCTGCCGGCGTGTCCGCCGTGGCGGCAGGCGTACCCGAGGCTTCGGCGCGCTCCC
>JAIEPJ010000115.1 GCA_019749835.1 Phreatobacter sp. | reverse complement strand
TCAGCCGGCCGCCCGCGCGCGGGCGTCGTAAGGACGAGGAGGAGCAGTCTGCCGTTGCGGCCGTGGCTTCCACCCCGGCCGCCGCGCCTTTGCCTCCCGCCGCATCCCTCGTGGCGGGGCAGATGCTGCCGCCACCTGCGGTCCAGGCCGAAGCGGGGACGCCGCCGCCGGTTCCCGGCCGCGGCGACAAGACCTGAGCGGGCGCCGCTTGACCCCGTGGCCGCGCTGTCGGACACGGGGCCCATGAGCGGAACATTGCCCGATTCGCACCGATCCCACGCGGGCGCCGCCCTGTGACGGTCGGCGGTCTGGCGCGCACGGTCATCCTCGCCTGGGGATGGAAACGGACGGGGCTGGCCTTCGGCGCCGGCGCCCTCGCCGCCTTCGCCATGCCCCCGTTCGGCGTCTTTCCGGTCCTCGCCGTGAGCTTCCCGGTTCTCATCTGGCTGCTCGACGGCGCCTCCGCCGCGGGCGGCGGCTGGCGGACGCTGCTCGCCGCTGGCCGGACGGGCTGGTGGTTCGGCTTCGGCTACCACCTCGCCGGGCTCTGGTGGGTGGGCGCTGCTTTCCTCGTCGAGGCCGACCGTTTCGCCTGGCTTCTGCCGGCCGCCGTCATGCTGCTGCCGGCCGGCCTCGCCCTGTTCACGGCCCTCGGGGCGATGGTGGCGCGGCTCCTGTGGCGTCCGGGTGCCCGGCGCATCCTGGCGCTCGCCCTCGGCCTGACTCTCGCCGAATTTCTGCGTGGCACCGTCCTGACCGGTTTTCCGTGGAACCTCTATGGCTATGCGCTGACCCAGTATGTCTGGCTCGCCCAAGGTGCCGCCCTGGTCGGCGTTTACGGCTTGACGCTGATCACGATCCTCGTCTTCGCGGCCCCCACCGTGATGGGGGACGAGGAGGCGACGCCCACGGTGCGTTTCGCCGTGCCGACCGGGGCCGTGCTGTCGCTCATGTGCCTGGCGCTGTTCGGTGGCTGGCGCGTCTCGGCGACGGAGATTGCCTTCGTGCCCGGCGTCAAGCTGCGGATCGTCCAGCCGGCCATCCCCCAGGACCAGCGCTTCCGCCCGGAGGCCCGCGACGAGATCCTCGCCCGCTATGCCGAACTCTCCGACAAGGCGACCTCGCCGGAGCGCTCCGGCCTGCGCGACGTCACCCATCTGATCTGGCCTGAATCGGCCTTCCCGTTCTTCCTCATCTGGGATCGCGAGGCCCTGTCGAAAATCGCCGAACTGATCCCGCCGGGCGTGACGCTGATCACCGGCGCCGCCCGTCCGGAAGAGCCCCTGCCAGGCCGTCGCGAGCCGCGCGTCTTCAATTCGGCCTATGTGATCGACCATCAGGGGGTCATCAACCAGACCTACGACAAGGTTCATCTGGTTCCCTTTGGCGAGTATCTGCCGTTTCAGGAGCAAATGGAGGCGCTGGGCCTGGAGGCCATCACGCGCCAGCGCGGCGGTTTTTCGGCCGGCGACCGCCGCCGCACGCTCCTCGTGCCGGGAATCCCGCCGGTCGGAATCCTCATCTGCTACGAGGTGATCTTCCCCGGTGCGGCCACCGCAGCCGACCTCAGGCCGCAATGGCTCCTCAACCTCACCAACGACGCCTGGTTCGGCTTCACGCCGGGGCCCTTCCAGCACATGCACCAGACCGCCGTGCGCGCGATCGAAGAAGGCTTGCCGGTGATTCGTGCGGCAAATAGTGGGATTTCTGGGGTGGTCGATCCTCTGGGCCGGACGTTGCGCGCCCTGCCGCTCGGCGCCCGCGACGTTCTCGATGCGGACCTGCCAAAAGCCCTCAAACCCACTGTTTTTGCGCGGGCCAGCCACGTTCCTTTGGCCGTTGCCGCCCTCGGCCTGCTCCTGATCCTGCTGCGGCGGAGCCGCCGGACGGGTCCGAGTCCGACCTGACGTCGAGGCCGATCGTCAATTTACTTGTAACGATCTGCACAATTAGCCATAAGCAAACTGTAAGATGCCAAGGCGTCCCCCCGTCGGTATTTGGTACCGCGTGATGTGGGTGTTATGGTCGCACCGCTGCGTTCGACCAGACAGGTGACGTTGCGAAGCCGGGGGGCTTCTCGGGTGGGTTTCTTGAAGGCGTGCGGAGGCACGGAGAGTCGTTTATGGTAGTGAAGAAGTCCCCGAACCCGATCGACAAGCACGTTGGAAGTCGTGTGCGCATGCGCCGCATGATGCTCGGCATGAGCCAGGAAAAACTGGGCGAGCGCCTAGGCCTGACCTTCCAGCAGGTGCAGAAATACGAAAAGGGCACGAACCGGATCGGCGCAAGCCGGCTCCAGCAGATCGGCGCGATCCTCTCCGTCCCCGTCTCGTTCTTCTTCGAGGGTGCCCCCTCCGGTGAACCGGCCCCGGAAGGCGGCTTCTCCGACGTCGCCGCAGCGTCCTATGTCTCGGACTTCCTGTCGACGAGCGAGGGCCTTGCGCTGAACCGGGCGTTCATCCGCATCAAGAACCCCAAGGTCCGCCGGAAGATCGTCGATCTCGTCAGCGCCTTCGCAGGTGACGAAGAAGAATCCGCCTGACGTCGGATTCTGACGGGGAAAAAGGTCACGTACGTTCTTTTTTGCGAACGAACCGGCCTTTTTGCCATATTCGGACTTGACCGCCGAACAAGCTGTTGCCAGAACCTCGCCCGTCTTGGGCGCCGGACGATGCGTGCGTCCCCGGCAGCCGCGTGGCTTCGCAGGCGCGCGGATGTTCAAATCCGGTTCATGGTGCCACCGATACCGACGGCGCCTCGCCCCGCGATACCCGCGGGCCTTTGCTTCTGGAGGACGTTTCGTGTCCCGCAGTTCCTACCTGTTTACATCGGAATCCGTGTCTGAAGGTCATCCGGACAAGGTCTGCGACCGGATCTCCGACGAGATCGTCGATCTGGTCTTCAAGGAAGCCGCCAAGGCCGGCGTGCCCGCCTCCTCCGTCCGTATCGCCTGTGAGACGCTCGCCACGACCAACCGCGTCGTCATCGCCGGCGAGGTTCGCGTGCCGGATTCGCTGCTGAAGAAGGGCAAGGACGGCAAGGTCGTGAAGGACTCTCACGGCAACCCCGTCGTCAATCCGTCCAAGTTCAAGTCGGCGGCTCGCAAGGCGATCAAGGCGATCGGCTACGAGCAGGAAGGCTTCCACTGGAAGAAGGCGAAGATCGACGTCCTCCTCCATCCGCAGTCGGCCGATATCGCCCAGGGCGTTGACGAGACCGGCAACAAGGACGTGGGTGCCGGCGACCAGGGCATCATGTTCGGCTACGCCTGCCGCGAGACCCCGGACCTCATGCCGGCCCCGATCTACTACGCCCACAAGATCCTCGAGAACCTGACCAAGTACCGCAAGGCCGGCGAGCGCAATTGCGGCAAGCTCGGCCCGGACGCCAAGAGCCAGGTCACCATCCGCTACGAGAACGGCAAGCCGGCCGCTGTCACCCAGATCGTGCTGTCGACCCAGCATCTCGACGAGAAGCTGACCTCGAAGGACGTCCAGAAGATCGTCGAGCCGGTGATCCGCGAGACGCTCGAGGGCCTCGAGATCGCCAAGGACTGCAAGTGGTGGATCAACCCCACGGGCAAGTTCGTCATCGGCGGTCCGGACGGCGACGCCGGCCTGACCGGCCGCAAGATCATCGTCGACACCTACGGCGGCGCGGCCCCCCATGGCGGCGGTGCCTTCTCCGGCAAGGACCCGACCAAGGTAGACCGCTCGGCCGCCTATGCCGCGCGCTACCTCGCCAAGAACGTGGTCGCCGCCAAGCTGGCCGATCGCTGCACCATCCAGCTTGCATATGCCATCGGCGTCGCCAAGCCGCTGTCGATCTACGTCGACCTGCACGGCACGGCGAAGGCCGGCGTCGACGAGGCGAAGGTGGAGAAGGCGCTGGCTGAGGTTATGGACCTCTCCCCGCGCGGCATCCGCGAGCATCTCGGCCTCAACAAGGCCATCTATGCCCGCACCTCTGCCTACGGCCACTTCGGCCGCAAGGCCTCGCGCGACGGCGGCTTCTCCTGGGAGAAGACCGACCTCGTCGCCAAGCTGAAGGAAGCCGTCGCCGCCTGAGGCGACGCGCTCCAGGACTGATAGGGAAGGGGGCCTCGCGCCCCCTTTTCCGTTGTGATGGCCTGCGCCGGCCACCTTGCGTCATGCCCGGGCTTGTCCCGGCCATCCGCGGCTTGTAACCGGATGCGCCAGCAGAATTCGTGGATGCCCGGGACACCGCATTCGATCATGACCGACGACAAGCGCCTCTCGGGGCAGGGCTCCTTCTTCGGGCGGCGCAAGGGCAAGCCCCTGCGTGCGCACCAGGCCGACCTGTTCGAGACCCTTCTGCCGCGCCTGCGCGTCGATCCGTCCAGGCCCTGTGATCTCGCCGGGCTCTTCCCCCGCCCGGTCGAGGGCTATGTCCTGGAAATCGGCTTCGGCGGCGGCGAGCATCTGGTGCGCGAGGCGACGGCCTTCCCTCGACTCGGATTCGTCGGCGTCGAGCCCTTCGTCAACGGTATGGCCAAGATGCTGGCCGAGATGGAGCGGCAGGCCATCGACAATGTTCGCCTGCACACCGAGGACGCCGGTGTCCTCCTGCCCTGGTTTCCGGACGCCTCGCTCGACCTCGTCTATCTGCTCTATCCCGACCCCTGGCCGAAAACGCGCCACCACAAGCGCCGGTTCGTCGGCGACCATACCGTCGCCGAGTTCGCCCGCATCCTGAAGCCCGGCGGGGAGTTCCGCTTCGCCACCGACATCGACCACTACGCCGCCTGGACGCTGGAACATGTCCTGCGCGCACCGGACTTCACCTTTGCCGCCGAGACGGCGAGTGACTGGAAGACGCCCTGGCCGAACTGGCAGTCGACACGCTACGAGGCCAAGGCTCTGCGCGAGGGCCGCACGCCGTGCTATCTGACCTTCCGGCGCAACTGACCGCCCGGGAGACGACGTGACGGCGGCGCTGGCCCTTCTGTGCATTCTCCTCGCCGGCCTGTCGCTGATGGCGGGACCCGTCTGGCTGCCGCCGGCCGACGTCCTCCGGGGTCTGGCGGGCGGCGAGGGCACGGCCGCCATCATCGTCACCGACATCCGGCTGCCGCGCACCCTTCTCGCCCTCACCATCGGGGCGACGCTCGGCCTTGCGGGCGCCGCGCTCCAGGGGCTCGTGCGCAACCCTCTCGCCGAGCCGACCCTGTTCGGCGCGCCCGCGGCGGCGGCCTTCGCCTCGGCGGTCGTGCTGGCCTTCGGCGGCGCCTCGGCCTTGTCCCTGGCGCTGCCGCTCGCCGGCATGGCCGGCGCCTTCGTGTCCGTGGCGCTGCTCTTCCTTGTCGCCGGGCAGCGCACCGGCATCATCGTCCTGCTGCTGGCGGGCCTCGCCCTCAACGCCTTCTTTGGTGCCGCCACCGCCCTCGTTCTGAACCTTGCGCCCAATCCCTTCGCCGCACTCGAGATCGCCTTCTGGCTGCTCGGCTCGCTCGAGGACCGTTCCTTCGTCCATCTGGCGCTCGCCGGGCCCTTCATGGCGCTCGGCGCGCTGCTGCTCGCCTCGCAGGCCAAGGCCTATCGCGCCCTGACGCTGGGCGAGGAGGTCGCGGCGAGCCTCGGGACCGATGTCGCGCGCAGCCGCCTTGCCGTCGCCGCGGGGCTGGCGCTGGGCGTCGGCGCCGCGGTCTCCGTCACCGGGGCCATCGGCTTCATCGGTCTCGTCGCGCCGCATCTGGTGCGCCGGGCCGCAGGCTCCGATCCCGCCCGCATCCTGCTGCCGTCGGCGCTCGCCGGCGCCGCCCTGCTGACGGCAGCCGACACGCTGGTGCGCCTCGTTCCGGCGACGACGGAGATCAAGACCGGCGTCGTCACGGCGCTCGTCGGCGTGCCCTTCTTCCTGTGGCGCATCCTGCGCATCCGGCGGGCGGAGGAGGGCGCATGAGCGGCCTCGTCCTTGACCGGGTCTCGGTGTCCCTCGGCGGACAGCCGGTCTTGCACGACGTCACGCTCGCCGTCGGTGCCGGAGCGCTGCTCGCCGTCGTCGGCCCCAATGGCGCCGGCAAGACCAGCCTGCTGCGGGCCGTCGCCGGGCTCGCGCCCTATACCGGCACGATGCGTCTTGGCAGCGAGATGCTCGGCGGGGGACCCGCGGCGGCACGGGCGCGCCGCATCGCCTATCTGCCGCAGCGCTCCGAACTCGCCTGGGCCTTGAGCGTCCGCGACGTGGTCCTGCTCGGCCGGCTCCCCCATGGCGACCCCTTCTCCGGGGCCACGCCGCAGGATGTGCGGGCCGTCGCGGCCGCTCTCGATCGGCTCGGCCTCGCAGCGCTCGCGGACCGGCCCGTCACCGAACTCTCCGGGGGCGAGCGCGCGCGGGTGATGCTCGCGCGCGCGCTCGCGACCGAGGCGCCGCTCCTCCTCGCCGACGAGCCGACCGCCGCCCTCGACCCGGCCCACCAGCTGGCCGTCCTCGGCCTCCTGCGGGAGATCGCCGCCGAGGGGCGCACCGTTCTCGCCGTCCTGCATGACCTGACGCTGGCCGCCCGTTTCGCCGACACGGTCGCGGTCCTCGACCGGGGCCGGCTGGTGGCGGCCGGCCCGCCGGAGGAGACCCTGTCGGATGCGCTGCTGGGCAGGGTCTTCGGCCTCGCCTGCACCCGTGTCGCGATCGACGGCCGCCAGGTGCCCATCCCGCTCGCGCGGCTCTGACAGACGCCCGCAGGGCTGCGCTGCAGGGCGAGGATTGCCTTCTGCCCCGTCCCGGCTAGCCTTCCCGCGTCGCTTCGTCACCCGGGACACCCGCAATGGCCGTCATCGACCGCATCGCCGCCTTTCACCCCGAGATGACGGCATGGCGCCGCGATTTCCACGCCCACCCGGAGATCGGCTTCGAGGAGGTCCGCACGTCCGGCATTGTCGCCGAGAAGCTGGAATCCTGGGGCATCGAGGTCCATCGCGGCTTCGGCAAGACCGGCCTCATCGGCGTCATCCACGGCCGGCCGGGCAACCGCAAGATCGGCTTGCGCGCCGACATGGACGCGCTCCCCATGCCGGAGCTCAACGACCACCTGCCCTACAAGAGCACCTATGAGAACCGCATGCATGCCTGCGGCCATGACGGCCATACCACCATGCTGCTCGGCGCCGCGAAATATCTCGCCGAGACGCGCAATTTCTCCGGCAGCGTCCATCTGATCTTCCAGCCGGCGGAAGAGGGCCTCACCGGTGCCGCCGAGATGCTCCGCGACGGGCTGTTCGAGAAATTCCCCTGCGACCAGGTCTATGGCATCCACAATGCCTGGGACCTGCCGCTCGGCACCGCCGCCATCCGCCCCGGCACGGTGCTGGCGGCGGTCGACTACTTCACCATCACCGTGAAGGGCCGCTCCAGCCACGCGGCCCAGCCCCATCGCGGGCTCGATCCCTTGCCCTGCGCGGTGCAGATCTATGGCGCGCTGCAGAACCTCGTCAGCCGCCGCATGGACCCGCACGACACGGTGGTGCTCTCCATCGGCATGTTCCACGCGGGAACCTCGCAGATCGTCATTCCCGAGACGGTGACCATGGCCGGGACGATCCGCACGCTGAAGCCCGCGACGCGATTGGCGATGGACGCGCTCTTCCACCAGACTGTCAACGGCCTCTGCGCCGCCCACGGCGTCGAGCTCATCCTCGACTACAAGCGCTCCTATCCGCCGACCATCAACACCGTGGAGGAGGCGTCCGCCTTCGAGGCTGCGGCGCGCGACGTGGTGGGCGACGATCTCATCAAGACCGACCTGCCCTCGCTCACCGCCGGCGAGGACTTCGCCTATTATCTCGAGAAGGCCCCCGGTGCCTTCATGCTGCTGGGACAGGTGACCGAGACCCACAAGGCGGTGCCGGTCCATAACGGCCATTACGATTTCAACGACGAGTTGCTGCCGATCGGCGCCAGCTGCTTCGCCCGGCTGGTCGAGCAGCAACTGGCGGGGACCTGAACAGGCGGCTAGGACAGCGCCCGGCAGCGGCGCCGCTTCCCCGGTCCACGCTCCGCCTCAGGCCAGTTCGGCCTCCAGCCGACTGAAGGCCCGCACCAGGGCGCCGTCCAGCTTGCCGGCTGCGACCATGACCTCGAGTTCCGCGGCGGCCGCGGCGGGCGTGAGCGGAACCTTGTAGGGGCGTTGTTCGATCATCGCCGCATAGATGTCGCAGATCGTGATCAGGCGCGTCAGGTCGGCGATCTGTCCGCCGCTCAGGCCGTTGGGATAGCCGCTGCCGTCGAGAAGCTCGTGATGGCCGAGGACGCTCTCCAGCACCATGGGGTCACAATTGGCGTGAGCTTCGAGGTAGCGGTGTCCCTCGACCGTATGGGTACGGATGATCTTGAGCTCGTTGGCGTCGAGCCGCCCGGGCTTGTCGAGGATGGCGAGCGGAATGAACGCCTTGCCGATGTCGTGCAGCAGGGCGGCCTCGGTCAGGAACCTCTGGTCCCTTTGCGAAAACCCGAGCAGCCTGCCGTAGCGTGCGGCAAGTCCGGTCACGGTCATGCAGTGCTGGTAGGTCCCCTGGTGGTGCTGGCGCACCCTCTTCAGCCATTCGCCGATTCCGACCGTCTCGATCTCCTCGATGACGGTCTCGCCGGCGGCCTCGACCACGTCGGCACTGAGCCAGTCGCCCTGCTGCCCCTGGGTGAAGATCCCATGGAACTGCCCGCTGCTGATCGTGGTGCACTCGTCCGCCTGCCCATGTCGCAACTGGGTGACCAGCGCGCGCAGGTCCTCCACGCATGTGATCGGATGGACAGCGGTGGCCCCGAAGGCAAAGGCCTGCGTGCGCGCCCAGTGGTCGATCCGTGTCAGGCCGAAGTAGAGCCGGTATGTGCCGGCGACGGCATTGGCATGGGCCCGGATCGCCCGGGCGGTCGCGATGTTCCGCAGGTTCCCGCAATAGACGATGGCGCTGCAATCCCTGCCCGCCAACTGGCGCGGCAGGCCATCTCGGGCGAGCTGCGTGATCGGCATGTGGGTGGCCAGGTCCCCGCACCCGCGCGCCAAAGCCACGCTGTCCTCATCATAGGCCAGCAGGACCCCGGGAGGCTTCGGCGGCTCGGCGGATGCAGAATGCCTCATGCCTTGCCAAGCCCCTGTAAGACAAGATGGCGCCGCTCCTTGCGAAGGGCCCCGCTCAGCGCCCTGCAGCCTCGGTCACGGCGGCGGGCCTGCTCGCACGCCGCGCCAGGCGCCACGATCGTGCCCTGATGGTGCGCGCCGCTGGGTCGGCGAGCAATGACGCAGGGACATGCCGGCGAACTGGATGTCTTCCGGAGTATGCGGCCATCCATGGTTCAAGAGCCTCTTGGCTTGACGAGATCGCACTGGATTACCGATGCGGACAAGCAGCGATACGCTCGGTAAGCTTGAGTCGTATCCTGTAAATTTTCAATGTATACGATGGATCGAGGAGTGGAAAAACAGCATGCGTGATCTGTATTGTGTTTCGTTTAATGTATCTAGCCTGTATATTCAAAATCCGAATGGGTGATATAAACGAACGCGAATCGAGATGGCGTGGGTGCCGGGGGTGCGGATGGTCTTCACGCCCAGGCGTGTGTGACTTGCCGAGTCTCAGTGCGTTGCTATCCGCGAGGGTTGCAACTTTGGGGGGCCTTTGGGAGTGCGGGCCTCGTCCGGATCATCCCGGCGGCGCCTTTCCGGCCCGGATCCGGGGGCTTCTCCGCCGGACGCTCAGCTGGACTTGTCCAGCTCGTGTTTGATCGCCGCGCAGTAGCAGGCGAAGAATTCGATATAGGTTTTCGTCATGACGGCGAAATGGACGTTCAGCTCTTCATGATTGTGGAACGGAGCCTTGGCGATGGGGCCCTGAAGGCGTTGCAGGGCGCCCGCCAGCACATGCATCTCCGTCGCGATCACGGCCGCACTGCTCTGCGGCACGAACGAGGCGTCGACCACGCGGAACGAAGGTTTTTTCATTGGGGTCTGACCGTGTCGCGTTGAAGGTCTTGCCGGGACGCGGGCGGCTGTCGCCCGCATCCCGGCCTTTCGTGACGGCCGATCAGGCGGCCCTGACATTGGCGAGGAACTGCCTCACCTCGGCGGAGAGGCGTTCGGCCTGACGGGCGAGGTCTGACGAGGCGCTGAGCACCTGCGAGGCGCCATGGCCTGTCTCGGCCGCGGCCTGGGCGACGGAGGTGATGGCCGAGGAGACCTCGCTGGTGCCGGTCGAGGCCTGGCCGACCGCGTTGACGATCTCGCGGGTGGCCGAGCCCTGCTGCTCCACTGCCGAGGCGATCGACGAGCTGGCATCGTCGATCGAGCGGATGCTGCCGGTGATGCCGGCAATGGCGTCCACCGCCTTGCGCGTCGTCTCCTGGATCGAGACGATCTGCGAACCGATCTCGCTCGTCGCCTTTGCCGTCTGCTCGGCGAGGCCCTTGACCTCCTGGGCGACGACAGCGAAGCCCTTGCCGGCCTCGCCTGCCCGCGCCGCCTCGATGGTGGCGTTGAGGGCGAGGAGGTTGGTCTGGCTGGCGATATTCGAGATCATCTCGACGATGGCGCCGATGCGGGCGGCACCCTGCGACAGTTCGGCGACGATGCCGCTGGTCGAATCGGCTTCCTTGACCGCGCCGCGGGCGAGGTTTGCCGAATGCTCGACCTGGCGGCCGATCTCCTGCACCGAGGCGCCGAGTTCCTCCGCCGAACTGGCGACGGCGGTGACATTGGCGCCGGCCTCTTCGGCCGCGCTGGCGACCGAGGTCGACTGGGCCGAGGCCTCCTGGGCGGAGGCGGTGAGCTGCGTGGCGGTGGCCTGCATCTCGGTGGCCGCCGCCGATACCATGTCGACGATGCCGCCGACGGAGGTCTCGAAACGGTCCGCCATCTCGCGCATCATCGCCTTCTGCTGCTGTTCCTGCTGGGCCTTGGATGCTTCCTGCTCGGCACGCAGACGATTGGTCTCGATGCCGTTGGCCTTGAAGATCTCGGCCGCCCGGGCGATGTCGCCGACCTCGTCCTTGCGCTCGGTCCC
>JAIEPJ010000101.1 GCA_019749835.1 Phreatobacter sp. | reverse complement strand
GAAATCCATCCAGAGGAGCGTCCCATGACCATTTCCCGCCGCCATCTCCTGGCCGGTGCGGCAGCCCTGCCTGCCATCCCCTCCCTCGCCTTCGCCCAGACCCGCGATCCCAGCTGGCCGGCCAATGTCACGCTTGGCACCGCCTCGGTCGGCGGCACCTATTTCGTCTATGGCCAGGCCTGGGCGAGCCTCGTCGGTGAGAAGATCGGCCTGCAGATCAACACCCAGCAGACCCAGGGGCCGAACCAGAACATCCTGCTGGTCCAGGACAAGCAGATCGACCTCGGCATGACAACGATGGGCGTGGCGCTGCAGGCCTGGAACGGCACCGGCGACTGGACTCGTGGCCGCAAGATGCAGGACGTGCGCGCCCTGTTCCCGATGTACGACACCCCGTTCCACTTCGCGGTGCTGAAGCGCTCGGGCATCACCAATGTCCAGCAGCTCGCCGGCAAGCGCGTCGGCGTCGGTCCCCGAGCCGGCACGCCGGGCACCTATTTCCCGCTGATGTTCCAGGCGCTCGGCGTCCAGAACGTGACGATCCGCAACGGCCAGGCCTCCGACATGGGCTCGCAGCTGGGCGACGGGCTGATCGACTGCTTCGCCTTCGCCGCCGGCCTGCCGATCGCCGCCTATACGGAACTGTCCAACACCCAGGACGTGGTGTTCTTCGGCTTCTCCGACGCGGATGTCGCCAGGATGCAGGCCGCCATGCCTGAACTCTCGCCCTCGACCATTCCGAAGGGTACCTACAAGCAGATGGCCGACGACCAGAAGACGGTCGGCCTGTTCAATTTCGCCATCACCAACAAGGCGGTTCCCGACTCGCTCGCCTATGCCATCGTCAAGGCGGTGCACGAGAACCACGAAGCCATGGTCAAGGGTCATTCCGCGGCTGTCGAGACAATCCCGCAGAACGTCTCGAAGAACACCTTCCTGCCCTTCCATCCCGGGGCGGCGCGATATTATCGCGAGAAAGGCATCACCATCCCCGCCAATCTCGTCGGCTGAGCCGCGCCGGCCTTGGCGTCATCGCCGCGCCAACCCTGCCGCTCCGCACCGGGGCGGCAGGGCCTTTGTCCGCGATGAAACTGGGGCCATGGCGAAACACGTCCATGCTTTCCTGCGAATGGACGCTATGATGGTCGTGGGGGAAGCAGCATGACGAAGACGCAAGCGGGCACGGACGATGCCGACGACAAGCCCGTCGTCATCTCCGAGGAGGAATTCGCTGGTCTCAAGCGCACCCTCGCCGGGATCGAGCGGCATCTCTTCGTCATCGCCGCCGCCGGCTTCACGCTCTACCACATCATCGTCCTAAACCTGTTCCCGCAGGAGGCGCTGCTCTTCCGCGCGACCCATGTCGCCTGGGCGGCGGTTCTCGGCTTCGCGCTCTACCGTCCGTTCGCCGCAGCACGCACCGATCGCATCCCCTGGTACGACTGGGTGCTGATCGTGCTCTCCATCGCCTGCTGCGCCTATATCTACTGGGAGCTCGACGGCCTCCTCTTCCGCGCCGGCGCCCTCCCGGACCCGCTGGACATCTGGGTCGGGCTGATCGGCACGCTCATCGTGCTGGAATTCTCGCGGCGCACAGCGGGCCTCGCCCTGCCGATCATCGCCGGGATATTCATCCTCTATGTGTTCATCGGGCCCTGGCTGCCGGGCGTGCTCAACCATCGCGGCTTCGAATGGGGCCGGTTCTTCGCCTATATCTATTCCGACCTCGGCATTTTCGGCACGACGACGGAAGCCTCGTCCAATTTCATCGTGCTCTTCGTCGCCTTCGGCGCCTTCCTGCAGGTCTCCAAGGTCGGCGACTATTTCAACGATCTCGCCCTATCGCTCTTTGGCCACCTGCGCGGCGGCCCGGCCAAGGCGACGATCGCCTCGGGCGTGCTCTTCGGCTCCATTTCCGGCTCTTCGGTGGCCAATGTCGCCGCCTCCGGCGCCATCACCATCCCGATGATGCGGCGCGTCGGCTATGATCGCGCCACCGCCGGTGCGGTGGAGGCCACCTCCTCGACGGGGGGCCAGATCACCCCGCCGATCCTCGGCGCCGGCGCCTTCCTGATGGCCGAGATCACCGGCATCTCCTATTCCGAGATCGCCTTCTCGGCGATCATCCCCTGCATCCTGTTCTATGTGGCCTGCTTCGCCCATGTGGAACTGCATGCACGGCTCCACAAGCTCAACGGCCTGCCGCGCAGCGAGTTGCCGCCGCTCCTCGGCCTTTTGAAGAAGGCCTATCTCTTCGCCCCGCTGGTCATCATGGTCTGGCTGCTGATCTCGGGCTATTCGGCCTTCCGTGCCGGCTCGCTGGCCATCGTCTCGGCGATCGTCGTCAGCTGGCTGGACCGGCAGAACGCCATGGGGCCGAAGCGCTCGCTGGAAGCCCTCAACATGGCGGCGCGCGATTCGCTGCAGCTGATCTCGGTCTGCGCCGCCGCCGGCATCATCGTCGGCGTCATCGCCCTGACCGGTATCGGCGGGCGCTTCGCCCAGCTCCTCCTGCAGCTCGCAGGCGAGAACGTTCTGCTCGCCATGATCTTCACCATGGTCGTGGCGCTGATCCTCGGCATGGGCATGCCGACGACGGCCGCCTATGCCATCGGTGCGGCGGTGCTGGCGCCGGGTCTGCAGCGGCTCGGCGTCGCTCCCATCGTCGCCCACATGTTCATCTTCTATTTCGCCGTCGTCTCCGCCATCACGCCACCCGTCGCGCTCGCCTCCTTCGCCGCGGCGGCGATCGCGAAAGCCGATCCCTGGAAGACCGCGTTCATCTCGATGAAGATGGGGCTCGCCGTCTTCATCGTGCCCTTCATGTTCTTCTATTCGCCGCTGCTGCTCGGCCAGGGCACGCTGCTGCAGATACTCCCCGTCCTCGCCACGGCGCTGGTCGGCGTCATCCTGCTCGCCTGCGCCACCGAGGGCTGGTTCGGCCGACCGATCCCCTGGACCATGCGCGCGCCGCTCTTCGTCGCGGCCATCCTGCTGATCGTGCCGGAGACCATCACCGACGTCGTCGGGCTGGCGATCGCCGCGGGCGTCTTCGGCGTCGCACGGATGACCCGCGGGAGCGCAGCCGCATGACCAGGTCCCTGTCGAAACCGACACTCGCGCTTGTCACAGGGCGGCTGTAACACTTCCCGCAGAGGCTCCGTAACAAGCATAGGTCCGACGTTGAAAGACCGGAACGACGACTGGAGTGCCTGGATGCGGGCGGGGCTGGCCGGCGACGAGGGTGCCTACAGGCGCCTTCTGCGCGAGCTGACGCCCTTCCTGCGCACACTGGCCCGTTCCGGCCTGGCTAGGGCCGGCCGCCCCACCGCCGAAGCGGAGGACATCGCGCAGGACGTGCTCATCGCGATTCACACCCGCCGCAGCAGCTGGATTGCCAGCGAGCCGCTGGTGCCGTGGATTCGCGCCATCCTCAAGCACAAGCTGATCGATTTCCTGCGCCGCCGCGGCACGACCGGCCATATCGACACCTTCGCCGAGGTGATCGCCGCGCCGGCGGAAGAGCCGGGGATCGCCACGCGCGACGTGGTGAAGCTGGCCGAGAGCCTGCCGTCCGGCCAGAAGGCGGTCATCCGCGCCATGTTCGTCGACGGCCACAACACCCAGGAGACGGCCTCCGCCCTGCAGATGAGCGAGGGTGCCGTCCGCGTCTCCCTTCACCGGGGCCTCGCCGGCCTCGCAAAGATGCTCCGCGGGAGCATATGAGTGCCATGAAGACCGACGACCTCATCACCGCCCTGTCCCGCGACGCCAAGCGCACCGGTCCCTCGGTCCAAGGGCGCATCGCCATGGCCGTCGCCCTCGGCATCGCATCGGCCTTCGCCCTGATGATGGCCAGCCTCGGCATGCGGCCCGACGTCACGGCAGCGACGCGCAACATGCTGTTCGACCTCAAGATCGTGCTGGTCGCGACGCTCGCCGTCGCCGCCGTCGCGCTGGTGCGGGCCGTGGCACGCCCGGAGGCGGCACTGCCGAAGGTCGTCCTCCTGGTGCCCGCACTCATTCTGCTGTTCGGCATCGGCCACGAGGTCGCCACCCAGCTGCCTGCCGCGCTGCCGGGCCGGCTGGTGGGGGACAAATGGGCGGTCTGCCTGGTCGCCATTCCCCTGCTCGGCGCCCTGCCGCTGGCGGCGATCCTCACGGCCATGTCGGCGGCAGCCCCGCGCGACGCGACCCTCGCCGGCGCGCTCTCGGGCCTTGCCGCCGGCGCCATCGCGGCCACCTTCTACGGCCTGCACTGCACCGACGATTCGCCGCTCTTCGTCGCCACCTGGTATTCCCTGGCCATCGGCATGCTGGCCGCCGCCGGAGCCGGGATCGGCCGGCGGGTGCTCGCCTGGTAGGGGCGGAACGGATTCCTCTTCCAGGCTGGTGACGGCACGACTGCTGACATGACGCGCCGGCCGGAGGCGTCCATAATGGCGCCTCATCGCAGAGGCCCTCATTCCATGCACACCGAGCATCACCGCCCCGTCGGCAAGGGCGACCGCGTCTTCCTCGTCGACGCGTCCTCCTTCGTCTTCCGCGCCTATTTCCAGTCCATGAACCAGGACCGGAAGTACAACATGCGCTCGGACGGCCTGCCGACCGGGGCCGTGCGGCTGTTCTCCACCAAGGTGCTGCAATTCGTCGAGGAAGGCGCGCTGGGCGTGAAGCCGACCCATCTCGCCATGATTCTCGACAAGAGCGAGAACTCCTTCCGCAAGGAGCTCTACCCGCTCTACAAGGCCCACCGGCCACCGCCGCCCGAGGATCTCGTGCCGCAATTCCCGCTGATGCGGGCGGCCATCCGCGCCTTCGGCCTGCACGCCATCGAGCAGGACACCTACGAGGCCGACGATCTCATCGCCACCTATGCCGACGAGGCCTGCGCCCGCGGCGCCGACGTGCTGATCATCTCCGCCGACAAGGACCTGATGCAGCTCGTCCGCCCCTGCGTCGCCTTCTACGATCCGGAGAGTGGCATCCGGGGCAAGCCAGGCTACCGGCCGGAGCGCCTGCTCACCCATGGCGACCGTTTCGAGCGCTGGAACGTGCCGGCCGACAAGATCGGCGACGTCACCGAATATTGGGAAGGCCTGCCGCCGGACAAGATCGTCGACATCCAGTCTCTCGAGGGCGACACCTCCGACAATGTGCCCGGTGCCCCCGGCATCGGCCGCAAGACGGCGGCCCAGCTCATCAGCGAATATGGCGACCTCGACACGCTGCTCGCCCGCGCCCATGAGATCAAGCAGCCCAAGCGCCGCGAGACCCTCACCGACCCAGCGGTGATCGAGAAGGTGCGCATCTCGAAAAAGCTCGTGCAGCTGGTGCGCGACGTGAAGGTCGAGGTGCCCCTCGACGAGACCGGCCTCCTGAAGCCAGACGGGCAGACGCTGATCGCCTTCTTCAAGGCGATGGAGTTCACCACCATCACCCGGAAGGTTGGCGATCTCTACGGCGTCGATCCCGCCAAGGTCGATCCCGATCCGGCTCTCGCGGCGGGGTCCAGGGCGCCGGTTGCGGCCGTGACTGCGGCCGAGGACGGATCTCCCGCGCCGGCCGCCGCCGACCCCGGCGCGCCGACACCGCAGGTGCTGGCCACCCGCACCGCCGAGCGGTTGCGCGGCATGCCCGTCGACCGGTCGCGCTACCGCTGCATCACCACGCTCGAGGCCCTGGACGCCTTCATCGCCGTGGCGCGGGAGGCGGGCGTCGTCGCGCTCGACACCGAGACCAATGCCCTCGACGCCATGGCCGCCGACCTCGTCGGCTTCTCCCTCGCCTATGCGCCCGACCAGGCCTGCTACGTGCCCCTCGCCCACCGCTCCGGCGAGGCCGGCCTGTTCGATTCCGGCCTCGTCGAGGGACAGGTCCCGGTCCGCGCGGCGCTCGACCGCCTGAAGGCGCTCGCCGAGGATCCGGGCGTGCTGAAGGTCGGCCAGAACCTGAAATACGATCTCCTGGTGCTGTCGCGCTATGGCATGACCATCGCGCCCTATGACGACACCATGCTGATGTCCTATGCGCTCGATGCCGGCCGCGGCACCCACGGCATGGATGCCCTGGCACTGCGCCATCTCGGCCATGAGGCGATCAGCTTCGATGCCGTCACCGGCACCGGCAAGGCCCGCGTCACCTTCGACCGCGTGCCGCTCGACCAGGCCACCGCCTATGCCGCCGAGGATGCCGACGTCACGCTGCGCCTGTGGCAGGTGCTCACGCCCCGGCTCGCCGCCGAGGGCAAGACCACGGTCTACGAGACGCTGGAGCGGCCGCTGGTCGACGTCCTCGCCCGCATGGAGCGGCGCGGCATCCTCATCGACCGGCAGGTGCTCTCGCGCCTGTCGGGGGATTTCGCCCAGGTCGCCGCCCGCGTCGAGGCGGAGATCCAGGAGCTCGCCGGGGAGCCGCTCAATCCCGGCTCGCCGAAACAGCTCGGCGACATCCTCTTCGGCAAGATGGGCCTGCCGGGCGGCTCGAAGACCAAGACGGGCGCCTGGTCGACGGCCGCCGGCGTGCTGGAGGAACTGGCCGAGGAAGGCCACGACCTGCCGCGCAAGATCATCGACTGGCGCACGGTGACCAAGCTGAAATCGACCTATACCGACGCCCTGCCGACCTACATCAACGCCACGACCGGCCGGGTGCACACCTCCTTCGCCCTCGCCGCGACGACGACGGGGCGGCTCTCCTCCTCCGACCCGAACATCCAGAACATTCCCGTGCGCACCGAGGAAGGCCGCAAGATCCGCACCGCCTTCATCGCCGCGCCGGGCGCCAAGTTGGTCTCGGCCGACTATTCCCAGATCGAACTGCGCATCCTCGCCCATATCGCCGATATCCCGCAGCTGCGGCAGGCCTTCGCCGATGGCATCGACATCCACGCCATGACCGCCGCGGAAATGTTCGGCGTGCCGGTCCAGGGCATGGACCCCCTGGTGCGCCGCCGGGCGAAAGCCATCAATTTCGGCATCATCTACGGCATCTCGGCCTTCGGCCTCGCCAACCAGCTGTCCATCCCGCGCGAGGAGGCCGGCGCCTATATCAAGAAGTACTTCGAGCGTTTCCCCGGCATCCGTGACTATATGGACGCGACCAAGGCCTTCGTCCGCGAGCACGGCTATGTCGAGACCATCTTCGGGCGGCGCTGCCATTTCCCGGCGATCCGCTCGGGCAACCCGTCCGAACGCGCCTTCGTAGAGCGCCAGGCGATCAATGCGCCGATCCAGGGCTCGGCCGCCGACATCATCCGCCGCGCCATGGTGCGGATGGACGCGGCGCTGGACGCCGCCGGCCTCGACGCGCTGATGCTGCTGCAGGTGCATGACGAACTGGTCTTCGAGGTGCCGGACGGCGAGGTCGACCGCACCCTGCCCGTCATCAAGCGGGTGATGGAGGAGGCGACCCACCCGGCGCTGCAGCTCAGGGTGCCGCTGGCGGTGGAGGCCCGCGCGGCAGTGAACTGGGAGGAGGCGCATTGACAGAGGCCCAGGCCACGCCCGGCCCGAGCGACGCCGCCACATTCTGGGGTGTCGTGTGGCTCGTCGGTGTCGCCCTGCTCGGCCTGATCCTGCTCCTCACCGGCCTTGCCGGCCGCCCACCCGAGCGGAACGCGCTGGCGAGGGTCGACCATGTCGGGCCGCTCAGCCACACGATGCCGCTGGTGACCTACACCCGCGGAAAACGCAAAGGCACCTACCGGACCCAGAAGATTCCACTTACCGTTCCGGGCCACGGTTTCTTCGAGGTCACGCCGCCGCCGACGCTCTGGATCGACGACATCGACAACCTGCGCTCCGGCCAGCGTGTCCAGTTCCTCATCGACCCGGGCACCCGGATGGTGTTCGAGGCGACGAGCGGGGATCGCACCCTGCTCGCCTATGCCGACAGCCTGGCCAATCGCCGACGCCGGAGCACCGGCCTGATCGTCGCCGGGCTGTTCTGTATCGGCGTCGCGGGCCTGCACGCGTTCAGCCTGCGCAAGGCCGTGTGAGGGCCGGAGCTGTCGCGATCCGCCGTCCGCCTCAGGTCCGCTCGGCGGCGACCCGGGCGATGGCGGCGCGCAGCTCGGGAATGCCCTCGCCCTTGCGGCTGGACGTCGCGATGATCTCGGGGAAGGCGGCGGCACGCTTCTTCAGGACGTCCAGCGTCGCCGCCTTGAGCTTGACAAGCACTGCGTCCGAGATCTGGTCGGCCTTGGTCAGCACGATCTGGTAGGAGACGGCGGAGGTGCCGAGTTCGTCCAGAACTTCCATGTCGACGGGCTTCAGGCCGTGGCGGGCATCGACCAGCACGTAGACGCGGGCGAGGTTCTGCCGGCCCCTGAGGTAGTCGTGGATGAGCCGGGTCCATTCCTTGACCTTGGCCTCCGGCGCCGCAGCGAAGCCG
This sequence comes from Phreatobacter sp., assembly GCA_019749835.1. Lineage (GTDB taxonomy): Bacteria > Pseudomonadota > Alphaproteobacteria > Rhizobiales > Phreatobacteraceae > Phreatobacter. The sequence goes on along the minus strand of JAIEPJ010000101.1, from coordinate 2,588 downwards.
TAGCCCGGCATGTCGACCACGACCAGGCCGAGGCCAGGCCCCGCATCCACGGGCACGTGGAAGAAGTTCAGCTCCTGCGTCCGGCCTGGCGTGTTCGAGGTGCGCGCCAGGGCGTTCTGCCCGACAAGCGCGTTGATCAGGCTCGACTTGCCGACATTGGAGCGCCCGGCGAAGGCAATCTCCACCCCCGACATCGGGGGCAGGTGCTTCATGTCGGGCGTGCCGCGCCAGAAGGTCCAGGGCCGGGCGAAGAGCTTGCGACCGACCTCGATCGGGTCGTCAGCCATGCCGTCAAGCGGCGGGCTTGGCCGGCCCGCCTCCGAACATCGAGCGCATATTGTCCCAGAGCTCGATCTTGACGCCGTATTTGCGCATGATCAGGCCCTGCTGCAGCACCGACAACAGGTTGTTCCAGGCCCAGTAGATGACGAGGCCGGCGGGGAACGAAGCCAGCATGAAGGTGAAGAGGATCGGCATCCACTTGAAGAACGCGGCCTGGATCGGGTCCGTCGGCGCCGGGTTCATCTGCATCTGGACCCACATCGTGATGCCCATGATGATCGGCCAGACGCCGATCAGCAGGAAGGCCGGCACGGCGAAGGGCAGCAGCCCGAACAGGTTGAAGATCGAGGTCGGATCGGGCGCCGAGAGATCCTGCACCCATCCGAAGAACGGCGCGTGCCGCATCTCGATGGTGATGAACAGCACCTTGTAGAGGGCGAAGAAGACCGGGATCTGGATCAGGATCGGCCAGCAGCCCGCCAGCGGATTGATCTTCTCCCGCTTGTAGAGCGCCATCAGCTCCTGCTGCTGCTTCATCTTGTCGTCGGCATAGCGGTCGCGCAGCGCCATCATCTCGGGCTGCACCTTCTTCATCATGGTGATGGAGGCATAGCTCTTGTTGGCGAGCGGGAAGAACAGCGCCTTGATCAGCAGCGTGACCAGCAGGATGGCGATGCCGAAATTGCCGGTCTGGACGAAGAACCAGTCCATGACGACGAAGAGCGGCTTGGTGATGAAATAGAACCAGCCCCAGTCGATCAGGCGGTCGAACCGGTCGATATTGAGCGCGGCGGAATAGCCGTCCACGACGCGGACCTCCTTGGCGCCGGCAAAGAGGCGCGTGGTGGTCTCGGAGGAGGCTCCCGGCGCGATGGTGACCGGCGGCGACAGGAAGTCCGTCTGGAACGACTTGGTCGTACCGGACTGGAAGAACTTGAAACTCGAATCGGTCTCCTGCGTCTGATCCGGGATCAGCGCCGCGGCCCAGTACTTGTCGGTGATGCCGAGCCAGGCGCCACGCGCCTTGAAGCTCTGGGTGCGGGCAGTCTCGATCGCCGAATAGCCGACCTCATGCAGGCCCTTGTCGGCGAAGACGCCGATCAGGCCCTCGTGCAGGATGTAGTAGCCCGAGGTCTGCGGCAGGCCGTGGCGCGAGATGAGGCCGAACGGGTGCAGCGTCACCGGGCCGGCGCCGGCATTGGCGACGCCATCCTTCACGGTGATCATGTAGCTGTCGTCGATCGCGAAGGTGCGGCGGAAGGTGAGGCCCTGGCCGTTGTCCCAGGTGATCGTGACGGGGGTCGTCGGGGTGAGCGTGCCCGATCCCTGCTGCGTCCAGACGGTCTGGGCGTTCGGCACGGCAGCGGTCTGGCCCGCGCCCGGCACGAAGCCGAACTCGGCATAGAACGGATGGCGGTGCTGGACCGGGTCGATGGGCGAGCCGGCCGGCGCGAAGAGCACGACGTTCGGGCTGTTGCGCTCGATGGTCTCGCGATAGGTGGTCAGGATGAGGTCGTCGACGCGGCCGCCGGCGAGATTGATGGAGCCCTTGAGGCGCGGCGTCTCGATGCCGATGCGCGGCGTGGCGGCGAGGACGGCCTCGCGGCTCAGGCCCTGGGCCGGGACCGGGGCCGCGGCGCCCGGAGCGACCGGCGCGGCGGAGCCGGGGGTCGGCGTGGTCTGGCCGGGGACCGGCGGCGTGCCCGGAACCGGGGTGACGGAGGGCGCCTGTCCGGCGGCCTGCTGCTGGAGCTGCTGCTGGCGCTGCGCCTCGCGCTGGCGCTCGACCTGCGGCATGCCGACGAAATACTGCCAGCCGACCAGGACGAGGATCGAGAGAACGATCGCGAGGATGTAGTTGCGGTTGTCGGCCATCGGTCCGTCGGTGTCAGGGATTGGGGCGACCCGCGGAGCGGGCGGGGCGGGGGGCGGCAGCGCGTCGGAGCGCCTCGGCGAGATCGGTCTTCAGCACGTCGAAGGGGCGGTCGAGCGCATTGCGGTTGAGCACCAGCACATAGTCTGACCCGGGCCTTGCCCCCGCATGGGCACCGAGGCGCACGACCTCCCTGAGGCGACGGCGCATGCGGTTGCGTTCCACCGCACCGCCCGTCTTCTTGGTGACCGTGAAGCCGAAGCGCGGCGGCCGGTCGTCGCCGCGCGCGCTTTCCTGCAACACGAAAGCCGCCGTTGTCACACGGCGGCCCCTGGAGCAGGCGATGAAATCGGCCCGTCGGACGAGGCGGATGGGCGTTGTCGAACTCGTCATTCGCGCCCTCCCGTCGTTCGGCTCAGCCGAAATCCCGGCC
>JAIEPJ010000166.1 GCA_019749835.1 Phreatobacter sp. | reverse complement strand
ACATCCGCCTCGACAAGGTGTTCATCGGCTCCTGCACCAATTCGCGCATCGAGGACCTGCGCGAGGTCGCCCGCGTCGTCCGCGACAAGAAGGTGGCCTCCACGGTCTCGGCGATGATCGTGCCGGGCTCGGGCCTGGTGAAGGAACAGGCCGAGCAGGAAGGCCTCGACAAGATCTTCATCGCGAGCGGCTTCGAGTGGCGCGAGGCGGGCTGCTCCATGTGCCTGGCCATGAACCCCGACCGGCTCCAGCCGGGCGAGCGCTGCGCTTCGACCTCGAACCGCAATTTCGAGGGGCGTCAGGGCTACAAGGGCCGCACCCATCTGGTCTCGCCGATCATGGCGGCGGCGGCGGCCATCGAAGGCCACTTCGTCGACATCAGGACCTGGGGCTGAACCCTGCCGACGGATCACCCGGGCGGGCTCTATCCCGGGTGAGGCCGGCCGTCGCGACCGGCAGGCGCCATCGGGACTGGGGCTTGCCGGCAGCAGGTGCGACTCACGCGCCACCGGCCGCGGCCGACTTCCGCCCTAGTCTTGCCCCGTTTCGACGTAAGTTACCCCAAGGGGAGCGACGTCAGGGCCGGAAAGTGCTGTTCAATGGGCTATTCACCATGGATTCGCCCGCGAATTAACCGCCTGTTTACCCTGATCTTCGACACCTAAGGGGCAAGTCCGGCGGGGCCGCCGTTCCCGTTCGCCCGTTTCCAGAGCCGAGTATTGCGATGCGCTGCAACAGAATCCTCTCCGTCCTTGCCTTCTCGGTCGTTGCCCTTGCCGTCACCAGTGCCGGTGCGCAGGCGCAGGCGACCCGACCCGCCGCCGGCGGCGGCGGCGCCCAGCAGGGATCGGCGGTGGCCCAGTTCGGGGACTGGGGCGTCTTCACCTCCGGCACCCAGCGCGGCAAGGTCTGCTACGCCGCCTCGCAGCCCAAGACCCGCGCGCCGGCCAATCTGCAGCGCGACCCGGCCTTCTTCTTCCTGACCTCGCGGCCCGGCGAAAACGTCCGCAACGAGGTCTCGCTCACCCTCGGCTTCCCGCTGCGCGGCGATGCGACGGCGACGATCGGCACCGCCAATTTCGCCCTCTACACCCAGGCCAACGGCGCCTGGATCAAGAACGCTGCCGAGGAGGGCCGCCTCGTCCAGGCGATGCGTGGCGGTTCGCAGCTCACCGTCAGGTCGACCTCGGGTCGCGGCAACGTGACGACGGACACCTATTCGCTCAACGGTCTGGCCCAGGCGCTCGACCGCGTGGCGCAGGAATGCCGCTGAGGGCGGCGGGCGCCCTCCTGACGCTCGCCTGCACCATCGGCCTCGCCGCGGCCGAAGACCGGCCGAGCGGAACCACACGCACCGTCGCCCGCCATGCCGACTGGTCCGTCATCGTCGCCGAGACCGATCGCGGCAAGCTCTGCTATGCCGCCGCCGCGCCGCAGATGCGGCGTCCCCAAGGGGTGGCGAGAGGTCCTGCGTTCCTTTTCGTCACGACGCGGCCGAGCGACCAGGTCCGCGACGAGTTTTCGGTCGAATTCGGCTTCGAGGCGAGCGGCGGATCGGCCCTTGAGGTCGGTGACGAAACCTTCGCGCTCCAGGGCGATCCGGCCGGGGCCTGGATCAAGGATCTGGCCGACGAGACCCGTCTGGTCGCGGCGATGCGCGCCAATGCCCTTGTGCAGATCCGGTCGATGTCGGTCCTCGGGGAGGAAATCATCGACACCTATGCTCTCGCAGGGTTCGCCGAGGCTCTGGCACGGGCGCGCCGGGAATGTGCCGACCCCAATTCGACAAGTTGACGCCGCCGGCCCGTGAAAGGCTGCGTGAAGCGCGTCTTTCGTGCTATAGGCCCGCGCTTGCCAGGAAACCCGACCCGATGCCGACGCCCGATCCCGCGAATGCCGCCCCTGTCGAGAAGCCCGCTGCCGGCTCCGGCCCCCGCGCCCTGCCGGCGAAGCCCTCGCTCGTCGGCATGGGACGTGACGACCTGAAGGCGGCGCTGGCCGCCATCGGCATCGAGGGCCGCGAAGCGCGGATGCGCGTCTCCCAGCTCTGGGGCTGGATCTACCAGCGCGGGGCGAAGACCTTCGAGGAGATGTCCAACGTCTCCAAGCACCTGCGGGCCGCCCTGGCGGAGACCTATACGCTCGATCGACCGGAGGTCGTCGCCGAACAGGTGTCGCAGGACGGCACCCGCAAGTGGCTCATGCGCATCCCGCCCTCCATGGCGGGCGAGAAGTGGCACGAGATCGAGACGGTCTATATCCCGACCCGCGACCGCGGCACCCTCTGCATCTCGAGCCAGGTCGGCTGCACGCTGACCTGCTCCTTCTGCCATACGGGCACGCAGAAGCTGGTGCGCAACCTCACCGCCGCGGAGATCGTCGCCCAGGTGATCGTCGCCCGCGACCAGCTCGGCGACTGGCCGGGAGCTGAGCCGCCGGAGGGCGCCTTCGTGCCGACCGACGGCGGGCGCTTCGTCACCAATATCGTCTTCATGGGCATGGGCGAGCCGCTCTACAATGTCGAGAATGTCACCGGGGCGCTCCTCACCCTTCTTGACCCTGACGGCCTGCAATTCTCCAAGCGCCGCGTGACGCTGTCGACCTCGGGCGTCGTGCCGGAGATCGGCCGTGTCGGCGCCGATACGGGCGTCGCCCTCGCCATCTCCCTGCATGCGGTGCGCGACGACCTGCGCGACGAACTCGTGCCGCTGAACCGCAAATATCCGATCGCCGAGCTGCTCGACGCCTGCCGCGATTATCCCGGGGCCTCCAATGCCCGCCGCATCACCTTCGAATATGTGATGCTGAAGGGCGTCAACGATTCCATCGACGACGCGCGGCGGCTGGTGCGGCTCCTGAAGGGCATCCCGGCCAAGATCAACCTGATCCCGTTCAACCCCTGGCCCGGCTCGAGATATGAGTGCTCGGACTGGGAGCAGATCGAGCGCTTCTCCGAGGTGGTCTTCGAGGCCGGCTATTCCTCGCCGGTGCGCACGCCGCGCGGCCGCGATATCCTCGCCGCCTGCGGCCAGCTCAAGAGCGAGACCGAGCGCCTGCGCGCCATGGACAAGGCGGTGCTGATGTCCAAGGCCGAGCAGGACGCCTTCCGCGCCATGAGCATGGTGGACTGAGCCCTTCTCCCCTGCATGCGCATGAAGCGCGGCTGCCGCCGCAGGCACGCGCTTGACCCTCCCCCGGACGGGTGGTGAGCTTCCGACAGCCGGCGACACAAGACCGGCCGAGACCACCATGATCCCGGGAGGATCCCATGCCGTTCCAAGGACTGCCGCCCGTGCGGGCCGGGGCCTTCGCCCTGGCCCTTGCCTGTCTTGCCGCCACGCCGCTCCCCGTCTTCGCCCAGGCGGGTCCCGGGCAGGGTCCCGGACAGGGCGGGCGCTTCGAGCGCGACGATCGCGGTCAGGGCCGCCTCGACCGGGAGGGCCGCCGCGGCCGCGGCGAGGAGACCGTGATGGGCTTCTCGCGCGAGCGGCTGGCGCGCATCGGTCCGGTCATGCGCGAACAGGCCGACCGCGCCATGTTCCCGGGCGCCGTGACCCTCATCGCAAGGCGCGGCCGCATCATCCATTTCGAGGCACATGGCTTCCGCGATGCGGCCAAGACGCAGCCGATGACGCGCGACACGCTCTTCATGCTGGCCTCGATGACCAAGCCGATCGTGTCGGCGGCGGCGGTGATGCTGATCGAACAGGGCCGGATGAAGCTCTCCGACCCGATCGCCACATGGCTCACCGAACTCAAGGACCTGAAGGTGCAGGTCGAGCGGCGCAATGCCGACGGCACCACCGCCACCGAGGACGTGGCTCTCGCCCGGCCCATCACGGTCCAGGACCTGCTGCGCCATACCGCAGGCTTCACCTATGCCGGTTCGGAGCGGTCTGCCCGGATCAAGCAGTTGCTCGACGACCAGAACATCGAAGGGCGGACGGCCAATATCACCGGTGACGAGATGCTGCGCCGTCTCGGCCAGATCCCGCTCGTTCACCAGCCGGCGACGGCCTTCCACTATTCGATCTCGACGGACGTGCTCGGCCTGCTGCTCGAAAGGGTCTCGGGCAAGCGGCTCGACGTGCTGATCAAGGAGATGATCCTCGACCCGCTCGACATGCGCGATACCGGCTGGTTCGTTCCCGAGAGCCGCCGGTCGCGCCTCGCCGAGGCGCTCGATTCCGATCCGGCCAAGGCGGGCATGTGGACCTCCTACCGCATCTTCGAGAACCCGGCCGATCACGGCCAGTATTTCAAGGGCGGCGCCGGCATGGTCTCGACCGCCGAGGACTATTTCAAGTTCGCGCAGATGATCCTGAACGGCGGCCAGTTCGAGGGGCGCAGGCTTCTGTCGACGAAATGGGTCGAGTTCATGCTGGCCGACCACCTGATCGGCATGGGCGGATCCACGGCCGCCTCGACCGGTCCGGGCTATGGCTTCGGCCTCGGCTTCGCCGTGCGCCGGCAGGACGGGTTCGCGGTGGCGCCCGGCTCCACCGGTGACGCCATGTGGGCGGGCGCCTGGGGCACGAGCTTCACCATCGATCCGCGCGAGGGCATCGTCGGCATCTTCATGGCGCAGGGCCCGTCGAACCGCGTGCATACGCGCATGCTGTTCAAGAACCTGATCTACGGGGCGGTGGTGAGGTAAGGCCGCCATCGGTTTCGGCGGAGCCCGACATCGCGACAGGTGCCTCTCCCCGGCGGGGAGGGGAGCCCTTGATGTCCCGCCGAGCACGGCGGGCATGCCGCTGGCCGCTATCGCACGCGGCCGGCGGCGACTACCTTCGCCACCATGAATCGCTTCGCCTTCTATGCCCTGCGCCTCCTGCGCGTCGCAGCCGGATTCCTGCTGGCCCTGGCGCTCGCGGCGGCCATCGTCGTCATCTTCGACCTGAACCAGGGGCGGATGCCGGATCTGGTCGCCGGCGCCGTCGCCATCGGCTTCTATACGTTCCTGGCCGCCGGACTGTTCTGGCCGCTGCTGCTCGTCCAGTTCGTCGCCGAAGCCATGCGCTGGCGGGCGCTTGCCTTTCATCTCGGCGTCGGTCTCCTGGGGGGCGTTGCCTCCCTCGCCTGGGTCTATGCCCGGGCGCCGCAGGAGGCCCCCGATCCCATCCTCGGCGATGAGCCGGCCATCACGGTCACGAAAGTCCTCGTGGCGGTGGTGGCGGGCCTTGCCGGCGGTCTCGTCTACTGGCTCGTCGCCGGCCGCAGTGCCGGCCTGCAGCGCATCGAAAGGACCCATCCATGACCTTCACCTGCCGTGCTCCCGCCGACCCGCAAGTCCTCATCGACAACGACAAGGTCAAGGTGACGCGCTGGAACTTTTCCGACGGGGCCGAGACCGGCTGGCACACCCATGGCTGGGACTATGTCGTCGTGCCGCTCTCCGACGGCCGGCTGATCGCCGAGCTCGGCGACGGCACCTCGGGCGAATACGAGATGAAGACCCACGAGCCCTATTTCCGCAAGGAGGGCGTCAACCACAACATCGTCAACATCACCGGCCGCGACTTCGCCTTCATCGAGATCGAGATCAAGCCGTCCTGACCCGCGCGTCAGCCCGGTCTGTCAACGCGACATTTCGTCCGTGACTATGCGGTGACAGCCCGGGCGCCGCTGTCTATCATTGTCTGCAGAATCCGGTCCCAGAGCCGGCACTCTTCAGAGAGGTGAACCATGCGTTTTGGATTGAAGCTCCTCGCGGGCGCGATGATTGCCGCCGTGACCTTCGTCACGGCCGTCGAGGCGCGGACCGTCCGGTGGGCACGTTCGGTCGATGCCCAGACCCTCGATCCGATGTCGGCGAACATTGGCCCGACGTCGAATCTCGTCCACCAGATCTACGAGCCGCTGGTCATCCGCGGCTATGACGGCAAGCTGGTGCCGACCCTCGCCACCGAGTGGCGCATCCTGCCCGACGATCCGACGGTGTGGGAGTTCAAGCTCCGCCAGGGCGTCAAGTTCCACGACGGCTCCGACTTCACGGCCGAGGACGCCATCTTCTCCTTCGATCGCGCCCGCCGTCCCACCTCCGACTATCGCGGCCTGCTGACCTCGATCGACAGCGTCACCCAGGTCGATGCGAGCACGATCCGGATCAAGACCAAGGCGCCGAACCCGCTCCTGGTCGAGAACCTCACCAACATCTTCATGATGTCCAAGGCCTGGTCGGAGAAGAACAACGCCCTCGAGCCGCAGAACATTCGCGAGCGGGCCGAGAACGGCGCCACCCGCAATGCCATGGGCACCGGCCCCTTCACCCTCGTCTCGCGCGAGCCGGACGTGCGCACGGTGATGCGCCAGTTCCCCGGCTACTGGGGCAAGGGCCAGTTCCCGATGCAGGTGACCGAGCTGATCGTCGTTCCGATCCAGCAGGACGCCACGCGCATCGCGGCGTTGCTCTCCGGCGAGGTCGACGTGGTGCATGACGTGCCGGTGCAGGACATCGCGCGCCTGCAGCAGAGCCAGGGCATCCGCGTCACGACCGGCCCCGAGAACCGCGTCATCTTCCTCGGCTTCAACGTGGGCGATGCCGAGCTGAAGTCCTCGGACATCAAGGGCAAGAACCCCTTCGCCGACGTGCGGGTCCGCAACGCCATCAATATCGCGGTCAACCGCGAGGCCATCACCCGCGTCGTCATGCGCGGCCAGGGCCAGCCCATCGGCTATATCGGCTCGCCCTTCATCTCGGGCTACTCGGCCGAACTCGCCGCCATCCCGCGCTTCGACCCTGCCGCGGCCAACCGCGCGCTCGACGAGGCCGGCTATCCCCGCCGGGCCGCCGAGGGCAACACCCGCTTCTCGGTGACGCTCCAGTGCACCAACAACCGCTATGTGTCGGACGAGAACATCTGCCAGGCGGTGGTGGCCATGCTCGGCCAGATCGGCATCCGCGCCAACATGGTGGCGAAGCCGGCAGCCCAGCACTTCCCCGAGCTGCAGCGCCAGGAGCTGGACTTCTTCCTCGTCGGCTGGGGCATCCCGACCTATGACGCGGAATATATCCTGACGTTCCTCTACCACACCCGCACTGCCAACAACGGCACCTGGAACGGCACCCGCTATTCCAACCCGGCCCTGGATGCGCGGATGCTGGCCCTGCAGACCATGGCGGACGTTCCCCGCCGCAATGCCGAGCTCGCCGACATCCAGAAGCAGCTGCGCGACCAGGCCATCTACATTCCGCTGCACATGCAGTCGATCAGCCACGCCGCGCGTGGCGGCATCGAGGTGCCGGTGCATCCGGATGCGGGCGCCTGGTTCAAGCTGTTCCGCTTCGCCGGCTCCTGATCTCTCCGACATGACGGCGAGGCCCTTTCCCGCCAATGGGAAGGGGCCTTGCTGCTTTTCATTATCGATTTTCGCGTCAACCGGTCGCCCTTCATGATCGCCTATGTCGTCAAGAGTCTCGCCCAGGCGGTCCTGGTCATGCTGGCCGTGGCGCTGGTCGCCTTTTCGATGTTCCGCTTCATCGGCGATCCCGTCTCCAATCTGGTGGGACAGGAGGCGACGCTCCAGGACCGCGAAGAGCTCGCCCGCGATCTCGGCCTGATGGATCCCTTCCCGGTCCAGTTCGCCCGGTTCGTGTCCAATGCGGCGCAGCTGCAGTTCGGGGTCAGCTACCGGCAGGGGCGGCCCGTCGCCGACCTGCTGGCGGAGAGGCTTCCGGCCACCGTCGAACTGGCGCTTCTGTCGGCCCTGTTCGCGCTCGTTGTCGGCATCGCCCTCGGCGTCTACACCGCCATCTACCGCAACGGCCTCCTCTCCCACATGATCCTGTCGGTGTCGCTGATCGGGGTGTCGCTGCCGACCTTTCTCATCGGCATCGGCCTGATCTGGCTGTTCGCCGTGGAACTGCGCTGGCTCCCCTCGTTCGGACGCGGTGACGTCGTCAAGATCGGCTGGTGGTCGACCGGTCTTCTGACCACGTCGGGGCTGAAATCGCTGGTCATGCCGGTCCTCACTCTCGGCTTCTACCAGCTCACCCTGATCATGCGCCTCGTCCGCTCCGAAATGCTCGAGACGATGCGCACGGATTACGTCAAGTTCGCCCGCGCCCGCGGCGTCCCCGAGCGCACCATCTGGTTCCGCCACGCGCTGAAGAACACGATGGTGCCGGTGATGACCATCGCCGGCCTGCAACTCGGCGGCGTCATCGCCTTCGCCATCGTCACCGAGAGCGTCTTCCAGTGGCCCGGCCTCGGTGCGCTCTTCGTGCAGGCTGTGCAGTTCGTCGATATTCCGGTCATGGCCGCCTACCTGATGTTCGTCGCCTTCGTCTTCGTGGTCACCAATCTCGTGGTCGACCTCCTTTATTTCGCGCTCGATCCTCGCCTGCGCGGCGCGGGTCCGGCATCGGCGCATTGAGGCCCGCCATGACCGCGATCGACGACACGCCGAAGCCGCGCATCACCCTGAAGGCCCGTCTGGCGCGCGCCTGGGATTCCGACCTTGCCTGGAGCTTCCGCCATTCGCCGGTGGCGATGATCGCCGCGGCGATGACGGTGATTCTGCTGGCGGCCTCGCTGGGCGCCAACTGGATCGCCCCGCAGGACGCCTTCGACCCCGCCGCGCTCAACCTGCTCGACGCCTATACCAGGCCGGGCGAAGCGGGGATGGGCACCAACACCGTCTATCTCCTGGGCACCGACAACCAGGGCCGCGATCTGTTCTCGGCCATTCTCTATGGCTCGCGCGTCTCGCTCTTCGTCGGCTTCTCCTCCGTCGCCTTCTCGGTGGTGATGGGGGTGGGCCTTGGCCTTCTCGCCGGCTATGTCGGTGGCCGGACCGACGCCATCATCATGCGCGTCGCCGATATCCAGCTGTCGTTTCCGGCGATCCTGATCGCCCTCCTGTTCTTCGGCGTGGCGCGCGGCCTCATCCCGCCCTCGCAGCATGAGCAGATGGCGATCTGGGTGCTGATCGTCGCCATCGGCCTGTCAAACTGGGCGCAATATGCCCGCACGGTCCGCGGTTCCACCATGGTCGAGCGCAACAAGGAATATGTGCAGGCCGCCCGCGTCATGGGCCGGCCGGCCTTTTTCATCATGGCCCGCCATATCCTGCCGAATGTCACCGGGCCGGTCCTGGTGATCGCCACCATCAACCTGGCGCTCGCCATCATCGAGGAGGCGACGCTGTCCTTCCTCGGCGTCGGCGTTCCCGCGACCCAGCCCTCGCTCGGCACGCTGATCCGCTTCGGTCAGCAATATCTGTTCTCGGGCGAGTGGTGGATCCTGTTCTTCCCGGCGCTGGCGCTGGTGCTGCTGGCCCTGTCCATCAACCTGCTCGGCGACTGGCTGCGCGATGCCCTCAACCCGAAGCTGAGGTGAGCGGCGATGACCACACCCGTCCTCTCCGTCCGCGACCTCGTCGTCCAGTTCCCCACCCGCCGTGGCACGCTGACCGCGGTGGACCGCATCTCCTTCGACATCGCCCCCGGTGAGGTCGTCGGCGTCGTCGGTGAATCCGGCGCCGGCAAGTCCATGACCGGCGCCGCCGTCATCGGTCTTCTGGAGCCGCCGGGCCGCATCGCCGGCGGCGAGATCTGGCTCAAGGGCGAGCGGATCGACAATCTCGCCCCGGAAGCGATGCGCCAGATCCGCGGCAAGCGGATCGGCATGGTGTTCCAGGATCCGCTGACCTCGCTCAATCCGCTCTACACGGTCGGCGAGCAGCTGATGGAGACGATCCAGACCCATACGCGGCTGACGAGCGCCCAGGCGCGGGCCCGCGCCATCGACCTGCTGACCGAGGTCGGCATTCCCGCGCCCGACAAGCGGATCGACGCCTATCCGCACCAGTTCTCCGGCGGCATGCGCCAGCGTGTCGTTCTGGCGCTGGCGCTCTGTGCCGAGCCCGAACTGGTCATTGCCGACGAGCCGACGACGGCGCTCGACGTCTCGGTTCAGGCGCAGATCATCACGCTGCTGAAGAACCTCTGCAAGGAGCACGGCACCGCCGTCATGCTGATCACCCACGACATGGGCGTGATCGCCGAGACGGCCGATCGCGTCGCCGTCATGTATGCCGGGCGCATTGCCGAGATCGGCCCGGTGCAGGATGTCATCAAGCGCGCGCGCCATCCCTATACCGAAGGGCTGATGGGCTCGATCCCGTCGCTGGATGCCACCGCCGACCGGCTGGTGCAGATCCCCGGCTCCATGCCGCGGCTCACCGCCATTCCGCAGGGCTGCGCCTTCAATCCGCGCTGCCCGAAGGTCTTCGCCCGCTGCCTCACGGAGCGGCCTGAGCCGATGCCTGTCGGCGCCACCGAGGTCGCCTGCTGGCTCTATGCCGACGGCGCGGAGAAAGCCGCATGAGCGAGCCGCTCGTCACCGTCCGCAATCTGTCGCGCACCTTCGACGTGTCGAAGCCCTGGCTCAACCGCGTGCTGGAGCGCGAGGAGCGCCGGCTGCTGCGCGCCGTGCAGGACGTCTCCTTCACCATCGGCCGCCGCGAGACCTTCGCGCTGGTGGGCGAATCCGGATCGGGCAAGTCGACGGTCGCCAATATGGTCGTCGGCCTGCTGCCTCCCTCCGCCGGCTCGGTGGTGATCGAGGGCGTCGACATGGCCAAGACCGACGACCCGGTCCGGCGGAAGGCCCTGCGTTCCAAGATCCAGATGATCTTCCAGTCGCCCTATGCCTCGCTCAACCCGCGCTGGCGCGTCGACCGCATCGTTGCAGAGCCGATCCGCGCCTTCGGCCTGATGAGCGAAAGCCGCGCCATCGACGCGGAGGTCGGCAGGCTGCTGAAGACGGTCGGCCTCGATCCGGCCGACGGGGCGAAATATCCGCACGAGTTCTCCGGCGGCCAGCGGCAGCGTGTCGCCATTGCCCGGGCGCTCGCCTCGCGTCCGGAATTCATCGTCTGCGACGAGCCGACCTCGGCGCTCGACGTCTCGGTGCAGGCGCAGATCCTCAACCTGATGCGCGACC
>JAIEPJ010000148.1 GCA_019749835.1 Phreatobacter sp. | reverse complement strand
GGTCAGGCCGGCACGGGGCAGCCTCCTGGCGTCGGCCAGCCCGGCACGGGCCAGCCGCCTATCGCAGGCCAGCCTGGCATCGCCCAACCCGGCACCGGTCAGCCGCTCGTCCCCGGTCAGCCGGGCATCGGCCAGCGCGCTCCCGGGACGCCGCCTCCCGGCCAGCCGGGCACGGGCCAGCCTCTCGTTCCAGGCCAGCCGGGCCTGGCGCAGCCGGGTCCGGGCCTGCCGCCGACACCCGGACAGCCTGGTTTCGGTCAGCGCGGGCCCGGATTGCCCGGACAGGTGCCCGGCGCTGCCGGCCCTGGTGGCCTCGCCGGCGGCCAGTTGCCGCCGAGTGGTCCGCCTGAACGCCGCCGCGGCTCGCGCATCGGTCCCGCCGGCGCTGCGGCCATCGGGCTCGGTGTCGGTCTGATCGGCGGATTCATGCTCAACCAGGGCGCTCGCGCCGACGATGTCAGCGAGGTGCGCTCACGCCGCCGGGAGTTCACGGAGGACGGCGTCACCGTCATTCACGAGCCCGGCCGGACCATCGTGCGCGACGGCGAGGGTATCTTCATCCGCCACGACGAGACGGCGCGTTTCCGCGATCTGGGCGGGGATTTCCGCACCGAGCGTCGCGGCGACGAGATGATCTCGTTCTACGAGCGCCCCGGCGGCATGCGCGTCGTCACGGTGACCGATGAGAACGGCCAGCTGTTGCGCCGTATCCGCCGTTATCCGGACGGCCGCGAGGTCATCCTGATCGATAATTCCTTCCGGCCACGGGCACGCACCTTCGAGGAGCAGATCATCGTTCTGCCGCCACCGGAATATTCCATGTCGCAGGAGCGCTACATGGTCGATGCCGGTGAGGCGCCACCCGAAATGATCTACGAAGCCCTGACCGCGCCTCCGGTGCAGCGACCGCCGCGGCGCTACACGCTGGACGAGGTGCGCCACAGCCCGACGGTGCGCGCCTATACCCGCAGTGTCGACGTCAACACGATCAATTTCGATGCGGGTTCATGGGAGGTGAAGCCGGATCAGATCAGTCGCCTTGATACGATCGCGGCGGCTCTCGGCCGGGCCATCACGGCCAATCCGAACGAGGTGTTCCTGATCGAGGGCCATACGGACGCGGTCGGCAACGACACGGACAACCTGTCCCTGTCCGATCGCCGCGCCCAGTCGATCGCTGCCGTGCTGACGCAGACCTACAACATTCCGCCGGAAAACCTGACGACGCAGGGCTATGGCGAGCAATATCCCAAGGTGCAGACGCAGGGGCCCTCACGGGAGAACCGGCGCGTCACGTTGCGGCGGGTGACTGAACTGCTCAACCAGCAGAACACCCAGGCGCCGCCGCAATAGGGTGCCTGCGCCAGGACACGGAGCGGGCGCCTTCGGGCGCCCGTTTCGCGTTCAGGACCGGTGCAGGTGCAGGCCGACGAGCGCCTGATCGAAGCGGAATCCGAGATTACCGTAGAGATTGACGACACCCAGATTGGCCGCCGAAATCATGGTCTCGGCGCGGCTGACGCCCTCTGCCTTCAGCTGCTTCATCACGGCGATCCAGAGCGGATAGGCAAGAATGCCCGCCTTCGGCCGAGTCCCGGCCAGGATGAGGTCGGCAACGCCCGCAGTGACGCGCAGGGCCATGAAGGCGGCCGGAGCACCGTCGAGATCGGCAACCAGAACGCGCGCCCGCCCGGCCAGAAGTCCCTCGATCCAGTCGATCTGGCGACGCCGGTTGACGTCCGCCGGCATCCAGGGATCTTCGGCGAAGCGTCCATAGCGAAAGCTGTCCGCCGCCTGCGCGACCAGCGTCGGGTGATCGTCAGGCCTTGCCTCGCGCAGGGTGATGGTCCGCGTGACGCGGGCTGGTGGTTCATATCGGGCGACGTTACGGCAACTCAGGCGATAGACCGTCTCGACATAGCGAAATCCCGCGATCTGCAGGCGGCCTATGGCGGAGCGGCGATCGGCATCGACCCTTATGGTCACAAGGCCGGCGGCGAACTGGTCACAGACTGCCTGGAACTGCCCGAACAGAGATTCGTCCGATGACGGATCGGCGCCATTCTCCTCGGCGAGGGACAGGTCTGTGATGTCCAGGGTCGGCCGGCCGAAGGCGCGGGCGTCCCAGGGCGTTTCCCTGACCGTCAAAAAAACATTGTCCGTGACGGCGATCTTGACTGTCATTGTCAGGCAGGTGTCCGCCGGAAGGCGGCATGCAGATCGATGACGATATCGTCGGGACCGAGGAGCTCCGGCGGGACCACCTGCATCAGGGCGAAGGCTTTGGGTGCCGGCGATGCGGCGCGGGGATCGCGGCGGCGGATGATGGCGGCGCGGATGGCCGGCGTGAGGCTTTCCAGCGTATCATCGGTGATCATGTCGTCGAGCACGACGAACTGGCGGGCCTGGGCGCGGGCTTCCGCGACCAGCGTCTCGATGGCGCAAAGGCCGGAGACGACGGTGCGCATGTCCGGGTGAACGCCGTCCCAGCCATAGGCGCGGACCCGGCGATCGAGATGGTAGGCATGGCTCCAGTTGCCGGCGTTGACGTGCAGGTTGATGGCGACCTGCATACGCTTCAGCGTGAAGTCCTGGAAGCGACGCAGCAGCGGCGCCGACTGCTCCGGATCGGCCAGCGGAGCCGGGTCGATGAAGGAGGCGAAGAACTCGATGCCGCCGCGGAAGCGGTCCCAGCCATCCATCGTTTCGCCGTTGCCCGAATGATTGACGCCGCCCTTCGAGATGGCGGTGACGCGCGCGAAGGGCTGCGGCGCGAAGAGCACCGAACCGACGGTGAGGGCGCGGGCGAGGTGGGCGAAATAGTGGAAGACGAAGCCCGTCACCGGCTCGATGACGTCATGCACCACGTCGGTTCGGATGATGAACCATTCGGGGAAGATGTGGTGACCGAGCATGTAGTCGAGGCAGGCGGCATGATCGCCGCGGCGGAACAGGCGCTCTCCGGCAATCCGATAGAACGTGCCCATCTCGGCGTTGTCCCGTGTCTCGTCGATGAGCATCCAGGGGGCCTGGACCATGACAAGGTCGGGATCGGCGGAGAGGCGGCCGAGATAGTCGATCACGACGTCCGGGACCAGGAGGTCGTCGTCGCCCACCCAGATGGCGAATTTCCCGCGCGCCTGGCGCCAGGAATAGAGAAAGTTTCCGGCAGCGCCGATGTTCTCGTTCTGCCGCACCGAGCGGATGCGCGGATCGGTCGCCGCCCATCGCGCCACGATCTCAGCGGTGTCGTCGGTGGAGCAATTGTCGGAGACGAGGATCTCGAAGTCGACGCCGCGCGCCGTGAAGGCCTCGATGTGATGGGTGAAGAAGCGGTCGAGATATTGCGCGCGGTTGTAGGTGGGAAGCGCGATGGTGACGAGCGGCCTCGCAGCCGGGACGGGAACCGCCCGCGACAGGTCTTGAGCGGCGCTGGCGGCCATGGGGCGGGCTCCGGAGATCAGGCGGCGCGGCGGGCGTGCCGCTGGAGGATGGATTTCAGCGTGCGCGACACCCGGGCCGCGACGGCCCGGGTGACATTGTAGCCGCTCGGCAGATTGATGCCGGTCGGCGAGATCGCATAGGCGACGGGGTTGCGGGTGGCGGCGCCGGCAGCAGAGGGCTGGCTTCGGAAGGCGGGCTGCCAACTGAGCGGATAGAAGAAGGGGCGCGTGTCGATGCCCTCGGCGCCGAGTTCGGCGGCGACCTGCTGCTTCAGCAGACCGAGCTTCGGATCGAGGACCGCGGTGACCATCCAGTAGCTGTTGAAGACCTGGGCCGGTTCGGCATTGAGGGTGAGCCCCGGTGTGCCATCGAGGGCGTCAGCATAGAAGCGGAAGATGTCGCGCTTCATGGCGATGAGCTCGTCGAGCCGCTCCATCTGGGCGATGCCCATGGCGGCCTGCATGGCCGACATCCGGTATTTGAAGCCGACTTCCTCGGTGATCAGGGCGCGCGACGTCGGGTGGCGGCCCTGGTCGCGCAGGATGTTGACGCGTTCGGCGAGCGCGTCGTCGTCGGTGACGAGCATCCCGCCCTCGCCGGTGGTGACCGTCTTGGAGCCATGGAAGGAGAAGACCGAGGCGCGGCCGAAGGCGCCGGCCGGCCTGTCGCGCCAGCGCGAGCCGATGGCCTCGGCTGCATCCTCGATGAGGATGATGCCGGCATCCCGGGCGATGGCTTCGAGGCGCGCCCAGTCCGGCATGCCGCCGTAGAGATCGACGACGATGGCGGCCTTGGTCCGCGGCGTGATGGCGGCGGCAAGGCTCGCCGGCGACAGGCACCAGGAAACAGGGTCGATGTCGGCAAAGACAGGCGTGGCGCCAACCTGCACGACCGGGGAGGCGGTGGCGACCCAGGTACATTCCGGCACGATCACCTCGTCGCCGGGACCGATCCCGAGGCCGGCCAGCGCCAGGTGGATCGCCGAGGTGCAATGAGCGAGCGAGATGGCATGTTTCCGCCCGGTCTGGGCGGCGACCATGGCCTCGAAGCGCAGGTTGTATTTGGCGTGGTTCTCGAACCAGGCATGGCGGGCGGCTTCCGCCGTCAGATCCACCTCGCGCTGGGTGATGGAGGGGCCGGCCACCGGCACGCGCTCGCGCTTTACCGTCAGCGGCGCTGTCTCGCGCTCACCGCGCCAGGTGAGGTCGGCTGCCAGGGCACCCTTGTCCATGAGGTGTTTCAGGCGGGCGAGGCGTACATAGCGCTGGCCCGTCAGATCCTCTGCTGCGGTGCGACCGGCCATGGCCGCGACCAGCTCCTTGGCGCCGGAAGCGGCGGTGTGGAGGAAGCGGAAGTCGGGGAAGGCGGCGGCGAACTTGCCGAAGTCGACCCGGTAGGAGCGTGGATCGATCGTGTTGCCCGCGGCGAAGGTGACCTTGGCGCCCGGCACGGCCTCGGCGACGATCGCGGCGATGTCGCGGACGAGGTGGTTCTCGTCGTTCTGGCCGATATTGAAGGCTTGGCCACGGATCTTGTCGAGGTCGGTGGCCAGGATGGCGGCGGCGGCGCGGGCGAGGTCGCGGACATGGAGGAGCGGGCGCCAGGCCAGGCCGCTCGACAGCAGCTTCACCTCACCGGTCGACAGCGCCGACACGACGAGGTTGTTGAGGACGAGGTCGGTGCGCACCCGCGGCGACAGGCCGTAGCAGGTGGCATTGCGCATGAAGGTGGGCGCGAAGGTGGCGTCGGCGAGGGGCAGGAGGCCGCTCTCGCTCTCCACCTTGCTCGCCGCATAGGCCGTCAGCGGGTTGACCGGGGCGGTCTCGTCGAGGAGCAGGTCCGGATTGCCGGCGCCGTAGATGGAGCAGGAGGAGGCGAAGATGAAGCGCGCCACGCCGGCAGCCTTGGCAGCCTTCGCCAGGGCGATGGTCGCGTCGCGGTTGATGGCAGCGGTCAGTTCCGGGGCGAGGTCGCCCATCGGATCGTTGGAGAGCGCTGCGAGGTGCAGGATGGCGTCGAAGCCGGCGAGATCCTCCGCCGTGACGTCGCGCACATCGCGGGCGAGGCTGAGGCCGGGTTCCACGGGTTCCATGCCCTCGGTATGGCAGGGTGCAAAGAAGCCGGTATCCAGCCCGACGACCTCGTGACCCGCTTCCGCCAGGACCATCGTGGCGACTGAACCGACATATCCGGCATGGCCGGTAACCAGAACTTTCATGATACCCTCACGCCGCCGCAACCGCTCGGACCGGCTCGTCGGTCCAGGTCTTCCAGGGGGCCTTGCCGCTGTCCCACAGGCCCTGCAGCAGCCTCAGTTCGCGCAGCGTGTCGACGCATTGCCAGAACCCCTCGTGGCGGTAGGCGCCGAGCTTTCCTTCGCGGGCGAGACGCTCGTAGAGGGCGACTTCCAGCGACCCCTCGTCGCCGTCCAGCGCCAGATAGTCGAAGACTCCGGGCTCGAAGACGGCGAAGCCACCGTTGATCCAGCCCTCGCCGATCTGCGGCTTCTCGACGAAGCCGGCGACATCATCCCCCTCGAAGCGCAGGCCGCCGAAGCGGGCCGGCGGATGAACGGCGGTGATGGTGGCGAGATGGCCCTGGGCGCGGTGCTGGTCGATGACCGCCTGCATCGGCACGTCGCAGACACCGTCGCCATAGGTTGCCAGGAAGGGCGAACCGTCGAGATGCGGCTTCAGGCGCAGGATCCGGCCGCCCGTATTGGTGTCGAGCCCGGTATTGACGATGCGCACCCGCCAGTTGTCGAAGGCCGGCCCGGAGCGGGTGATCCGGCCGCGGCGGGTGTCGACGGTGAGGTCGCCCGCCATGCGCACCTCGTCGAGGAAGAAGCGCTTGATGACGTCGGCCTTGTAGCCGCCGGCGATGATGAAATCGTCGAAACCCTGCGCCGCGTAGTGGCGCATGATGTGCCAGAGGATGGGGCGGCCGCCGACATCGACCATCGGTTTCGGCTTCACGTCGGTCTCTTCCGAGATCCGCGTGCCGCGCCCACCGGCGAGAATCACAACCCGCATCGCCTGCCCCTAAACCATATCCCTCGGAGGATGGGCGGACATGGTAAACGACTGGTAAATGCAGTGGGTCGTCGCGGCCCTCAGGGCTGAGCGGGGGCGCTGTCAGCGGCGGCGAGCGCGAGAGCCATCAGCTGATGTTCGCGCTCCACCAGCAGCCGCGCATGGTCGAGGGCGAGGGCAAAATCCTCCTCCAGCAACGCGAACTGCATGCCGAGGACGAGCGGCCGCGCGCTGGGCATCGCCTCAAGGATCAGGGCGATCCGGGTGGCGAGATCGGCATGGCTGATGGCGTCGAAGCCCTTCAGCAGCATCTCCTGCACCAGAAAGGCGATGCTCTTGCCGATCGTGTCGACCTCTTCGATGCGCAGCAGAAGGCCCAGTTCACGGGCGACCGGGGCATCGGCAAGGGCGGGGGGCACGGGAAGGCCGGACATGTCGGACATGAATCACCTGAAGTCTCGCCAGGGCTCTGTAAGTAAGTTGTCAAGGTTAACAAATTATAAACGAAGTAAAATTCGGGCAACATTTACCATTAACTCCGGCTCATCAAAGTTCACGGAAGAAAAAAGTCTTTTTTAATGGGCGTAAGGGACAGTCGCCGTGCCTTCGAGAATTGAAGGTCCTCCCAGAAAGCGGAGGCGTCATCGTCTACCCCTCAGAAGCAGGGGTCCCTAGGAAAGGGTTCTACCATGTCTGACATCACCATCTCGCGCGGCGTTCGTTCGAACCTCCTCGCTCTCCAGAACATTGCCGCCGGCCGTGAGACCATCCAGGGCCGCCTCGCTTCGGGTAAGAAGGTCAATTCGGCCCTCGACAACCCCACCAACTTCTTCACCGCCTCTTCGCTGAACTCGCGCTCCAACGACCTCGGCGCGCTGCTGGACGGCATGTCGAACGGCATCAAGACCCTGGAAGCCGCCGACAACGGCCTGAAGTCGATCACCAAGACGGTCGAGTCGCTGCAGTCGACGATCCGCCAGGCCCGTCAGGACAAGTCCTGGAAGGGTGAGAGCTATGCCTTCACCGCGACCTCCGGCACCGGTGACATCGTCTTCACCGGCGGCGCCGTCGGCACCACTGCCGTCACGGTGGCGGTCTCGGCCAACGCCTCGGTCGATGACGTCGTCGCCTCGGTCAACAGCAACTCGTCGCTGACGTCCAAGGTTCGCGCCTCGAACGACAACGGCAAGCTGCGCATCGAGAATTTGTCGACCGCCACCCTGACCGTCACCGACACGGCCGTCGCCACCACCGGCACCGGCGGCACGATCGGCGGCAACACGGTCCGCGCCGACCTGGTCAAGCAGTTCAACGACCTGCGCCAGCAGCTCGACCGCACCGCGGAAGACGCGTCCTTCAACGGCATCAACCTGCTGCGCGGCGACTCCCTCGGCATCACGTTCAACGAGACCGGTTCGTCCTCGCTGAACATCCAGTCCAAGGGCGGCGAGGCGATCAACTCGACCAACCTCGGCATCAACACGCAGGCGACCTCGGTGGCCGACTCCGACACCGGCCTTGACGCCGTCCTGTCGGACCTGTCATCGGCTCTCGGGTCACTGCGCTCGCAGTCCTCGGCTTTCGGTTCGAATCTCTCCATGGTGCAGAACCGCCAGGACTTCACCAAGTCGATGATGAACACGCTGCGCGGCGGTGCGGACAACCTCACCCTCGCCGACCAGAACGAGGAAGGTGCCAACCTGCTCGCGCTCAACACCCGCGCGCAGCTCGCCACCTCGGCCCTGTCCTTCGCCTCGCAGGGCGACCAGCAGGTCCTCCAGTTCCTCCGCTGATCGTCCAGCATCTCCACGCTTCGAAAGGGCGGCCTCCGGGCCGCCCTTTCTCGTTTTTGGGGCGCGGTAGCGCGCTCCGACGCGGCGGGGGATCGAGGCCGCCGCGTTCAATTCGGCATCAAATGCCTATTTCACGAACGTTGGGCGGAAAATTAACGGTAACGGTTGATGATGCTCCTCGCCTCCGAGGATCGGTGGCCCTTCCTGTTCGGAAGGTGCGTAAAGCCCCCGTGTGCTGGGGGACCCTAGAAAAGGGACACGAGTACCATGTCTGACATTACCATTTCGCGCGGCGTTCGCTCGAACCTCCTCGCTCTCCAGAACATCGCCGCCGGCCGTGAGACCATCCAGGGCCGCCTCGCTTCGGGCAAGAAGGTCAATTCGGCCCTCGACAACCCCACCAACTTCTTCACCGCTTCGTCGCTCAATTCCCGCGGCAACGATCTCGGCGCGCTGCTGGATTCCATGTCCAACGGTATCAAGACGCTGGAAGCCGCCGACAACGGCCTGAAGTCGATCACCAAGACGGTCGAGTCGCTGCAGTCGACGATCCGCCAGGCCCGCCAGGATAAATCTTACAAGGGTGAGAGCTACGCCTTCACCGCAACCTCCGGCACCGGTGACATTGTCTTCACCGGCGGTGCCGTCGGCACCACTGCCGTTACGGTCGCGGTCTCGGCCAATGCCTCGGTCGATGACGTCGTCGCCGCCATCAACGGCACCTCGTCGCTGACGTCCAAGGTTCGCGCCTCGAACGACAACGGCAAGCTGCGCATCGAGAACCTGTCGACTTCGGAGCTGACCGTCGCCGATACAGCCGTCGCCACCACTGGCACCGGCGGCACGATCGGCGGCAACACGGTTCGCGCCGACCTGATCAAGCAGTTCAACGATCTGCGCCAGCAGCTCGACCGCACGTCGGAAGACGCCTCCTTCAACGGCATCAACCTGCTGCGCGGCGATGCGCTCGCCATCACCTTCAATGAGACGGGAACCTCTTCGATCACCATTCAGTCGAAGGGCGGAGATCCCATCAACTCGACCAGCCTCGGCATCGACGTCCAGGCTGCCTCGGTGGCCGATTCCGACACTGGCCTCGATGCGATCCTCGGTACATTGTCGACGGCTCTCGGCTCGCTGCGGTCGCAGTCCTCGGCCTTCGGTTCGAACCTCTCGGTGGTGCAGAACCGCCAGGACTTCTCCAAGTCGATGATCAACACGCTGCGCGGTGGTGCGGACAACCTCACCCTCGCCGACCAGAACGAGGAAGGTGCCAACCTGCTCGCGCTCAACACCCGCGCGCAGCTCGCCACCTCGGCCCTGTCCTTCGCCTCGCAGGGCGACCAGCAGGTCCTCCAGTTCCTCCGCTGATCGTCCAGCATCTCTACGCTTCGAAAGGGCGGCCTCCGGGCCGCCCTTTCTCGTTTTGGGGCGCAACGGCGCGCCCCGAAGCGGCGGGGGAGGCCGCAAGTTTCGGTCAAGGATAATGGGGGGTGTCGAGACATGGTAAAAACTTCTGCCGCGTATGCGCTTTGTTAACGATGTTGGGGCAACGTGATCCCGTCTTCGAGAACTGAAGGCCCTCCCAGGATGTGGAGGTTGCGTATCGACCACCCCTCAGAATCAGGGGTCCCTAGGAGAGGGTAGTATCCATGTCTGACATCACCATCTCGCGCGGCGTTCGCTCGAACCTTCTCGCGCTCCAGAACATTTCGTCCCTGCGCGAAACCATCCAGGGCCGCCTCGCGTCTGGCAAGAAGGTCAATTCGGCCCTCGACAATCCCACGAACTTCTTCACCGCTTCTGCGCTGAATGCCCGCGGCAACGACCTTGGCGCTCTGCTGGACTCCATGTCCAACGGCATCAAGACCCTGGAAGCCGCCGACAACGGCCTGAAGTCGATCACCAAGACGGTCGAGTCGCTGCAGTCCGCCATCCGCCAGGCCCGCCAGGACAAGTCGTGGAAGGGCGAGAGCTATGCCTTCACCGCCACCTCCGGCACGGGCGACATCGTCTTCACCGGCGGCGCCGTCGGCACCACCGCGGTCACGGTGGCGGTCACGGCCAACGCCTCGGTCGATGACGTCGTCGCAGCCATCAACGGCAACTCGTCGCTGACGTCCAAGGTTCGCGCCTCGAACGACAACGGCAAGCTGCGCGTCGAGAACCTGTCGACCTCCGACCTGACCATCGCTGACACTGCCGTCGCCACCACCGGCACGGGCGGCACGATCGGCGGCAATACGGTTCGCGCCGACCTGATCAAGCAGTTCAACGACCTGCGCCAGCAGCTCGACCGCACCTCGGAAGACGCCTCCTTCAACGGCATCAACCTGCTGCGGGGCGACGCGCTCGCCATCACCTTCAACGAGACGGGATCCTCCTCGATCACCATCCAGTCGAAGGGCGGCGAGTCGATCAACTCGACCAATCTCGGCATCGACGTGCAGGCCGCATCGGTAGCCGACTCCGACACCAGCCTCGACGCCATCCTGACGGACCTGTCGGCGGCGATGAGCTCGCTGCGGTCGCAGTCCTCGGCCTTCGGTTCGAACCTCTCGGTGGTGCAGAACCGTCAGGACTTCACCAAGTCGATGATCAACACGCTGCGCGGCGGTGCGGACAACCTCACCCT
>JAIEPJ010000186.1 GCA_019749835.1 Phreatobacter sp. | reverse complement strand
ACCGCGGCAGGCGCGTCCGGGCCTCATAGGCGGCCCACTGCTTCTCGGAGATCGTCCCGTACATTTTCCAGACGTCGGCGAGGATTTCGAACCGCGAAACCGAATGTTCGTTCTCTCCCCAGTGCAGCGTCGTGACGGGGACCGGCATGGCGAGGCTGAGACACTCCTCCTCGCTCAAGGTCGGATGCGTCATGAGCACGTCGACGAAGGCGTTGATCGGTAACAGGCCGTCATAGCGCTTGGCGATCTCGATCCGTTTCTGATTGCGCGCCACGAGATCGGCGGCATTGAAAGCAACGCCTGTGATGGTCACGTTGACCGGATAGCTCTCCTGCAGATCGCGCAGGCTTGAGCGGAAGCCCCACGTCGTATCAGGCCAGTCATAGCCCCACCAGTCATCATGGCTATCACTCGTAGCCGAGAGAGTGAGATGGGAGCGATCTTTGGACCACATCGCGGTCATGTTCACGCCCGTGCCAGTCGTGACATAGGCCGTCCCCAGCACGTCGCGGCCGACGAAGTGCAGCGAAAGTTCCTGAAACTCTTCGAGGGTGATCGAAACGGGGGCGAGTTCTTTACTGGTCGTTCCTTCGCGGACCGAGATGGCCTCATCTGGGACGGCGAAGCTCATGTCCGGAAGAAGAAGCTTCTCGCCGAACTCCGCACGCTCGAAGAGCGTGACAGGCGCTCCCTGCCGCTGCCAGGCCGGGTTTTCCGCGAGCCAAGCAGTTTCGTCCTGGGTGACCTCGATCGTCAGCGACGTCTTGTGGTTCACCCGCTCCCACGTCCCGAGAAGCCACAGATCCTGCGCCTCGCAATAGAAGATGGCCTGCGAACCACGCCGCGGCATCCACTGGATCAGCGGCAGTTTGAGGAAAGCGGCGCGGCTGACGGGGAGCTGGAGCAAGACGCTTGTCCTTGTTTCAAGGGGGAAGGGTCTACGTCGACCTCGCAATCAACGAACCGGGCATGAGTCTCCCACATAGCCGGGGAGGGAACCTGACCAAAAAGAAAGCCCCCGCGCGGCGCCGCGCGGGGGCTTCCCTGTCCTGGCTTGCTGTCCACGGTGGGGACGTATTCGCATGTACCTTGCGGCTTTGCTTGTGGCGGGCGCCGCGCTGCGCACCCTCGTGCCGTTGCCGGGCGATCCCAGCCGCCAGAACCATGGGACCGAAGCGGCCCGAGGGCCGACGCGGTCTCAACTCTTCGGGTTGCAATCCTTTGCTAGGCGAGGCTCCTGAGAGCCCGTAGTGAGCCCAGATTGCTGTTTCAGCGCCGGCATGGCTCTCAGCCGGTGCCCCGAATGTCTGCGGGCGGATGTCCTTTCATTAGCCAGGCTTTCGCAAGCCCTCGCCGATCCCAGACATCCGTTGAAGCGATGGCAGGGCTCTCAGCCACCGGCCCGCAAATGGCATGGGTCGGCGTCCTGTTGCAGCCCAGGCTCTGACGAGCCATCGACGAACCCAGACACCTGTTTAAGCGCCTGCATGGCTCCCAGCCGACGCCCCATGAGGTTGTCGATATAGCATCGACAGTCCTTGAATTTGAAGCTCCCGCGGGACACCCCGCGGGGGCTCTTCCGTCTGGCATCGAGAGCCACGTGTTCACATCGATCGGACATCAAGATGGACGTGTTGTCCCATGTGTCGTCGAGCTACTGGTGGTTTTTCAACCCGGTGGGTTGCCAGAGCGAAATGGGTCAGGTTCTTGAGGAATAGCCATTCTGGCGTCGTTGATCCAGGGCGAGATCGGCAATGACGAGCCCCATGAGGGCTCCGACGACGCCGATCGCGAGAAAGGCCCATCCCATGGGTCATGTCCTCGTTTCTGGAAGTTGGTCGGCAGGGCAGGGGTCGATACCTGCACTGGCAGCCGGCTCCGGAACCGACTGTGCCTCTCTCGTTGGGCTACCTGCCATCAAGAGAGCGCCGAGATTGTTTCGACGCTCTCAGGAATTCACCAGCCCTGTTTGAAGTTCGGGCTCACGGCCGGCCCGAAGGGGCTGCGGTCCTCGAGCCACTTCGGTCCGTCGATCTTCGTGTAGAGCATATCGAACATCACCTGGATCATTTCGCGGGCGCAGTCGGCGGCGCGAACGTCGATGACCTCCTTGGGCAGCGAAGACATCAGCCGGCCATAGAACCGGGCGCTCTCGTAGATCTTGTTCTGGACCTCGTCGTAGCTGGCGACCGTCGGATCGTTGCCCTGGAGATGCGCCGACGGGAATGACGGGCGCGTCGATGGACGTTCATAGCGCCGACCGTCGGCACGGGCGGCGAGCAGATCGATGTTTGCCGCGATTTCCAGCGCGTCACAGACCAGGTGCATGGCGCTGTTGTGTGCGATGCCGGCCTGGAACAGGAAGTGACCGGTTCGCAAATCGCGCTCGAAGCCGTTACCGATGAGACGCGAAGCCACCTCGAACAGTTCGTTTCCGACCTCTTCGATGAAGTCGGAGTAGCCCTGGCTGATCTTCGGGCCCTTCCAGTCCCACATGATCTCGTAGGACCAATTGCTCCGGATGTTACGATCCAGGCGGATGAAGTCCGGCGCCGTGTTCCATGAGCTGAGCTCGGCAGTCCCGCCATAGTCCAGGCTCGATCCGCACGTCTCGATCGTATAGAAGACGACCGGGGGGATCGAGAGGAGGTTGTGCTTGCTCTCGAACACCGGGTTCGCGCCCGTATAGGTCGCCTTGACGAGGACGGTGACGCTGTGGCGCGGATCGTCCGGGTCGATCGCGTCCAGTGGCGTGGGGATGAACTCGCCAGGCCCAGGGAACTCCGTCACGTAGCCGCGGCGCGTTAGCGCGTCGATGCGGTCCATGTTGCCGTCCCACGAACGGCTGTCGTCATACTCGAATTCCATCGTGAAGGAGGAGTCGGCTGCATCGCCCACCAGGGCGCGCCGTGGATCCGTGTCGAGCATGGCGTTATCCTCGCTCTGGGTGAGCGTCTGCGAGCCGATAGAGGAGAGGGTGGTCATCTCGACGCCTTCTTCTGTGTCACGGGGGAAGGGTGCTTTAGCCCTTCGTCGGAGCCGACGATTGACAGTGCTGATTGATGGACAGGGTCAACAGCCGGCGGAAAAGGGGCGCCCGCCGGTGACGCCGGCGGGCTTGCAGGCTGACGTGGCCGCTGGCGGAAACTCGCCGCCAAGAGGCTCTTCCTGCAGCGTGGCATCTGCGGTGGTTGTCACCGCCAACGTGCGCCACGACTTGAACTGGTGCCCGCAGTCCGATTTGAACGGACGGCCTTCGACTTACAAGGTCGCTGCTCTGCCACTGAGCTATACGGGCGAATTTCGTTGAGGGCTTATGGGGGAAAGGCGATCTCTCGCCTCAGGATCACTGTGAGAGAATCTGGATGTAGTCATTGGTGATCCTGACATCATAGATAGCAAGATCGAGGCGGTCGTTCAGCACGTCCGCTGCGGAGTTCAACGTCGAAAACGCGTCTCGCCAGCGCAGCCCAGTGATGGCGACCGTTGCGGGAGGCAAGTCCTCGACTTTGAACCCAGCGTCTGTGCCATCGTTCATGTCCCGCAGAATTCCATCGGCCTGCTCGTCCGAATAGACCTTCACCTTGGTGATGGTCTCCGGCAGGTCCATGTCCAGACATTCCTCAAAGCTCTTGTCGAGGTTCTGTACAAGGAGCGTCAGGAATTCGGACGGCGCCGGCACGCCAAGGATTCGTTCCACTGCGAACCCGATCCAGTTCTCGATGTCATAGAGACTCTTGCTCTTGTTCATCGGCTTTTGGTCGGCATCGGGATTGGCAGCATGATGGAGCGATCCCATCATGTCGTACAGGCCGGTCCTGTTCCGGTAGAAAGCGTCTTTCAGCGCAGCTTCCAGAGCCCTTGTCGACGCCGGCTGAGCAATCTTCCCCTTGGAGTTCTCGATCCAATGTCCCGCTTCAGCATGGGAACGCTGGCGATCGCTGCTGATCTCGTAGCAGACCTTCGGAAGCAACTTTTCGCCAAACTCTTCGGCGGACCAGGCGACGAGGGTCGTGCAGTATCCGAGCAGCGGATTGTTCTCCCGGACATCCGCGATGAACCAAATCAAAATCCGATCGAGATCGTGATTGGCCAGATCGGTCAGCGAATCCGTTAGGAGAAGCTTGCCGGCCCCGATCCCATGATAGGTCGGCTTTACATAGATCTCGTAGATCTCCCCGTCCTTCCCATCGCCCCGATTGAGGCCCGTGGCGCGGTTTCGGCCATAGGTCGAAAAGCCGATGATGTCATTGCCGAAGGTCACCAGCCGGATCCGGTTTCCCTTTTCGATAGCCGATACGAACCAGGCATCCGACCTGACGGCGCCGAGCTTCTCGAGGGCTTTTTCAGGGATCACGCCGCGATAGGTAAAGCCCCAGCACAGCTTCCACAGGGTCTCGAGATCACGAGCATCCTCAACGCGGGCAAGACGGGTCGAGAGGGTCGGGACCGGCATCGGCTTCTTCCTGACTCAAGGGGGGATGGGATTTCCCATCGTCGAAACAGATAATCTCTGCTCACCCCCCCCACCGCTCCAATTGCGGACGACCCCCGCTCGCGGAAACAGGCTTACCCAGCTGACCCCCTTTTGGTTTCCCATGCCGTGACAGAGGCAAGGTCGTGACGATCAATCGTCACCCGGGCATCCATTCGTCGGGTGTGTGCGAACCCGATCATGAAAAAGGGCCGGCGGAACCCGCCGGCCCTTGCAGACCTGTCTTATCGATCCCTTCTCATCCTGGACCGGGGTAGCCGGCCCTTTTCCTAGTGGAGCGGCTTGTCCTTTCGCTCTTTCTCGAGCTGCGCCATGAGCGTTTTCTCGGCGGCTTCCCGCATGCCGTCCAACATGGCTTCTGCCCGGGCGTCTGCGACCATGTCGGCATGCCGCTGACCGACTTCCTTGTACAGGTCTAGGGCCTCCGTCATCTCGTCAAGGAACAGGGCGTTTTCCAGATAGAACTCGACAGCCGCGAATGGTCCATAGTCCTTGAGGCTTTTCTTGCTCTGGATGCCGGCAGCGGCAAGGGCGATGCCGCGGCTGAACTCCGGGCAGGTCGCTAGACGGGGCCAGTGATGACTGGGAACGAACAGCACAAGATGGAGGCCACTCGCGGTGAACCGCGTCGCGATGGCAGCCCTGAACTCCTCATCAAGAACGGATGGATCGTTTTCGGAATGAACGATTGTCATCATCGTCTGGGTCGATCCGACGACCTCAAAGGTCAGCGATGAGCTTGTCGTTTTATCGAGGCGCACCGTGAAGGCGACCGGGTTGATCCCGATGAACATGTCTTTGCTCGGCAGCACATCCCGAGCCCGGGCAATGGTTTCTTCGTCGGCGCCTTTGCAGACGACGGCCCAGAGGGGGCCCGGATAGTTTTTCACGAGGCAGATCTGGAGGTCATGCATCATGTCGATGGCTGGGGAGTCGATGATGGGCTCGAAGCCCTTCGGGAACCACACGATCCGGTTCTGGTAGTCGATTGTGCCTTCGAACCGTCGGCCGTTCATCCCGCCGAACATGAATAACTCGGCGCTCACGTTGTCTTGGACAACATGAGCCAGATGCCGGTCCTCGAAGAGACTGAGATCGGTCTCCGTCGAGGTGAAGTCGTAGTTCATCTCCCCGTTGTCATACCGCAGGTCGTTTGGGTCCTCCATGAAGGTAAACCAATCTATCTGGTCGCTGGCTGCTTCCGGAACCATCATCAATGCCTGCGGACCGAAGCCGTTCAGATTGATGTCGGCTATCTCGTCCGCAAGCTGACAAAGGCTGTCGAGCCGCATGTCAGAGAGCGTATACAGACGCGTTCCCGGCAACGGCGTGTAAACAGCGGCTTCTCCCGTTTCTGGGGCAATGGTCCAGTATTGCCCCTCGTGGTCGACGACCAGCGTGCAGCTCAGCGCCGTGCCGATGAAGGCGGTCCTGTGAGGGCCGACCTCGCGGGTCGCGGGGCCCATATGGACCGCGAGCCGGAGGGAGGAGACAGGGATAAGGCCGTTCTTGTCGCGCATGGGTGTCTCGTGCGTTGCGGAGCGTCGCTGACGTTCGTTGGAGAGGTTCGCCTTTTGGAGGATATCACAAGTCCTGTCCGTATCATTCTTGGCCGACGGCATCGCCCTCGTCCAGGCGCGCTCTTCAGGGCGCGTCAGTACATGTCGTCAGAGGGAAGCGTGTCCTCGAAGCGCGTGTGCTGCGGTCCATCGGTCTGGATGAGATGCGCGTTTTCGCAGGACAGCATCTTCAGGCGGAGGGCGATGTTGTTCCCCGGTCCCAGCTGGTTGACCAGCCAGCCGATGCACTCGACCTCCTCGCCGACGGGATGTTCATGGCATGCCATGTTCCGCAAGGTCCTGCCCGGCGGAATGATGGTCCCGGGCTCGGCGATGGTGCCGGCGAGGCGCTTGTGCATGTCCTCGGAATAGCCGTTCGGGATGTCGTGGGGGTTCGTGGAGACCTTCCACGGGCACTTCTCGCACTGTCGCAGTCGCTTCAGCTTCCAGCCCATTAGGGCCTCCTTCCATTTGTCTGAGGGCTTAGGGAACATCCTTGCAGCCCTTAGACTTGAGTCCCCGTTCGAGCGTGACTCGAACGTGTGAGTTGAGGGTTGCGTCATGCCGGATAAGCCGGATTGGGCGGCGTTTTTCGCGCGCCAGAGTGAGCGATTTCCTGGAGGCGTCATCGACACTCTGGTGTCGGATCTGGCCCGTTCTCCATCGCCATTGCTTCAGCCAATGGATGAGACCCGTAAGGCCAGTGAGCCCCGTCCCGATCCTGTCGGATCGGAGATCCCCGGGAGGCTTGCCAATAGGGATACCCCGAAGCGCATTGCGAGGCTTTTGAGTGATCAGATCAGACGGAAACCGTCTCGCTCCGACGTTTGACGGAGGCTGCCGTGAGCTGGGACACACCTCTTGAGCGGCCACTCCTTCTGAAATCGCCGTCGCAGACCTTGACGACACTGCGGGAGGCCGCCGACTTCCTGCTGCAGCGCTTTGCCAATGGTCGCAGCGCCATGTTGGCGGGTGCTATCGAGGACCTCATGAAAGCCGCCGAGGATCCACAGCCCTCGAAGATCCGCGCAGCGAGCCGACAGCTTGGCCGCCTGCTCGACGAGGAGCGCATTCTGGCCGTTCCTCCGGATCGTTTTGACGATGGGGCTGAGACGGCCTCCGACATCGAGCGCCGCATTCGCAGGATGTTTGCCCCGCTGCGGTCACCATCCGCTCGCTGATCGCAGGGTTAGGCGATCGGCTCACGATTGGCAGTTCGGGCCGTCTCCACCGCGTCGACGAGCATGGGCTCGTAGTCCTTTCTCCACACACGGGAGGGCAGATGCTGGCCAGCGAACACGCTCAGCGTCAGCGCCTGCTCGACTGCGAGCATCAGGACGCCGATGACCTTGTCGCGGTTTCTGGCGGCTGCAGCTACATCATTGTCGCTCACGGCTTCCTTTGAGACCCCGAGGATGCTGCGCGCTTGCCCGATGAACACGGAGCGGGACGGGCCGCGCCCGACGTCCGGGTTGGCGTCGTCCAGTCGTTCCAAGAGATCGGCGACGACAGCCACTGCATGGGCAGGGTCCAGTGAGACAGTCTCGTTCATGATGTTACTTCCGGCAGGCGAACAGCTTGAGGATCGGGAGGCTTGCCTCTTCTTTTCGGGTAAAGCTGAAGCTGTTGAGCGCGCGAACGTGCGCAAGAACGTCCTCAGGTTCCAGCGTCAGCGTTGCATAGACGTCTTTGTACTTCTGGTAGAGGGCTTCGCCCTCAGCCTCCAGACGAGCCTTTTCTCGGGCTCGTTCGCCTCGCTTCCAGCGGCGCATGGTTGGCTCTTCCTTCAGACAGTTGCGGGCTGTACGGACGGCGAGAATTTCAGCGGATCCGGACGCCGGCTCGCAAGGAGCATCCATGCGGACGTCACACCGGCGCCGGCGACGAGATCGATCACATAGTGCCCGCCGATGATGATCGTCGCCACGATTGTCAGCGCAGAGATGCCCACGGCCACAACGTTCACGATCGGAATGCTCCGGAACGTGAAGGCGATGATCATGGCCATGACCATGTGGAACGAGGGAAAGGTCACGACGCCGTTCATGGCGAGGGGGTCGAGCGTGAAGTTGCCGGCGCGGATCCGCGCAAAATCCTCAAGATGATAGGTCCCGGCCCTGGCCGGCAGGAGCGACGTCAGCTCCGGCGGGAACCCGTAATGGGCAAAGGTCCCGATGGCCGGCGTCAGCCCCGAGATCAGCACTGTCGCGGCAAGGCTTCCGGTGTAGACGATGCTGAGCTCGCGCAGCTTCTCATGATCGGCGCGCAGGGCATGGACGAGCGCAGCCGCGAACATCAGCGGCACGCTGAGCATGTAGATGACATCCAGCGTCGCGCCGGCTCCCGGCAAGGATGCGATCGCCCAGGCGAAACGCTCCTGATCGAACAGGAGAGCGCGGTCGAAGGTCGCCAGCAGACGATCAACCAGCGGAAACCCCGCTTCGAGGCCGAGCATGGCGAGGCTGAATCCGGCAAAGCCGCTCCACATGAAGCTGGCGAGAATGGCGAGGGTGGATGCCACCCGCAGCTCTTGCCGATGACGGTAATAGGCCGCCGCGATCCAGAGGACTGCCACGCCCATCGCGACGAGGCCGAAATTGCCCCAGGCAACCGGCGCAGGCGAGCGCGCCATCATCACCAGAAGAACGATCGACAGTCCGACATTCACGCCGGTGGCGATCGTCGAAACTCCAATCTCATGATGGAGATTGCGCATGGACATGGCCAGCCGGCCGGCGTTCGACGTCGTTTGCATGACGGTTTCCGTTCTGCATCGCTTGGAATGTCGGGATTGTCGGCGAAGAAGTCCCGGACCGTGGGCGCCCGGCGGCCGCAGCGGGCCGCAGCCTGGCCTTACTGGAGTGTCGGCCAGGCTGCATGGATGTGCTTCAGCGTGGGGCCCGACGGCGCCGGGGCGACGTGCGCGTCGGAGGTCTCATCTCCGGCAGATTCAGCGATCGCAAGGCGGTCATGAACACGTTCCTCGGCGGGTGTCATGCCGATGACGGCGTTCTCCTCGTCGCCGAGGCCCATGGCGTCGGTCAGAAGCTGCTCGATCAGGCTGATCTGGCTTGCTGCCGAAGGGCCTGCGCCGGAGACGGCCGGCGACGCCATGGGATCGACCTGCCCATAGGGATCGGAGAGATCATGGGGCTCGTTACCATCATCATGGAAGCCGAGGCTGTCCGAGCCATGGTCTTCGAAGGTCTCGATGGCCGCGAGGAGGTCCGTGTTGGGTTTTGACATCGTCACTCCATCGTGGGTGAGGGTGAGGGGAGGATCGACCAGCACCAGATCGGCGCAGATATCGACCTCGGGTGCGATCTCGCGGATGCGGATCGGCATGCCGATCATGTTGTCGATCATGTCCCTGTCGACCTGGCCGTAGCAGGGCAGGAGACAGACACGATCTTCGTTGTCCTCGTCCACATATCCCATGATCAGGCCATGCCCGTGAGTATCGATCAGGAGGCCGCCTTCGGTCTCGTAGCAGGTCACCTGCCGCTCCATGAAAGCGGCCCGGCTCAGGGGGATGGTCAGCATGTCGAGCGTGGATGCGGGTTTGCGTTGAACGGGAACTTTTGGGGGTAGGCCTGCCAAGGCCCACGCCCGCAAGGGATGTCTCTGGGATCGTCTGCGAAAGCTCTTAACAAAGCTCCTCTTGTCGGGAGGCTTTGTCATGATCCTCGAATTCAGATACCCCATCATCTGGTCGCAGATGTGAAATCCACCGAAAGTGGTACTCAGATTTCCACAATCAGGTCTGGATCGAAGTCCCTGTTCTCGACAGGTCCGTCCGGGACTTTGGGACCATAGCCTTTTGGATTTGCGGTGATCTGTGTTCTGCCGATCCGGTAGTTCCACGAGGAATGGACATGACCGTGGATCCACAGGGTCGGCTTTCCAGAGATGATGAAATCATCGAGGTCGCTTACATAGGCCGGGTTCAGCGCATGCCCTCGGAAGGAGGGATGGATTGAGCGCCGGGACGGTCCGTGATGGGTGACCACGACGAGTTTCTCGGTCTGCCGCCTGGCGAAAGCCTGCTCGATCACCTCCCGGTCCGCCCGGTGATACTGGACTGCCCGGTTGACGCTGAAGGGGACGACCTTTCCCTTCTCGTCGAGCGTCTTGATCTCGCGGTGGTCGCGCATCAGCGCTTGCGCCATTTCCATGCTCACCTTGCGTGTCCGGTACAGCTGGTAGTTCGTCCAGAGCGTCGCGCCGACGAACTGCACATCGTCGATGATCACCGAGCCGGGCGTGAGAAGATGCAGGTGCGGGTAGCGATCCTTGACCTTCATTGCCAGGGCGACGGCCTCCGGGGCGACGGTCTGGTAGAATTCATGGTTCCCCGGAACGAGGATGGTGGGCCGGCCCTTCAGAGCGGCCCAGTCGCCTACTTTCTCCACCGAAGCCCACAAGGGGTTCGCAATGTCGCCGGCGAGGACCGCGACATCGAACTCCGGGAATGTCCTGTCCATCTGCCAGCAGTTCTCGGCTTCCAGATGGAGATCGGAGAGCACCAGCAGGCGCATGAGCGTCTTTCTTGATGATTGCAGATCGAGGTCGCCTGGCGGCCGGGGCTGCTTTGTTGCAGCCCCGGGAGCGGCTTTCAAGCTGCCGGCTCAGGCGGCCTTCTTGTCGGCCTTCCGCATCTTCTCCAGGAGGTCGAAGGTGCCCATGCCTTCGATCTTGGTCGCCGTCACGCGCGTGACGGCGCCCCCGAACCCGTCG
>JAIEPJ010000014.1 GCA_019749835.1 Phreatobacter sp. | reverse complement strand
GCGGCTCGCCCCCTCTCCCGGCCTTCGGCCGACCTCTCCCCGGCGGGGAGAGGTGAAGAGGAGGCTCGGGCGATCAAACCTGACGCCATCCTCAGCCCTCTCCGAACAGCCGCTCGACGACATGCCCGAAGGGCGTCGTCAGCCCGCCGGTGGCGACGAGGCGGGCGGCCCGCTCCATCTCGGCCGAAAGCGGCCGGTCGACATCGAGGACCGGCGCCACGGCACGGATGGCCGCATGGGCCTTCATCAGCAGCGGACTGGTCGCCAGCGGCGCCCGCATGTCGATGCCCTGGGCCGCCATCAGCGCCTCGATGCCGATGATGCGGCAGAGGTTCTCGGCCATGGGCCCGAGACGACGGGCGCCGTGGGTCGCCATGGAGACATGATCCTCCTGGTTCGCCGAAGTCGGGATCGTGTCGGTGACGGCCGGGGCCGCCTTCTGGCGGTTTTCGGAGGCGAGCGCAGCGCTCGCCACCTCGGCGATCATGAAGCCGGAATTGAGCCCCGGTTCGCGGACGAGAAAGGCCGGCAGGCCGGACAGCACCGGGTCGACCAGCATGGCGCAGCGGCGC
Source organism: Phreatobacter sp. (assembly GCA_019749835.1). Taxonomy (GTDB): domain Bacteria; phylum Pseudomonadota; class Alphaproteobacteria; order Rhizobiales; family Phreatobacteraceae; genus Phreatobacter. The sequence continues at coordinate 10,204 of JAIEPJ010000014.1, read as the reverse complement.
TGGGCGAGATTGCCGACCTCGCAGGCAGCGAGCGCCAACATGTCGGCGGCGAAGGCCACGGGTTCGGCGTGGAAATTGCCGCCCGACAGCACGTCGCCGTCGTCAGCCATGACCAGGGGATTGTCGGTGACGCCATTCGCCTCGTGGACGAGCATCGCCTGGGCCGAGCGGATCACATCAAGGGCGGCGCCCATGACCTGCGGCTGGCAGCGAATCGAATAGGGGTCCTGCACGCGTGGATCATCGGCGAGATGCGAGCGGCGGATGACGCTGCCCTCCATCAGGGCGCGCAGCACGGCGGCGACGGCGATCTGGCCGGGCTGGCCGCGCAGGGCATGGATGCGGGCGTCGAAAGGCGTGTCGGAACCGGCGATGGCGTCGGTGGAAAGCGCGCCCGTAACGAGGGCGGCGGCGAAGGCGTTCTCGATGAGGAAAAGGCCGTGCAGCGCCAGGGCCGTGGAGACCTGGGTGCCGTTGAGAAGGGCAAGGCCCTCCTTGGGGCCGAGGACGACGGCCGACAGGCCGGCCTTGGCCAGCGCCTCGCCACCGGACATGCGCGTGCCGCGCCAGACCGCCTCGCCCTCGCCGATCAGCACCGCCGCCATATGGGCGAGAGGGGCGAGGTCGCCGGAGGCGCCGACCGACCCCTGCGCCGGAATGACCGGGAGGACGCCCTCGCGCAGCATGGCGACGAGCAGCTCCACGGTGGCGGGCTGCACGCCGGAAGCGCCATGGGCAAGGCTCGCCGCCTTCAGCGCCAGAACCAGCCGGACGATCGGCTCTTCCAGCGGCTCGCCCATGCCCGCCTGGTGTGAGCGGACGATGTTGACCTGAAGCTGCGCCAGTTTCTCCGCCGGAATCCGGACGCTGGCCAGCTTGCCGAAGCCGGTATTGACGCCATAGACGGCATCGTTGCCGCGTGCCTTGGAGAGGAGCAGCGCGTGGCCATGGGCGATGGCGTCCTGCGTCGCGGGGTCGAGGCCGGGCGTGGCCCCGGCGGCAATCTGACGCCAGAAGCCGAGGGCGTTCCCCCCGGCGCGGATGAAAGCGGTCATCAGGCGCCTCTGTAGCGGGCGAAGAGCGGATTGAAACCGATCCGGTAGACCAGTTCGGCGAGGCGCTCCACCGACCAGAGGCAGAGATCGGCGCGCCGACCCGGTTCCAGAGCCCCGATATCGTCGCGCCCCAGCGCCTTCGCCGCGTTGCGGGTGAAGCCGAGGAGGCATTCCGCCACGGTCATGCGGAACAGGGTCGCGCCCATGTTCATGGTCAGAAGCGGCGAGGTCAGCGGCGAGGAGCCGGGATTGCAGTCGGTGGCCAGCGCCATCGCCGTGCCGTTGCGGCGGAAGGCTTCCACGGGCGGCACACGGGTCTCGCGGATGAAGTAGAAGGCGCCCGGCAGCAGCACGGCCACGGTGCCGGCCTTCGCCATGGAAGCGGCCCCCTCCTCGTCGGTGTATTCGAGGTGATCGGCCGAGAGCGCGCCATGATCGGCGGCAAGCCGCGCGCCATGCAGGTTGGAGAGCTGGTCGGCATGGAGCTTGACCGGCAGGCCATGGGAAGCGGCCGCGGCGAAGACGCGGGCGGTCTCCTCGGGTGAGAAGGCGATGCCCTCGCAGAAGGCGTCGACCGCATCGGCGAGCCCGTGATGGGCGATGGCGGGGATCATCTTGTGGCAGACGAGGTCGAGATAGGCCGCCTTGTCGCCGTTCGCCTCGGGCGGCAGCGCATGGGCGCCGAGGAAGGTGGTGACCACACCGACATCGCGCTTGTCGGCGAGCGACCGGGCGACCTTGAGCTGCTTCTCCTCTGTGTCCAGGTCGAGGCCGTAGCCGGACTTGATCTCGACCGTCGTCACCCCCTCGGCGATGAGCGCATCGAGGCGGGGCAGGCTTTCGTCGGCGAGATCGCGGGGTTTCGCCGCCCGCGTCGCCTTGACGGTGGAGACGATGCCGCCGCCGGAGCGGGCGATCTCCTCGTAGCTGGCGCCCTGCAGCCGCAGCTCGAATTCATGGGCGCGGCTGCCGGCATAGACCAGATGGGTGTGGCAGTCGACCAGGCCCGGGGTCATCCAGCGGCCCTCGCAGCGGATGGTCTCTTTCGGGTCGAGCCGCGGCGCGTCGGCGCGCGCACCGACATAGACGATCCGACCGCCCTCGGTCGCGACGACGCCGTCCTCGATGAGGCCGAGGCCCTGATCCGCACCGGTTCCGGCCATGGTGGCCAGCCGCGCGTCGCGATAGAGACGATCAACGCGCATGGGATGCTCTCGGCACGTCGTATTCCTCGCCCAACAATGCTAGGCGAAAAACCGTAGCATGGAGACGGCGATGGACAAGCTCCATCTGGACAGGGCGCTGACCCCGACAGGCTGGCGCGACAACGTGACCGTGGCGGTCGGGCCCGATGGACGTATTGCCGCGATTACCGAGGGGCCTGCCGCTGCAGGCGCGGCGCGCCTCGGCGGTATCGTCCTGCCGGGCCTGCCGAACCTCCATTCCCATGCCTTCCAGCGCGGCATGGCGGGGCTGACCGAGGTGGCCGGCACGGGCGAGGATTCCTTCTGGACCTGGCGCGACTGGATGTATCGATTCGCCCTGGCGCTGGAGCCCGAGGACGTCGAGGCCATCGCGGCGCTCGCCTATGTCGAGATGCTGGAGGCGGGATTCACCACGGTCGGCGAGTTTCACTACCTGCATCACGGCCGCGACGGGCGGCCCTATGCCGATCCGGCCGAACTCGGGCGGCGCTGCATCGCCGCTGCGGAGGCGACCGGGCTCGCCATCGCACTGCTGCCGGTCTTCTATGCCCATTCCGGCTTCGGCGGCTTGCCGCCGGGCGAGGGACAGCGGCGCTTCATCAGCGACCTCGACCTCTTCGCCCGCGTGGCGGAAGGCGGCCGGGCGGCCGCGAGCGCCTATGCCCGTGGCCATTTCGGCATCGCGCCTCACTCCCTGAGGGCGGTGACGCGGGACGAGCTGACGGCCCTGGTGGCCGCCTTCCCGGATGGTCCCGTCCACATCCACGTCTCGGAACAGGTCAGGGAAGTCGAGGACTGCCTCGCCGAGCATGGGACGCGCCCCATCGCGCTGCTCGCCGACACGGTCGCGCTGTCGGAGCGCTGGTGCCTCATCCACGCCACCCATGCCGACGCGGCCGAGCGGCGGATCATGGCGGAAGCGGGCGCCGTGGTCGGCCTCTGCCCGGTCACCGAGGCCAATCTCGGCGACGGCCTGTTCGACGGGGTCGATTTCCGCGGGTGCGGCGGCCGGTTCGGCGTCGGCACGGATTCCAACGTGGCAATCTCCGCCACCGGCGAGCTGGCGATGCTGGACTATGCCCAGCGCTTCGCCACCCGGCGGCGCACGGCGATGGCGGATCGTGGCCGCTCCACCGGCCGGACGCTGATCGAGGACTGCCTCGCTGGCGGCGCGCAGGCGCTGGGGCTTGGGGCGGCGGGGATCACGGTGGGCGCGCCGGCCGACTTCGTCGTGCTCGATGGCAACCACATGGCCTTCGCCGGCCGCGGCGGCGACGCGGTGCTGGATTCCTGGATCTTCGGACCTTCGGCCGGCGCCGTCCGCGAGGTCTGGGTCTCGGGCCGGCGGGTGGTGGACGGCGGGCAGCACGTCGCGCGGAGTGCCGTGGAAGCGCGGGCTCGGGCGGTGCTGGAGCGGGTGATCGGGGGTTGATGCAGTTCCGGGCGCGCCGTACCGCGCCGCGTGTTCCTGACGTCTACCTCTCCGCGTTATGGCCGGGCTTGTCCCGGCCATCCACGACTTGAACACCGCCCTCCGACAGGAAATTCGTGGATGCCCGGCACAAGGCCGGGCATGACGGCGGCGGTTCCTGCGCCATATGCGGCTCTCGTCGTCGCGAGGGCTCAGCGCCTCACGTCAACAAATCCTTCAACCGCAGCAGCGCGATGCGCTCGATCTGGCGCAACGCATCGGCGAACTCGGCGGCCGGATCGTTGGCGAGCCGGGTCTCGAAAGCGGCGCGAATCTCGTCCTTGGTGCGCCCTTTCACGGCCAGGATGAAGGGGAAGCCGAAGCGCGCCTTGTAGGCCTCGTTCAGCCGCATGAACTCCGCCCTCTCCGCATCGGTCAGGCGGTCGAGGCCGGCGGAGGCCTGTTCGCCGGTCGATTCGGCGGTGAGACGACCGGCGGCGGCGAGCTTGCCGGCAAGATCGGGGTGGGCGCGGATGAGGGCGAGCTTCGCCGGGTCGCCGGCCGCGCGCATCACTGCGGCCATCGCCGCATGAAGGCCTTCGGCGGTGTCCTCGGCCGCCCCGAGGCCACGGTCGAAGGTGCCCTCGGCGATCCAGGACGAGTGTTCCCAGACGGCGGCGAAGCGGGCGAGGAAGGCGGCGCGGTCGAGACGGGACGGCAGGGACATCGGCGCTCCGGCGGCGGGTGGTGGCCGGACCCTAGCGAGGGCGGCGGGCCGCGTCACTCGACCTTTTCGTTCGGGTACACACCCCAGAGCCGCGTCTGCTCGATCCAGCCGTCGAAGCCCTGGCCGGTGATCCGGCACCAGGTGCCGTTGCAGGCCCTGACCATTCCCTGGACCTTGGGCTCCAGGCGCGCGACGATCCGGTCACCGCCGGGACGATTCATCAGCGAAACGAGTTCGGCGGAATTGCCGCGCGGCATGACGATGCCGGTGCGCCGCCCCGACAGCATGGAATGGAAGACCCAGGTCTCGGTGCCGTCATGGTCACGGATGCGGCGCCAGTTGTCGAATTCGGCGGTAACCTCCACGGGCAGGCCGGCGCGCTGGTAGATCCACACGACCTGGTGCTCGCGCGTCGGACCCATCCGCGCATTGACGCGTTCGGACTTCAGGCTGACGAAACGGGGAACCGGGAGACGGGTCTGCGACCCCAGCGAGCCGGTGATCTCGGCGGCGGAAACCGGCGCACCGGTGAAGGCGGCCATCACGGCGACCAGAGCCGCGCTCACGCGAAAAGCACTCATACGCTACCCACCGGCATCCGAAACGCACCGCACCGACGCCGGCCCCTTCGAAAGACAGGTCACGAGAGGGGACCGACGGCTTTGTCTGGCGCGACCCTTCTGGTAGACAGGTCCCGCCGGAAGCCAGTGTCGCCGTTCAGGGTTAAGACAGGCTTGATGGCCGGCCGGAATCAACCGGCCGGGTGGTTCGTTGCAGGGCGGACCGCAGGGATTCCAGAGGTTGGGGCATGCCGAACCGCAAGAAGCCGCTCGTCGTCGTGACGAGGAAACTGCCGGACAGCATCGAGACGCGGATGCGCGAGCTCTTCGAGACGCGCCTCAACGTCGACGACAAGCCGATGAGCCAGGCGGATCTGGTCGCCGCGATGAAGACGGCGGAGGTCCTGGTGCCGACCGTCACCGACCGGATCGACGCGGCCCTGCTGTCGCAGGCTGGCCCGCAATTGCGCCTGATCGCCCAGTTCGGCAATGGCGTCGACAATATCGACGTGGCCACCGCCATCCAGCGCGGCATCACCGTGACGAATACGCCGGGCGTCCTCACCGAGGACACGGCCGACATGACCATGGCGCTGATCCTCGCCGTGCCGCGCCGCCTCGCCGAGGGCCTCGAGGTGCTGGAACACGGCGAATGGACCGGCTGGAGCCCGACCTGGATGCTCGGCAAGCGCATCCATGGCAAGCGTCTCGGCATTGTCGGCATGGGCCGGATCGGCCAGGCGCTGGCCCGCCGCGCCGCGGCCTTCGGCATGCAGATCCACTATCACAACCGCCGCCGCCTGCCGGAGAAGGTCGAGCAGGCGCTGGACGCCACCTATTGGGAAAGCCTCGACCAGATGCTCGCCCGCATGGACATCGTCTCGGTCAATTGCCCGCATACCCCGGCGACCTATCACCTGCTGTCGGCGCGGCGGCTGAAGCTCCTGAAGAAGGAGGCCTTCGTCGTCAACACGGCGCGCGGCGAGATCATCGACGAGGTGGCGCTCACCCGGATGATCGAGGCTGGCGATCTCGCCGGCGCCGGGCTCGACGTGTTCGAGAGCGAGCCGGCGGTCAATCCGCGGCTGATCAAGCTCGCCAAGGCGGGCAAGGTCGTGCTGCTGCCGCATATGGGATCGGCCACCATCGAGGGCCGCATCGACATGGGCGACAAGGTCATCGTCAACATCAAGGCCTTCATGGATGGCCACAAGCCGCCGGACCGCGTGCTGCCCTCGATGCTGTGAGGCGCCATGAGCCTTTCAGCCATCCGCAACCTCGACCACACGGTCCTGCTCTGCGCCAAGCTCACTGAAACGCGCGCCTTCTACCGCGAGGTCATGGGCTTTCCCATCGAGACGGACCATCCGACCTGGGTGAGTTTCCGCGTCGGATCGGCGCTCCTGTCGCTGCGGCCGCGCGGCCCCTGGTCGGTCTGCGACGACGGCCCGGCCGCGGGATCGGCCGCCGTCCAGCTCGCCTTCCGCGTGCCGCCGCCGGCCGTCGATGCCTGCCATGCCGAGCTCATCGCCAGGGGCGTGACGATCCTGCGGGCGCCGACCGACCTTCCGGCCTGGCGCCACCGCACGCTGTTCTTCCGCGACCCGGAAGACAATATCATCGAGATCTACGCCGAATATTGAGGCAATCGCGGACCTTGCAGCCTCAGGTGTCCTGGCCATTCAGCGGGTTCTCGCGGTCCCACCTGTAACGCACGGTCTCGAAGCGCATGGCGCGGGTGTCGATCATCAGCAGGCGGCCGACGAGGCCCTCGCCGAAACCCACGATCTCCCGGATGACCTCCAGCGCCATCATCGAACCGACGATGCCGGTCAGCGCGCCGAGGATGCCGGCCTCCTGGCAGGAGGGCACGGTTCCCGGCGGCGGCGCATCGGGGAAGAGACAGCGATAGGTCGGGTTGGGCGTGCCGTCGGCCGCCTTTTCGTGCGGTCGGAGCGTCGTGAGCGTCGCGTCGAAGGTTCCGACCGCTGCGGTCACCAGTGGCTTGCCATCATGGAAACAGGCGTCGGAGACCGCATAGCGGGTGGCGAAATTATCGGAGCCGTCGGCGACGATGTCGTAGCCGGAGACGAGACCGCGGGCATTGGCCGCCGTCAGCCGGGTGACGTGGGAGACCACCTCGATATGGGGGTTGAGCCGGCGGATGGCGCCCGCCGCGCTCTCGGTCTTGAGGATGTCGACGTCCTCGGTGCGGTGGATGACCTGGCGCTGGAGGTTCGACAGCGCCACGCCATCGTCGTCGACAATGCCGATGGTGCCGACACCGGCCGCCGCCAGATAGAGCAGCAGCGGCGCGCCGAGCCCGCCGGCGCCGATCACCAGGACCCGTGCCGCCTTCAGCTTCTGCTGGCCCGGCCCGCCGACCTCGCGCAGGACGATGTGGCGGGCATAGCGCTCGAGTTCGTCGGATGAGAACATCAGTCGATCGACAGCCCCAGGGATTGGCGCACGCGGGCACGGACGGCATGCCCGTCACGGGTCGGCAGCACACGCTCGAGTTCGGCCTGGCCGATCCTGACCACCGCGACGCAGGGGGCGTTGCCGAGCGCGGTCGCGCGGGTCGCGAGCCCCTCGACATCGCCCATGGCGTCAATGGCCCGGGCATCGGCGATACCCGAAGCGGCGGCTATGGCGGCGAGGTCAGCGACCAAAGTGTGGCTCGCCTGTCCGCCGGTCTCGCCGTAGAGGCCGTTATCCAGGATGACGACGGTGAGGTTCTTCGGCGCCTGCATGGCGATGGTGGCGAAGGAGCCGACACCCATCAGCATCTCGCCGTCACCGGTGACGGCGATGACCGGGGTTTCGGGCCGGGCGAGCGCGATCCCGAGGGCCATCACGGCGCAGCCGCCCATGGCGCCCCACAGATAGACGTTGCGGTCGTGGTCACCGCAGGCGGCGACGTCATAGGTCGGCGATCCCAGCCCGGTGACGACGATGGCCTCACCGCGGTCCTTGAGCAGGCGGGCGACAACGGCGCGGCGGTCGAGGCGGTTCAAGGACTGGCTCATTTCACGAAGACCTTGGCACCGATGAGCTGCTGGGCGAGGAGAACGGCGACGGCGCTGCCGCCCTCATAGGCCATGCGGATGCCGGCGGCGGTCGCCGGACCGACCTCCTCGGGCCGGTCGGCCCTGAGCACATGGACGCCCATCAGCCGGAAGGCATCGGGCGTGCCGGTTCCCATGGGCACCTGCCAGGGATTGAACTCGCCCCATTCGCCGCGCATCGTCACGAAGGTCAGGAAGGGCCCGCCCATGTTGCGGACGAGCGACAGCATGTTGATGCAATTGCCGACGCCGGACGACTGCATGAGGAGGCAGGCGCGGTCGCCGCCGAGCCAGGCGCCGGAGACCAGCGCGACGCCCTCCTCCTCGGTGGTCAGCGGAATGCCGATCATCGCGGGGTCGGCATGGATGGCGCGAATCAGCTCGGCATGGCCGCCATCGGGCACATAGGCGACCTGCCGGACACGGGCCGCTTTCAGCGCGAAGAAGATGTCGCCCGGCCAGCCGGCGGGCGAGGCATGCAAAGCATGAGGATGCGCGGCGTTCATGGGCTGATAGGCTCCCCGTCCCTTGCGAGGGGCGGACCATGACGCCGCGCCCGCATAGACACAAGACGGACAATCGGGAGGACAGGCATGACGGTCGGATTCATCGGGCTTGGAAAGATGGGACGGGGCATGGCCTCGAACCTGCAGACCAAGGGCTTTTCGCTGATGGTGCATGACGTGGTCGCGGCGCCGGTGGCGGCGCTGGAGGCCCTCGGCGCGAAGCGCGGCTCACCCGCCGAGATCGCCGCGTCCTGCGATATCGTCGTCACCATGCTGCCGACGGGCAAGGAGGTGGGCGAGGTCGTCCTGGCACCCGGCGGCGTGCTCGACCATGCCCGGCCCGGCACCCTCATCATCGACATGTCGACCATCGACCCGGAGACGACCGACAAGCTGCACGACGAGACGCGCCGGCGCGGCATGTCGGCCGTGGATGCGCCGGTCGGCCGCCTTGCGTGGCATGCGGACCGGGGGCAGAGCCTGTTCATGGTCGGCGCGGACGATGCCGACTACCAGCGCGCCCTGCCTTTGCTGCAGGCCATGGGCACGACCATCCACCATTCCGGCGGTCCCGGCGCCGGCACCCGGATGAAGCTCGTCAACAACTACCTCGCCATCATCCTCTGCCAGCTCAATGCCGAGGCCCTGTCGCTGTCGCAGCGCTTCGGGCTGGATCTCGCGAAGACGCTGGACGTGCTCTACGGCACCACGGCGACCAACGGGCAGCTCAAGGTCAACTGGCCGAACAAGGTGCTGGCCGGCGACACCGAGCCGGGCTTCTCCATCGACCTCGCCCACAAGGACCTGACGCTGATCATCCAGGCGGCCAATGCGGCCCGCGTGCCGGTTCCCGTTGCGGCAGCGGCGCGGGAGGCCTTCTCCCAGGCGCGCGCCCGCGGCTACGGGCAGAACGACTTCTCCGCCATGGTGGACGTCGCCTGCGACCTCTCGCAGATCGAGCGCGCCCGTCTGCCGAAGGGGTACACCCCTCCGGCATGAGGGGTCGGGGACGCTAATCCCCCACCGTCTGGCCGCCGAAACATCGCCCGTCATGCCCGGGTTTATCCCGGGCATCCACGAATGTTCCGAACGCGGAGTTCAAGTCATGGATGCCCGGCACAAGGCCGGGCATGACGACAAGGGCCGCGTGCAAACCGGAACCGACGCGCGGCCGGCACACCGCACCCCCCAAGAGGTCACCCCAGCGTCGTCAGGTCCTGGAACCAGTGCTGGGCCTGGGTGTAGCTCGAAACCTTCGCGCTCGCGACATGCGGGTTGGTGTCATGCACGACCCAGACCAGCAGCGAATCGTCGACGACCTTTTCGTGAACCTTGGCCATCAGCGCGTTCTGCTCGCTCTCCACCGTGCTCGCCAGCGCCTGGTCGATCAGCTTGTCGACGTCGGCGTTCTTGTAGTGGCCCCAGTTCACGCCGACCGGCGCAATCTGGCCGGAGTGGAAGAAGCGGATGAAGGCATAAAGCGGATCGGAGGTCAGGTAGGCGACGTTGTTGGCGGTGATGCCGCGCAGCGACTCGTGCGCCGCACCTTGTCGCCAGGCCTGGTAGAGGGGCTCAAGCTCGACGACCCGGAAGTCGATCTCGATGAAGGCCTCCTTGAACATCTGCTGGCAGAGCTCGTTGATCGGCAGCGACAGCATCTGGCCCGAACCCG